>DASWLV010000125.1:0-30163 GCA_036400075.1 Pyrinomonadaceae bacterium
GAATTTCATATTGTCGCGCAGATAATCGAAGCCGAATTCGTTGTTCGTTCCGTAAGTGATGTCGGAATTGTAGGCTTCTTTGCGCTCGAAATCGTTCAAATCGTTTTGAATGACGCCGACCGTCAAACCCAAAAATTTGTGAATTTTGCCCATCCATTCGGCGTCACGCGAAGCGAGATAATCGTTAACGGTGACGATGTGAACGCCGCGCCCCGTCAGAGCATTAAGATACGCGGGCAAAGTCGAAACGAGCGTTTGACCTTCGCCGGTTTTCATCTCGGCGATTTTGCCTTGATGCAAAACGAGTCCGCCGATAAGCTGAACGTCAAAATGCCGCAAACCGATTGTCCGAACCGAAGCCTCGCGGACGACGGCAAACGCTTCGGGCAAAATCTCGTTTAAGATTTCCTGCTCGCGCGCTCTGCGTTTGTCTTTGTCCTCGATTCCTTCGACGGCGCGGGCGACGCGCTCTTTAAACTCGGCGGTTTTCGCCTGTAATTCATCGTCCGACAGCGCTTTGATCGAAGGCTCAAGAGCGTTGATTTGTTGAATGGTCGGCTGAATGGCTTTCAAAAAGCGTTCGTTGCTGCTGCCGAAAATTTTAGTTAAAACTTTGTCAATTGAACTCATATAAATCCTCTGAAAATCTGTGCGTTATTTTTATTAAAAACGCGAAAAATAAAACGCGCCGGCGCACACAGCATTGCTCGAAATGCGACTGATTAAAAATTTGGCTTTACGGGAAGTAAATTAGATGAAAGATGCGCGGCTTTTGTTGAATGGAATTTTTCGCAGAAAAGCCCAAACTCAATTTGCCTTCTCGTCCGCCTTTAAATGCGGATCGAGAGCCGCGCGGGGCAAACGAGTGACGACGAAAATTTGATCTTTGCTGACGGAAATTTCCGTGTTTGAATAAATTAAACGCTCAATCTCCGATTCCGAATTTGCTTTGCGCTCATAAAGGCTTCGCAAATTGTTTGCAAATCCGCCGACTTTAGGTTGATTTTCAATTCCCCAGATTGTGGATGTTCTTAAAACAATTTCATTTTGGGTGATGCGAAAGTCAACTTCGTTAACGGAAATTAAAACTAACTTATCTGCGCTTTCTGCTAAATTGAAATGAAATGAGTTGCGGATGAGACCTGCTATCAGGGCTTCGTCCAATTTCTCGATATTTTTGGAATTTACTGATAAATAAATCGGCAGCGGAAAATCTTCAATGTAGTACGCGCGCGAAGCTCTGGATTGAAGCTCAAGATCAGGGTTCGATAAAAGTGATTTTATAACCGCATCGTTTTCTATACCTTTGAAAAACTGTTCAAAGGCTTCGCCTAAACTGCGCCCCGAAGAATCACCGTTTTTGTTGACGTGATTTAAAGATTGAAAATCCTTTTGCGGAACGACAACTCGTTCCGCATTATTAATCGTTTTTGAAGTTTGCGCTAAAACCTGCGGCGGCGCTCCGGCGATCAGCAAGCCGAGATAGACCGAGAGCGCGGCGACAAAAAGTGTTCGATTGTGCAGTTTGTTGGTCATTCTCGGTCTAATAAAAAAGTTACTGTTTCGCCGCCTCTTGCTGTCCTTTGACGGCAGCGGACAATTGGTCTTGAATCAACTTTTGCGCGTCCTGACGCGGCATTAAGGTTTTGAAAACAATACGATTGCCGTCACTTGTGGCGTGGACGTTTTGCAAAATCTGACCTTCGATTTTATCTTTGCGCTGCATTTTGTTCAACGCAATCAGCGCATTAACCCCACTTTGAATTCTATACGCAACTTCGGCATTAGCCAACTCGAAAGTGATATTGACCGCTAAATTTGTCTGGTCGTTGTTCAAATCGAATTTAATTTTATGCTTTTGGCTCGGACTGTCTTTGAGCGCCACATCGCTCAAAGTTTTCAAAATGCCGCTCGCGTTTAAAACTGCAATTAACTCTTTCGTCAGCTCAACTAATTGCTGATCGCCGTCCTTTTTCGTCACATTCGGCGCGACCAGCTTGCCGCCTTTTTCCAACTCGCCTTCAATCGTGACGGCAAAAGGTTGATTTAAATCAATTTTCTTTTCCTTTTGCAATTGGTCAACTTTGACGCCGAAATCAATCAAAGGTTTTTTGTTAATTTCGTCCTCGCTCAACAAAGTTTGCGGGTCTTTGTTCGGCGTCGCTTTCGCTTGCGCATTGGCGTCGGGTTTCTTCGGCACGGCGTTCTCATTAACATCAGCCGTTAAAGTATCCATTTTCGCGCCCGGAATCGGCGTCGGCGCGGGCGGCAGATTTGTCCGGCGGCGATTTCTGCTGCGCGCTACGGGCGGCGTGTTTACCGAAGGAAAACCGGAAACCGAAGGCGGCGGAGTTGTAATAACCGGCGTCGGAAAAGGAGTCGGCGCAGGCACAGCCGGATCAAAAATCGGCGGAGCAGTTATCGTGCCGCTTAACGACGGATCTCCATTGACAGCCATAATGGTCGGATCCATCGGGTTTTCGACATATTCGCCGGTGTTGAAATAACCTTCGGGATAACGAAAACGGTTCGGGTCGGCGAGATTGATCATCGTTACATCGCCAATCTCGTCGAGCGTGTAATCTTTATTTGCCGTTTTCAAATCGGAATTGGAAAACAGCATCGCGACATAAAAAGCATCGCGCACCACCGGAACGTAAACTGCCGATAAAAGAAAAACGAGATGCAGAACGAGCGAGCCGCCCAAAAATTTTAAAATAATTGCCAGCCACTTGCTGTTATCTAATTCGTAATTGGCAAAAAGCTGTTGTTCGGTCATAAAAGTGAATATAAATATTAATGCTTGAATCGCCGCTCTTTAGACGCAAAGTCGCGCCCGCAAGTTGCGACTCAAATTACACAGGATAACACTTTTTAATTGGGAATTGAGAATGAAAAAGTAAGAATTTTCAATTCCCAGTTCTCAATTTTTAATTCTCGGTTATCATAGAGTTGTATGCCACGTTACAGCCGCGACAAACGAAATTCGGAGCAAAAAGGGAAAACAAAAGACGTTTCGCGTTTTCGCAACCGTCGAACTGAACGCGCCAGCAAGCCGAAACTTGCGGCAAACAGCTCACAAACTTATCAACAATCCGGCTCGCAAACGGTTTCAAACGCCCGCGCGGTCGAACGCCTTCTCGCCGGAATCGGCACGCCCGACCGAAAACCGTTTGTGCCTGACCCGTTTCAGCTCGAAGCTCTCGCGGCAATCGAAACCGAAGACGTTTTGGTCACCGCACCGACCGGCAGCGGAAAAACATGGATTGCGCGCGAAGAAATTCGCCGCCTTCTCGAAGCCGGAAAAAGAACCTGGTACACAACTCCGCTCAAAGCACTCACCAATTCAAAATACGAAGAATTTTCCCAAGAGTTCGGCGAGGAAACAGTCGGAATTTTAACCGGCGACCGCAAAGAAAATGCCGAAGCGCCATTGATTGTCGGGACAACCGAAATTTATCGCAATCAATTGTTTGACGCTCTGCGGCGCGGCGAAACCGTCCGCACGGATTTGGTGATTCTGGACGAAGCACATTATCTGGCGGACGAGGAACGCGGTCACGTTTGGGAAGAAGCGATTATCTTAAGCCCTCCGCGCATCCGCCTGCTGCTGCTTTCGGCTACAATCGGCAACGCTGAAGAATTTGCTTCGTGGATCGAAGAAGTGCGCGGTTCAAAAGTGCGCGTCGTTTCACGCCCCGGCGCACGTCCCGTCGAATTACGCGCGGCTTTTCTCGCCCCGGATTTGCAGCTTTATCCGCTTTTCGATGAGCAGGGGAAATTCAACGCGGCAATCGAAAGGCTCGTCCAGCCGGGCGAAAACCAATCTCACAATGGGCGGCGAGACCGTTATAATCGTTAGCGATTAAAAGCGATTTTGGCTTTCACTGCTTGGGAAACATCCGATTGAAAACAATCCGTATCCTCCGGGCAGGGATTTTGCTCGGTTTCCGGCGTTTCCATTTGAATTGTCAGATGCGAGATTCCGAAACGCTCTGTGATTTCGCGCTGCAAGCTGCGTAAAACCGCGTTTGCCGATGCTATTTCGTTGTGAACGACGTGGGCGCTTAAGGCTTCGCGCCCGGAAGTAATCGTCCAGACGTGCAAATCGTGGACGGCTTGAACGCCTTCGGTTTCGAGCATTGCCGCTTCGAGCGCGGTGAGATTGATGTGCGACGGTGTGCCTTCCAGCAGGACGTTGACCGATTCCCGAATCAACCGCCACGAACCGAAAATAATTATTAAAGCAATCAGCGCGCTTGAAAGAGAATCAGCCGCAGACCAGCCGAAAACGAGAATCAGCACGCCCGCCGCAATCGCCGCGACCGAGCCGAGCGCGTCCGAGACGACGTGCAGCCAGGCTCCGCGCATATTCAAATCGTGTTCGTGCGCACCGTGCAAGAGATAAGCGCAAATCAGATTTGTCGCCAGACCGCCCGTGGCGACGGCAATCATTTGAGCGCTTTTGATCTCGGCGGGCGCGAAAAAGCGTTCATAAGCTTCATAAAAAATCCAGAGCGAAATTAAAACCAACGCGATGCCGTTGATAAACGCGGCGAGAATTTCGAGGCGATAATAACCGTAAGTTTTACGCGGATTCGCCGGGCGCGAGGCGAACCAGAACGCCGTCAGCGTCAGCGTTAAAGCGGCTGCGTCGGTCAACATATGACCGGCGTCGGCGATTAGCGCAAGCGAATTGGTCAGATAACCGCCGACGGCTTCGGCAATCATATAAATGCACGTCAGCAGCAGCGCCAATTTAACTCGCCGGGTGTCTCTCTCCGAATGATGATGGTGCGAATGGTCGTGCATTTAAAAGATCGAAAATATTATTTTTGATTCGTCTCGTCCTTGCTGTTGTAATCGCTAAAATCGTAATCGTCTTCGATGTCGGTTTCGTAACCGCCGATTTTTTCTTTTCGCTCCTGCGGAAAGATGAGCGACAAAATCACTGAAAGCGCGAGCGCCGACGCGACGACAATCAGGGAAACGTTGGTCGGAATATGGTCGTAATGTTTGACGGTTTCGGCAAGCTGCGGATTTCCGGCTTGGTTGAGCAAATAAGCCGCGCTGTCGCCGAGCATCGGCAGCAGCATTTTAATTCCGATAAACGTTAAGACAAACGCCAGACCGGCGCGCAAATAATGAAATTTTTCGATCACGCTCATCAACAAAAAGAAAAACGTTCGCAAACCTAAAATCGCAAAAACGTTTGACGTATAAACGATAAAACGGTCGGTCGTGATGCCGAAAATCGCCGGAATCGAATCAACCGCGAAAACCAAATCCGTTACTTCGACGACGACTAAAACCAGAAACAGCAGCGTCCCGACGGTCTTGCCGTCCTGCACCGTAAAAAATTTATCTCCGTCGTAATGATGCGTAATCGGAATAAAACGCTGAACAAAGCGGACGACCGGATTTTTGTCCGGCTCGATTTGCGTTTCCTCCTCCTTGAACATTTTGATTCCGGTGTAAACCAGAAACGCGCCGAAAATATAAATAATCCAGTGAAAACGCTCGATCAATTCCGCGCCGATGAAAATCATCACAATTCTCATTACCAGCGCGCCCATCACGCCCCAAAAAAGCACCCGGTGCTGGTAGATTTTCGGAACTTTAAAATAAGAAAAAATCAGCAGAAAAACGAACAAATTATCAACCGAAAGCGAAAGCTCAATCAGATAACCCGTTAAAAATTTGAGCGCAATATCCCAAGCCTTTGCCGCACCGTTGGCGTCGGCGGCGAAATATTCCAGCCCATAAAAATAAATCAAAACGTTGAAAATCAAAGCCAGCGAAATCCAGGCTATGCTCCAACCGACGGTTTCTTTATAAGTCGGCGCGTGCGCCTTGCGGTTAAAAAGTCCGAGATCAATTGCCAGCATTGCCAAAATAAAAACGGCAAAGCCCGTCCAAGCCCACCATGGAAAAGTTATTTCACTCATTGTTAGTTAAAAATATCATCTCTAAAGTTCAGAGTTCAAAGATTTCAATCAAAGCCCTTAAATTATTAGGCTGTTCTCATTGAAAGCAGAGTAAAGCCTCAGATTAAAGGGGAATTTGAAAAAAATACTTCACAAATGAAAAAGACAAACTATCAACTATAGACTGTCAACTATCAACTGTTTTTGCAAAATACCTTTGTTTCCCTGCAAGACAGTTGATAGTTGACAGTGCATAGTTGATAGTTGCGGCTAATTATCAGCTTTTTGAAAATGTTTTATAAAAGTTGAATTAATTCCTCGAATTGGGCTTCGGTTTTGACTTTACCCGCTAATTCGCGTTGAAATGGATGAGCCTACACTATCCGATAACGCTCGCATCTCGAAAAGGCAATTATGTTCAAAGGTTTATTTTATAAAAGCGCATTTATACTAGCTCTGTTTGCGACTACCGTTTTGATAAGCGGCGCGGCAGCGGAAAATTACAATCGAGCTACAGCCGAACAAAGCGATTCAACGGCTTCCGACGGCGCGTTTACATTTTCAAATTCGACGCCCATCGCCATTAACGACGCGACTATTGCCAATCCTTATCCATCGAGCATTAACGTTTCCGGCGTGCCCGGAAGAATCGAAAAGCTGACGGTCAGTCTCAACAATTACGGTCACAGCTTTCCCGATGATGTTGATGTTTTGCTCGTCGCGCCGGACGGGCGAAGCGTTGTTTTGATGTCAGATGTCGGCGGCGGCTTTAACATTACCGGAACTGTGCTGACTTTTGATGATTGGGCTGCGTCCGAGCTGCCGGATTCGGGATTGATAGAATCGGGAACTTATAAAACAACAAATTTTGGGACGAACGATAATTTCCCGCTTCCCGCGCCCGCGCAGCCTTCCGGGAATGCTTTGACGCATTTTACCGTCTCAAATCCAAACGGAACGTGGAATTTGTTCGTGGTTGACGATTCGGGACAGGACGCGGGAATCATCTTCAGCGGCTGGAGTCTGACAATAAGCAACGGCGTCACGGCGCAAAATACGACTCCAATCAACATCCCGGATTCCGGCGCGGCGTCCGTTTATCCGTTGAGCATTAACGTTGCGGGACAAACCGGAACGGTTACGGGCGTCAGAGTTCTGCTTAATAATTTAACTCACACTGCGCCGGACGATTTGGATTTGCTGCTCGTCGCTCCCGGCGGTCGCAGCGTCGTTTTGATGTCGGATGTCGGCGGAAACAATGCGGTTGATAACGTATCTCTGATTTTCGATGATGCGGCAGCGAGCCTTTTACCCGACGAAGGACAGATTGTTTCCGGCGCTTTTAAGCCGACAAACATCGGCGGCGGAGATTCTTTCCCGCTTCCCGCGCCTTCCGGCAATCCGACGGGCGCGAATCTGTCGGCTTTTAACGGAATCAACCCGAACGGAGCCTGGAGCTTGTATCTGGTTGACGATTCTGCCGGAAATGCGGGCGTTTTAGCGGGCGGATGGAGCCTGGCGATTAATACTTCGACGACTGCCTGCCCGTTGACAATCAACCCGACAATTCAAAGTTTTCCGCAAACCGGCGGCGTCGGGAGCTTTGCGGTTTCAACTCCCGCCGGGTGCGATTGGACGGCGAGGTCACAAGCCGCGAATGTTGTGACCGTCGCTTCGGAAACGAGCGGCGGCGCGGGGAGCGGGACAATTAATTTTACGGTTTTGCTAAACACGAGCGACCCGCGAACCGGCTCGATTACCGTTTCAAACAACAATGTTACGCAGACGTTTACGATTCAGCAGATTTCGGGCTGTCCGTTTGCGCTCGGACAGGAAACGCAATCTTTTTCGGCGGGCGGCGGCTTGGGCAGCGTTAATGTGACGGCAACCGACGCTTGTTATTGGACTGTTTCGAGCAACGCCGATTGGCTCAGAGTAACTTCGCATCCGAATGGCGTTTTCGGAGCGAGCGTCGTAACTTTTGCGGTTGCGCCAAACGGCACAAACGTCTCCAGAACCGGAGTTATTACCATCGGAGGCAGAACTTTGACCGTTACGCAGGCGGCTGGTGCGGGCTGCCCTTACGCTTTAAGCGCCGATTCTCAATACGCTCCGTTTGGCGGCGCAGCCAACAACATTGCTGTTTTAGCTGGCGCTTCGTGCAATTGGACGGCGAGCAGCAGCGTCGGTTGGATTACAATAAACTCAAACGGCGGCAGCGGAAACGGCAACATCGCTTACACCGTTGCCCCGAATAACACAAACGCTTCGCGCACCGGAACGATTACCATCGGCAATCACACGGTCACAATTCTTCAAGCGCGTCGTCCGGTAAACACGCCATTTGATTTTGACGGCGACGGAAAAACGGATTTTTCCGTTTTTCGCCCGTCAAACGCTGCCTGGTACATTCTTCGCAGCTCGGATGGCGCCGCAACGGGAGTTCAATTCGGTCTCGGCACAGACCGAATTGTCGCAGCCGATTACGACGGTGACCATAAAACCGACATCGCCGTGTTTCGACAAGGTTTTTGGTTTGTTTTAAACAGCACGACCAATACGATGCGAGCCGTGAATTGGGGAACTGCGGGCGACGTTGCGGCGCCCGGAGATTACGATGGAGACGGGCTGGGTGACTTTGCCGTTTTCCGACCTTCGCAGGCGACTTGGTACGTGCTGCAAAACTCGTCGGGCGGCATAATCGCGCAGCAATTCGGCGCAGCTTCCGACGCCCCCGTAGCTGCGGATTACGACGGCGACGGGAAAACCGATTTCGCTCTCTACCGCGCCGGACCTTTGCCAACCGAACCGAGCATTTATTTTATTCGTTACAGCAGCAACAATCGCTCGCTGGTTTTGCAATTCGGAAACGGCGAAGACTTGCCGGTTTCGGCTGACTACGACGGCGACGGTCGCGCCAATATAGCTGTTTTCCGACCGAGCGCGGGGGCTTGGTATCGTTCGCAAGACCCGGCAACCAATTTCGGCGAACAATTTTGGGGCGCTGCCGACGATGCTCCCGCGCCGGGCGATTATGATGGCGACGGGAAAACGGATGTCGCCGTTTTCCGGCAGGGCGTTTGGTATGTTCTCAATTCTTCAAACAGTTTGGTGCGCGGGGTTCAATGGGGATTGAACACGGATTTGCCTGTGCCGTCGGTTTATAAACCGAACCCGCCTCAAGCATTACAAAGGCTTCTGCCTTGATTTGAGACAGGCGGGTAATCGTTGGACAAAGCGCGTCGAGCAAATTTTAATGATTCATGCCAAAATATATCAAAATTACTTTGTATAACCGGCTATGAAAATTAAGAAATCAAATCTCATTCGGCTTCTCGCGCTTGAATTGTCTTTTTTGCTGTTAGTCGGCTGCGCTTCGGTGGCGAGCTTGCAGGTCAAACGCGCCGAGCAAAATCAAAATGCCAACGCTGCGGCTCCGACGCCGAACAATGAAATAAATCGCCCGCGGAGCGAACCTTACACGGGCGAGCTTTCGATTTTTGAAGACCCGAAACGCGAAGAAAATCTGCAAATCGCGCGGGTAATGGACATTTTAAAAATCAAAGATTCGGTGAACGTGGCGGACATCGGTGCAGGCTCCGGCTGGTTTACAACGCGCGCTGCAAAACGAACCAAAGGCGCGGTTTACGCGGTTGAAATTAATCAGGACTACATAAACTACATTAACGAGCGCGCAAAAAAAGAGAATTTGCCGAACATCAAAACCGTTTTGGGCAAAGAGGACGATCCGCTGCTGCCGGAAAAATCAATTGACGCGGTTTTGATTTTGAAAACTTATCACGAAATCGGAGCGCCGATTCGTTTGATGAAAAACTTGAAAAAATCTTTAAGAAAAAGCGCGCTCGTCGGCATTATTGACCGCAGCGGAAAAGGCGACGATCACGGAATTGACAGCGCACAAGTCGTTAAAGAAATGGAGCAGGCGGGTTTTGCCTTGAATGAAACTTATGATTTCGTCAAATCCCAGGGAATCGAGTACTTCCTGGTCTTCCGCGCCAAGTGATTTGACACAAACGTTTTGAGAACGTAAAATCTAAGTTTTTCGACTGGCAAGCAATTTGCCACCGTGTGGAGGAAATCAAACAATAATGAGTTACGCAATTGTCAGAACAGGCGGCAAACAATTCCGCGTCGAACCGGGCGAAATTTTAAGAGTTCCGTCAATCGGGAAAAATCAAAGCGAGCAAATCGAGCTTGAAGCTTTACTGGTTGCCGACGGCGATTCGGTAAAGACGGGCGCAGACATCGGCGGCGCGAAAGTAACGGCGACGGTTCTCGACCACGGTCGCGGCGAAAAAATCATCGTTTTTAAATTCAAACGCCGCAAGCAATACAAACGCACCAAAGGTCACCGCCAGGGTTATACTAAAATTAAAATTGATTCTATCGGCTAGAAATTTAGGAGTTTTGAAAAATGGCACATAAAAAAGGTGTAGGTTCATCACGAAACGGACGCGATTCGCATTCGCAGCGTCTCGGACTCAAAAAATTCGGCGGCGAGCGCGTGATTGCCGGAAACATTCTGGCTCGTCAGCGCGGCACGAAATGGAAACCGGGCAAAAACGTCGGGCGCGGCAAAGACGACACTCTGTTCACGCTGATTGACGGCTTGGTGAAATTTGAAGACAAAGGCGCGCGGGGCAAATTCATCAGCGTTTACCCTGAAGGCGCGAGCGAGTTGGCTCCGGCAGTAACAGCCTGAGTTTTATTCACGTTTGGCTTTAATACTCCGCCAGCCAAGCTGGCGGAGTATTTTATTTGCCGATTCGTTTCAAACTGCCGTCGCCGCTGATTTTGCGGGTTGAAATGTTGGCGACTCGTTCCGCCTGAGCAAATGCGCGGAGAAAATTCTCGCCCAAAACTTTGCGAATATCCTGTTCCGAATAACCGCGCCGCAGCATTTCGTAAGTTATCAGCGGCAAACTTTCGACTCCCGTAATTCCTTCGGGCAGGCTGTCAACTCCGTCAAAATCCGAACCGATTCCGACCGAATCAATTCCAGCTGTCTTTCTGATGTGATCAATATGATCAACAATCACCGTGTATGAAGGCGGACGCACGGGATTGGCGGCGAGAATCTTTTCGCGCTCTGCTGCGAGAGTTTGCGGATTGTCTTTGTATTGCACGTCTAAACGGTCAAGCTCCGGTTTCAGTCGCTGGTCTCTTGCGCGCGTGTCGTCCATATATTTCTGGCTGATAAAAGCCGAATAAAAATTAACCATCACAACGCCGCCGTTTTTGCCGATGCGTCGAAGCAAATCGTCGTTGATGTTGCGCGAATGCATTGCGAGCGCCTGTGCCGACGAATGCGAAGCGATAACGGGCGCGCTTGTGATGTCTAAAACGTCGGACATTGTTTTGTTCGAGACATGCGAAACATCAACGAGCATTCCCAAGCGGTTCATCTCGCGGACGACTTCTTTGCCGAAATCCGATAAACCGTTGTGACGCGATTTCTCGCGTCCCTGATCAACCCAGTTGGAATCTGCCCAATCATTTGTGTTGTTGTGCGTCAGCGTCATATAGCGCACGCCGAGGCGGTAAAAATTTCTCAGAGCAAAGAGCGAGTTTTCAATCGCGTGACCGCCTTCGATTCCCATCAGAGCCGCGATTTTGTTTTCTCTTTTTGCGCGTCGAATGTCGGCAGTCGAAGTGGAGAAAAGAAAAGTGTCGGGATAACGCTCGACCGCGCGATAAGTGGCGTCAATCATATCGAGCGCGCGGCGCGCAGAGCCTTTTTCCGGCAGTTCGGCAAAGCGCCGGTCAACGTAAATCGAAAAGAAAAATCCGGTCAAGCCCGATTGTTTGAGACGCGCGATGTCGGTATGAAACGGGTCTCCGCCTTGTTTGTGAATTTTTCCGCGCGAATCCGACCCGATGTCGAAATCTTCGTCAACCATCGGGCTGGGAATGTCGTTGTGTCCGTCAACAATAATCGCTTGTTTGTGAATTTTCAGAGCGCGCTGCCACAAATTTGCGTCCACTCCGGCGGGCATCGTCTGCGCGTTGGCGAGCAAAGCGGAAAAAGCGATCAGGAGAAACAGGAAAACAAATTTTTTCATAATGTTTTTGCGGGAGAATCGAATTTAATTGCGGCAAGTTTAGCAGAAAAAATCAAAAAAACTGAATTCCGAGATGCGCGGCGGCAAACGTCAACCCAATCATCGTTTTCGCATCTTCAATCTCGCCGTTTTTGATTAGCTCAGCACACGCGCGAAGCGGAACGCGCTCTACTCGCAGAAGCTCGTCGTCTTCGAGATTTTGGCGAGATTCTGTAAAATCCGTTGCCAAATAGACGTGCATTTTTTCGCCCAGAAAACCGGGCGAAACGTAAAATTCGGTTAATTTTTCCACACGCGCGGCTCGCACGCCGATTTCCTCTTCCAATTCACGTTCTGCGCCCGCTTTCGGGTCTTCGCCCGGCGCGAGCGAGCCTGCCGGAATTTCCAGCAAATATTTTCGCGCCGGATGGCGATATTGCCGCACAAGCGCGACCGTTTCGTCCGCAAAAATCGGAACAATCACGGCGCTGCCCGGATGCGAAATAATCTCGCGCGTGTAAGTTTTTTCTTCTTCGCGGACGGTGGCGAGCGACACATTGAAAATCCGTCCGCGATAAATTTCTTCGGTTTTGAGAATTTCAGGTTGATTCATTCCAAAAATTTTATGTTTTCAACCGCCGCTTAATCAAACCGAAAGTTCAGAGATTATCAGTTATGCAGATCGAGAGCTGAGATTCACAGTAAAGAATCAAATTCTTCTCCGCGTCCTTTGCGAAAAACCTTCGCGTTCTTTGCGGTTAATTTTTCTCGGAATTAAACCGCAAAGAACGCAAAGGATAATCGCAAAGGACGCGGAGATTTTTTAATCTTGATTGGCATTAATTTCAATTATTATGTTAATTTGGCAGGGAACTTTAACCTAATATTTTGTGTCTAAACTTGGAAAAGAGGGTTTTAGAAATGGATTCGATTACACAGGGCAATTTAAAAGAAAACAAAAAAAATCCGGTGTTTCTGGCGATTATGGGAATCGGCACGCTGATTGTCGCCGGGCTTCTCGTCTGGCTTTTATTGACGCCGACGCCGACGCAGAATTCTACGCCCAGACTCGAAGGCGCGTTGCGTGAAGGACCGCAGTTTGAAGAGTTAAAACGCAAAATTGTGGTTGATAGAAACGAAGATTTTACGACTGAGCAGCGTTCAATATCCGGCGATTTATCAATGAAGCTGATCGGCGTGGTGCGAAATTTTACCGGGAAAACTCTGACCGGCTTGGAAGTCGTAGGTTCGGTTGTTGATAAAGATGGAAAAGTCGTCCGGGAAAAAACGGCAATTGTTTTGCCGAATGCAGATTATCCAAAGCTCGACCCGAACAAAACAATGCCGATTGCGGTTGTCGTGAGCGGTTTTGAGAAAACCGACGACCGCGCAAATTTTAAATGGCAGATAACGGGTTTAAAAGTAGAGTAAAATAAAAAGGGAAGCTGAATCGGCTTCCCTTTTTATTTGGTCTCGCGGACAAAAAGCTCTTCGAGCGATTGGCGAACCGGCTGGACGGAAACCAGTTTGCCGCCCAGATTGCGCGAAGCTGTTAAAACACTTTCGATTTGGCTTTCTTCCTCGATTTGAATGCGCGCGCCGCTCGTTGTGGGAACGAGCGAAACCGGATTTAAATTTTGCAAAATCGGCGCGAGAGCTTCAGGCGAGATTCCGTTTAAAGTGATTTCAAACGATTGAGTTTCGCCGGATTGCGTCAGTAATTCATCGAGCTTGCTGGTTGCCGCAAGTTTTCCTTTTCGCAAAATCGCCACGCGGTCGCAGAGAGCTTCGATGTCTGACAAAATGTGCGTGGACATAAAAACCGTGACGCCTTTTTCTCTTAAATCGGCAATCAATTCGCGGATTTCGCGGCGTCCGACCGGATCGAGACCGCTCATCGGTTCATCCAGAAAAACAATTTCCGGCTCGTTTATCAAACTTTGCGCCAGCCCGACGCGCTGGAGCATTCCTTTTGAAAATTTGCGAAGCTGTTTGCCCCGCGACGCTTCTTCCAAACCGACTTTATCGAGCAAATCTTCGACGCGGCGTTTTCTTTCCGTTTTTTCGATTCCGAAAAGCTCGGCAAAATAATTTAAAAGCTCGCGCGCCGTCAGGTAATCGTAAAAATAAGGATTTTCCGGCAAATAACCGATTCGCGCGTGCATTTTCACATCCGAAATGTCGCGCCCTAAAATTTTGGCGCTTCCGGCGGTCGGAAACATCAGTCGCATTAACAGTTTGATAGTCGTGGTTTTGCCCGCGCCGTTGCCGCCCAAAAAACCGAAAATCTCGCCGCGCTCGACGGACAGATTCAAACCGTCCAGAGCGCGCACTTTCTTTTTCTTCCAAAAACCGATTTCGTAATCTTTCGTCAAATTTTCGATTTCAATTACAGCCATATTTTTTTATTTGTAAGGAATTTTGGAATTTTTTTGATCCAAATCAACTTCGCATTTGCCTTCATTTTGAACGAGCAAATATGCCGCGCCCGAAGAATCAACCGGCGAATTGTCCGGCGCAAAACGAAGCGCGCCGCCGTTGGCAAATTTAACGTTTTTCAAAACCGGAAAAACCTCGCGCCAGTTGTTCGGGCAGCGATTCGTTTTGTTTTGAAATTCGGCAAGTCCGGCGCGAATCGCGTCGCGGTCATCGAGAGATTCGAGTTGCTGCAAGCGTTTGACCGCTAGTTCGCGGGTTTGTTCATCTTCTGCCGATTCGTAAATTTGCAGATAAATCTCGCGCGCCGTATTGCGGCTGCCGCCTTCGGCTTGCAATTTTGCGCTCATCTGCCGCATCCACGCGGGCGCGTCGGGTTTTGTTGATCCGGCGTCGTAGATTTCGGCGGCTTTTTTGTAATCTCCGAGCTGCCAGTAAATAAATCCTAGATTGTGATACATCCGCCAATTTTCCGGCTGCGCGGCGATGCCTTTTTCGCTGATTCTAACGGCTTGTTCCGAATCAACGGCGGGCAGAACCGCCGAGCCGTAAGCGTAAACCGCGGAAAATTCAGGGTCGAGAGTTGTCGCCGTATCAATGTACGGATAAAGCAGGCGCGGATTAAGCGGGCGCAAATCGTCGAGCTGGACTTTGCCTTTGCTTTCGATCAACTTGCCGCCGACGTATTGCAAAGCGTTCATCCAGTAATAATCGGCAATTAGACCTTCAAAACCGAGCGAAGCCTTTTTCAGAGTCGCGCCGCTAAAAGCCAAATCCTGTTCGAGAGTTTCAGCAGGAAGTTCAGGTTTATTCGCTTCCAGAAAACGGCTCAAACCGAAAATAGCCGGAAAACCGAAAATCAAAATTGCGAAAAGCCAGAGTTGCTTTGTCATTGTTCGTCGTTCGTTGTTCGTCGTTCGTTGTTGATTGCTTTTTGCAACGAACAACGAACGACGAAGAAACTCATTTAAAATTTCTGCGGCTGAAAATCAGCACGGACGCGGCGAGCAGAATCGAAACGTAAACGACGGCGTAAAGCGTTGCTCCGAAAACGTGATTTGCCGTCGGCGTTTTGCCGTTCGCGGCGGCGGTGACAAAGCTAAAATGCGCGAGATTCGGCAGGACGTAATAGAGCGCGTTGAAGAAAAATTGCGCCGCAGCCGTGCCGAGATTTTCCGCCATATCTTTGAGCGCGGCGCTCGAATGTCCGATGACGAAAACAAAAAACGTGAGCAGAGCCGAAAGCGCGGGCGACGAGAAAGAAGAGAAGAGGATTGCAACCGCAGTTAAAATCGTCAGTTCGAGGAAAATCAAAAAAACGGCGCTCCAAATCGAAACGGCGAGCGATGCGCCGCCGACATAAAAGAGCGCGAGCGAAAGTCCCGCGCCCATCACGATGATGTTAACGGCGAGCGTCAAACACAATCCGAGATATTTTCCGACCAGAAATTCGCCGCGCCCGACGGGTTTGGCGAAAATCGCAAACACGGTGCGTTTTTCGATTTCTTTGGAAACCAGCCCGATGCCGACGAAAATCGAGATAAAAGCGCCAAACACCAGCATCGCGGTTAAACCCAGATTGGTAATGACGCGCGCTTCCTGTCCGGCTGTCATTTCGCCGAGAAAAATCGCCGCCGCTGTAATGAGCAAAACAAACAAAACGAGATTGTAAAGCACGCGGTCGCGGACGGCTTCGCGGAAAGCGTTGCGGGCGATAGCGGCGATTTTCGTTAAACTCTCGAAAGGTCTTTTGTTTTGTGCTGCAATTGACAGATTTTCTTGAATAGCGGTTTGTTCAATCATCTGTTGCCTCTTCAGAAAACAAATCTCTATTTACCAAAATTAAATTTGGATTTTTCGTCGGGATAGAGAATTTCGCGCTCGGTTAAAATTGCGTAAAGCGCGGGCGCGGGATAAAGCTCCATTAAATTTAGAATTTCTTTGTCGGTTCTCGCTCTTTGGCTTGCCGCAAAAGCTCCGTCGTTTATTAACAGCCGCCAGGTTTCAGCTTGTTTTTTGTCAAGCTCGCGAGCCGATTCGTATTGTTTCACAGATTCGTCTTCTAAGTGAAGTTTTTCGAGCAAAGATGCGTAGCGAACTCGCATAAATACCGAATAAGGAAAAATCCGAACCGCTTCGGCGTTTGTTTTTTCAGCTTGTTCGAGGTCGTTCGATAAAGTTTGAGCCGAAATCAGATACGAATAAGAAACGGTTGTGTTAATCCCTTTATCAACGGCTTCGCGCAGTTGCGCGGCTGATTCCCGATAACGATTTTCGTTCAGTAATCGAAGTCCATAGGATAAATGGGCTGAGGCATTTGCCGGATCGAGCATTGCGGCATTTTCAAAGTAAATTTGAGCCGTTTCAAAATCCGTTTGCCGTTCGCCTTGATAAACATAAAACTGGCTCGCGGCTTTCAGCGCGGAAAAGACTGTTAATGACAAACACAACGCGAGCGCAATTGAAGCAAAAGCGAGCTTTGCTTGTCGCGGAAGATAGAGTTGAACGCTCTTTTCTGCGGCTTTTTTCTGAAAGTGTTTTCTCAGTAAAATTGCCAGCAGAAAGAAAAATACCAACCCGTTTTGCATCAATCGGAACGAGAACGAGCTAAAAAACGAGCTGACCAAAAAAGCGGCGATTCCTGCGGCGGCTGAATGAGTCAGGATATTATATCGGTCGGTTTTAAGTTTTTTGATTTCACCGAAGCCGAGCTTGAAAATGCCGAAAATAAAACACGAAAAAAATATTCCGCCGACAATGCCAAGCTCGGTCAGAATTTGTAAATATTCATTATGCGCCCGTTCGGGTAGTCGCCAATCCTGCTGCGCCGCAAGCGATTTGTTGGCGGGATCAACCGAAAATGATTGGCGGTATTTATTAAATTCCAGACCGAAATTATCCGCGCCGACTCCCAATAAACGATTTTGCGAAAACATTTCCATTCCGACTTGATAAAACAGAAGCCGGATGTTTTGCGAAACGCTGTTGTCCGCGCTTTTGTCAACTTGCGAAGCGAACCGGCTAATCGTCGTGGCTTTGTTTTCGGTCGAGCTAAAGATTGGAAATTGAACCGCGGCGGCTAGCAAAACAATTCCAAAAGCGGCTAATACGAGCCGCTTTTTTTCGACAAAAGTTTTTCCGGTGAAAACTCTCAGCGAAACGAAAACAAACAATCCGACCAGCGATGCAAGCAGAGCGCTGCGGCTCGTGGTAAATAAGATTGCGAGCCACATGGCGAATGTAATTGAAATCGCCCCGATTAACCGTTTACCTTTTGATCTGAGAATGAAAGAGAAAAATAAAGGCAGTAAAACCGCAAATATTTCGGCGTATCTGCTGTAACGAAATCCGAATTGCTCGATTACTGTTTCCGAGAATGTAAATTCGAGAACGCACGATGCGGAAATGATTGCGATTACTGCGCCGAGCGAAGCGACGCTGATTTTAAATAGTTTTTTATCGGAAACGATTCGGGCGGCGAAAAGGAAAAAAATCAGGTAGCCAGCCCAAACCAGAGTATGATGAACGACCGATAAAATCGAGCCAGCCCAAAAAGCCGAAACCGCGCTCCAGAGAATCAAAGCGCAGCAGGGAAGAAATATTAAGGTGAAAACTTGTTTTGAGATTGAAAATTGGCGTTGGTTTTTTCGCGTTTGAATTAAAGAGCGGAATAATAAAAGGGAAAGAATTGCCGACGCTGCTAATTCTACTTTCCACGGATGCCCGACAAGCGCCACCGGAGTTGGAAACGGAATCAGCGGAGCCGCAAGGGCAAACGCCCAAATTGCGCAAATCAATTTCAGAAAAGAATATGCGCCGTTTGATTTTGCCGGAAATGTTTCTTTTCGGTCGTTTTCTTCAGACATAATAAAAGGAAGGTAAAGCAGCTAAAAACATAGAAATATTTTTCTAGAAGTGAAAGATAAGAGGTCAAATTTTTACTTTGAAATTTTTTGAATTGAAAAAGAGAAACATTACTAAATGTTTCTCTTTTTCATTTTTCAGATCGTGAATAGGGAAAATGTTCACCAACATTTTCCCTATTGTTAAACTCTTGACAGAGAGTAGAATTTTAGTTGTCAAGCGGTTTGCTGGTTCCAGTAAAGACACCGGTAGTTGTACCTAAAGTTAGAGCGCCGACAGCGCCGCTATGAAGGACGCCTTCAGTCATAATGCCGAATTCACGAGTGCCAGTTGCGGTGACGCCTGTGCTGGTAACGGGCTTGGCGACAGCCGCGAAAGTAGCCGGATTTCCTGTTGCAGCATCTTTATCGTCAACCGTAAAGTTGTAGCCGCTCTTTTGTCCGCTGCCGAGAACGCTGTCAACTAAGTTGCCAGCTTTTAACTCAGCCATCGTGCCGTAGTTACCGCCGCCACTGGTGGCTTGGAAAGTCATTTGCGCGCCGTGGACGGTGCGGAGCGAAGAAATTGCCGAGCCTTCGTTAGCTGAACGACGTGCGGCGAGCAGGTTCGGGATGGCGATGGCGGCGATGATGCCGATGATGACGACGACGATGAGTAATTCGATGAGCGAGAAGCCTTGTTGATTCTTTTTCATTGTGTTTTCTTTTTTCTCCTTGGTTTTTACTTGAGCAGATTGTTTTGAATTTTTACTGCGGCAGCGAGGTTTGAAGCTTTTTGCCTTCCCGCTCGCAGGGTTGCTGTCCGTCTATTTAACAAACCCTGTGCCACAACGGAATGTTTTTTCAAATAATTGCTGAAATGCCGATAAAACCTGTGTTTTGTAAAAAGAAAAAATATACACACGGTTTTATAAATTAATCCCCAAATTGTTATTTAACAGTTTTCGGCATTCGAGCGGTGACGAAATATGTCATCTTTGGTTGGAGTGCAGACAAACTGATTTAATGAGAGGAGCGCATAATTAAATCTTTGCTTTCGCCGCATTAGCGGCGTCTTGAATTTAGCTGTGTGTTTTAACGCAGGGAAAGTCAACATAGAATTGTCGTCGCGTCAGCGACGATTGAATAACAATGACAAATTCAATCGTCGCTGACGCGGCGACGAACATTATTATTGTCAACCGTGAGTTAAAACACACAGCTAAATTCAATTTGTCGCTGCGCGGCGGAATTATTCACAGCCTTCAACTAGTTTGCATAAACAGCTTGGTGTGCATACGAATTGTATGTATGATGTTTCTAAAATGTTCGTTTGGGATGAAACAAAAAGAGAACAAGTCATCAAAGAACACGGCGTAGATTTCGCTGAAATTGGCGATGTATTCAACGATCCTTTTGCGCTTTACTTTGAAGATTACGAACATTCAAGCGACGATGAAACACGCTTTCGGACGGTCGGACAAACTGTACTTTACGGTTTGGTTGCAGCAGTTTTTATATATACGGATGAAGATAAGATTCGTTTTATCACCGCCAGACACGCGGAAAATTGGATGGTAAAGGAATATGAAAAAAACAGAAAAAGATTATAAATATCTGGAAACTTCTCCAGAAGCGCAAGCCGCAGGATTAAGACGCATCACGCGCCCGAAATTTTTAGACAAAATCCCGAAAAACGTTTCTTTGCGCGATTGCAAAAGCCGCATTACGATTTATTTAGATGCGGATATAATCGAACACTTCAAAAAGGAAGCAGAAGGCAGCGGCGAAGGCTATCAAACCTTAATTAATCGCGCTTTACGGTCTGTGGTTGAAAGTGAAAACGCTCTGCCCGAACAAATCAAAGAAAACCTTTTAAGTGATAAAGAGTTCTTACGGAATCTCAAAAATGCTCTGGCAATTTAAAAAAGAGGCTCGACTAAAGCCTCTTTTTTACTTTTCTTTATAATGCCGGTTTAAATTCGCTTTAAACTCATTGCATTCGCATTTGCGCTGAAACGGTGCGGATGTTGTGTTTGTCGAGAAGATGACGCAGCGAGCGAACGCTCATTTTGAGCAGCTCGGCGGCTTTTGTTTGATTGCCGCCGGTGAGCCGGAGCGATTCGAGAACGTAGGTTTTTTCAAGCTGGTCAAGGTGAACGGTCAAATCAATTCCGTCGTCGGGAAGCGTAAATTCCGAGCTGATGCGCGCCGGGCTGTAGTTTGTAACGTGGTCGGGAAGTCGTTCGGGCTGAATTTCGGGCGTGCGTTCGAGCGCGACGGCGCGTTCGATGGTGTGTTCAAGCTCGCGGACGTTGCCGTGCCATGCGTAATTTTCCAGAAGCTGCATCGCGCGCTCCGAAATACCGCAATTGCGCCCGGTTTGCTGGCAGAATTTGCCGACGAAATGATTCGCCAGATCGCGGATGTCTTCGCGCCGTTCTCTGAGCGGCGGCAGGTGAATCGGAATCACCGAGATTCGGTAAAATAAATCTTCGCGGAAGCTGCCGTCTTTGGTCATCGCCCCCAAATCGCGGTTGGTCGCGGCAATGACGCGCGTGTCGAAGAGAGTTTCTTCGTGCGCGCCGACCGGGCGCACACGTTTTTCCTGTAAGACGCGCAATAATTTGACCTGCATCGTCGGCGACATCTCGCCGATTTCATCGAGAAAAATCGTGCCTTTGTTGGCGGCTTCAAACAAGCCTTTGCGGTTGGCGGTCGCGCCTGTAAAAGCGCCTTTGACATAGCCGAAAAGCTCCGATTCGAGCAGAGTTTCGGTAAACGCGCCGCAGTTGATCGAGATAAAAGGCTTTTCGGCGCGCGGGCTGCAATCGTGAATCGCGCGTGCGACCAATTCTTTACCCGTGCCGCTCTCGCCGGTGATTAAAATGGTTGACTGAACTTCGGCGACCGTTTCAATCATCTGGAAAACCGCCTGCATTTTGTCCGAACGCCCGATGATGTTCGACAGATTTCCGCGGTCGCGCTGCGCGCGTTTAAAGGCTCGATTTTCGCGCACGAGCAATTGTTTTTCCAGAGTCTTTTTGACGATAAGCTTTAATTCGTCAACGTCGAACGGTTTCTGCACAAAATCGTCCGCGCCTAATTTAAAAGCCTCGCGCGCGGTTTCGACGTTGGCAAAGGCGGTCATCAAAACAAAACCGATGTCCGGCGCAGTTTCGTGCGCCGCGCGTAGAAGCGCGATGCCGTCCATATCCGGCATTTTTACGTCCGAGATGATTAAATCGGTCTGCTCTTCGGCGAGCATCCGCACGCCCTCGCGCCCGTCGCGCGCGGTTCGCACGTTGTGACCTTCGCCTTGAAAAACGAGGGAGAGAAGCTGCCGGTAGCTTTGTTCGTCGTCAACGATCAGTAAGTTTGCCATTGGTAAAGAATTTGAATTGATTTTTCTCTGTGTTTTTTGTGTCTTCTCCGTGATCTCTGTGTTAAATCTTTTCGTCACCGCAGAGGACACTGAGAAGACACAGAGGACACACCGAGAGAAAACTTGTTTTAAATGCGAATCCGGTTCACATCTTATATGTAATTTTTTGCGGTCGAATCGGAGATGACTTTCGTATCGTCAAAAACTTTTACCCCGTCGAGCGGAACCGGGGGAAGTTTAAATGTCTGGTGCGCTTGTTTATCCGTTTGCTGCGCCGTGTTCGCTTTGGCTTCAATCGGCAATTCAACCGTAATTGTCGTGCCTTTGTGTTCCTGACTGCGAACGTTGATTGTGCCGTTGTGGTCACGGATGATTTGATAAACGATTGATAATCCTAAGCCGGTTCCGCCGGTAGTTGATTGCGAAAACGGCTCAAACAGGCGCTCGACCTGCGCGGCGGGCATTCCGCAGCCGGTGTCGCTGAAAAGAATTTGCAGGCGGTTGTTATTCAAGCACTTCAGCTTAATCGCCAATTCGCCGCCGTCGGGCATCGCTTGTACGGCGTTGCGCGCCAGATTCCAGAAAACTTGTTTGAGACCAGCGGCGTCCGCAGTGGCTAAAACCGACTCGTCCGGCAAATCTTCGATTAAATTGTGTACCGAGCGCAAATCCGGGCTGTGCCGGAGCAAGGTAATTGACTCGCGCAATGTTTCGCAAACGTCCGTTTCGGTAATCTCGCCTTTTTTCGGTCGCGCGTAAGTCAAAAAATTGGTGATAATCGTATTCAAGCGGTCGGATTCGCGCATTACGATGTCCATCAATTGAGCTTGGGAAGAATTTTCCTGCATCGCCGGTTTTAAAACCTGAATCGCGCCGCGCATCGCGCCCAGAGGATTGCGGATTTCATGCGCAAGTCCGGCGGCAACGCGCCCGACGGCAGCGAGCCGGTCTTTGCGCCGAATGCTTTCTTCCATCGCGCGCATATCGGTTAAATCCTGAAAAGTTAAAATCAAACCCGTAGTTTCGCCCGATTCGGAGAAAAGCGGAGAGATGCCGTAGCCGAGCCTGATTCCGAAGCCGTCCGGCGTGCTGAAATCCGCTTCAAAACGCGGCGGCTGCTCGCCTTTTTCCACTGATTCCAAGGCGACGGCAATCGGCTGTTCGATGTTTCCGAGCAGATCGAAAATTTTCCAGCCGCGCACTTCTTCCGATTTATAGCCGGTGATTTCTTCCGCAGCCGAATTGAAAAGATAAATTCTGCCTTCGAGATCGGTGGTTACCAAACCCGAACGGATTGACTGGACGATTCGTTCGTGCAGGCGCTGTAAATTCGCCAGATTTTGCTCGGTTTCGAGCAGTCGGACGTTTGAATGCGTGTGCCGCTGGGCTAATTGCGCGGCGAGCAAGCCGACAAAAAGAAACGCCGCATCATGAAAACCGACGATTTGCCACGCGCGCCGCATCGTTAATGACGCCGCGCCGACTTCCGACAAACGCGGGATAAGCTCGTAAATGACGGCGGTCGAAGTCGCCGTGAAAATCAGCGTGCAGCTAACTGCCGTCAACATCGTTCCGCGAGCGTTGAAAAAGATGCTCGTCAAACAAATGAGAACCGTGTAAAGCGTAATATACGGCGATTTAACGTCTCCGGTCGTCCAAACGAGCCACGTAATTAAAACCGTGTCGGTAATAAACTGAGCGGTAAGCTGCGCTAATAAATTGGTTTTTGATTCGACTTTCCACAAACAGAGCGATGCCCAAAATCCGGCGGCGAGCAGCAAAGCCACGATGAAAATCAGCAAGGGCGGGTGTGTAAACTCGTTTAGAGAATTTGGAAACGCTTCGCCGTTCCAAAACCAACCTGCCGCCATCAGCAGAAAAAGCGCGCAAATCCGCCCGATAGCTAATTTTCGAGCCTTTTCATCCAGCGACTTTAAAGCAGAATAATGCGAGTTTTCGTATGACATCCTGTTGACAATCGAGCAAAAAGAAACTTTAACTTGAGGCTTATAATCGCAATCTAACGATTGCGAACAATGTCGGCAAACAAATTTTAACCGAAAAACGGTTTGAAATGCTAGCTTTAAAAAAATGAACAAAGAACAAGTTGATAATTCACCGAAATTTGACCTCCGCCCGTGGGGCAGATTCACCGTTTTGGACGAAGGCGCGGGCTACAAAGTCAAACGCATCGAAGTCCTCCCGGGCAAGCGTTTAAGCTACCAAAAACACCGTCACCGCAACGAACATTGGTTCGTCGTTGCGGGAACTGCAAAGGTTACGCTCAACGACGAAACGATTTTTGTCGAAACCGACAAGACGATTGATATAAAAATCGGCGATGCGCATCGCGTTGAAAATCCCTCCGAAACCGAAGATTTAATTTTTATAGAAATCCAACGCGGCGATTATCTCGGCGAAGACGACATCATTCGCCTTGAAGATGATTTTGGGAGAATTGAAAAGTAAAAATTAAGAATGAAGAAATTCTAATTGTATTGAAAAAAAAGATTAAAACGGAAAGTGAGCAAACTGTTCACTGTCAACTATGAACTATCAACTGATTTGCAGGAAATAACTGCAAATCAGTTGATAGTTCATAGTTGACAGTTGATAGTTCTCCGCTTTCTTTACCGTAACTTTACTCTTTAGCTTTTTTGTCAATATTTCTATTTCTTAATTTACCGAAAGACTTCTTCCGGCGTAATTGCGGTCATACAGCGATGGTCAATCGGGCAGTCGCGCAGCATACAAGGCGCGCAGGCTGGCGGTTTGCGGACGATTTCCGCTAAATCCGAAAACGGGCGAGTCGTTGCGGGAATCGTCGGACCGAAAATGACGACGGTTTTTGTTCCGACTGACGGAGCGATGTGCGCCGGTCCGGTGTCGTTTGAAACGAGCAAATCCGCCAAACTTAAAATTGCCGCCAATTCCGACAAAGTTGTTTTTCCGGTCAACAAAATTGGTTTTGATTTCGCGTTTTTGACAACTTCTGCGGAAACCTCCAATTCGTCAGGCGCGCCAACCAGAATAACGTTTGCCGTTTCGCCGAATAAATCCGCAAGCACGGCATATTTTTCCGCGCCCCAGCGTTTGGCGCGGCTATTGGTCGAACCGGGGCAAAGGGCGATGATTTTTCGTTTGAAATCAACTCCGTTTTCCAGCAAAAAACTCCGAGCCGCTGATTTTCTTTGTTCCGAAATGACGAGCGAAATGTCCGGCTCGCGCTCGAAAACATCGGTTTTTCCCGAAAGCAGTTTTTCGAGTTCGGCGACAATGTTCAGATAATAAAAAACTTCGTGACGCACGCTTTTCCATTCGGGAACGTTTAAAGCGTGCGTCAGCAGAAAGCCGCGATTATCGGTTTTGTAACCGATTCGGTTTTTCGCTTTGCCGAGGCTTGCCGCGAGTGCCGATTCAAAAGAATTGGGCAGCAAAACTGCTAAATCAAATTGTCGCTCACGCCAGTTTCGCGCGTTGCGGCGAACGGTTTGAAAAGCGTTTTTTTCGCGTTCGTAAATCAAAACGTCGTCGAGAAAATCTGCGTCTTCAAAAAGCCCGATGAGATTTTTTCGAGTGCAAAGCGTGATGTGACTGGCGGGCAAGATGCGGCGCAATTCGCGCAAAGCCGGAACCGACATCGCCGCGTCGCCGACCCAGTTTGTGCCGCGCACGACGACTCGTTTTATTTGTTCGATTTTCACAACAGCGTTCTCAAACCGTCTGCGAGCGAAACTTCGGGCTGCCAGTTCAGTTCGTCTTTGATTTTCGCCAAATCCGTCACATAATTGAGCGGCACGGGCGCGGGTAAATTTTCATCTGAAACCACCGCTTGCGCGCCCATTATTTCCTCAAATTTCGTCAACAGCTCGCGCAATGACAAAGCGTTTTCGCGCCCGCCGCCGAGGTTGTAAAAACCGTGAACGATTTCCGAATCAACAAAAGCGCGGCACGCACGAGCGAAATCTTCGACGCTCAAAATGTCCCGAATCGGCTCGCCCGCAAGCGGCAAACGAACCGGAACGCCGAATTTGACGGCTTCGGCGTAAAACGTCACGAAATTCGGCTCGTTGCCTTCGCTCAAAGGCGCGTGAACGGTCGAAAGCCGGAAAATGCATGAACGAAAATTTCGTTCGTGAGCGTAAAACTCAACGTATTTTTCGGCAATCAGCTTTGACCATTCGAGCGCGTTTTGCCCGTGAAAATCGGTTCGACAGCCTTCCGGCACTTCCGCATAATCATCGGCAAAATGCCCGTAAACGTCTTTGGTCGAAGCGAAAATAAATACCGAATTCGGCGACATTGCGCGCAGCAAATTAACTGTTCCTTCGACGTTGACGAGAAAACATTGCTCTGCGGCTTCGGACGATTTGTCGAGATACGCGGCGAGATGAATCACGACATCGTATTCGGAAACCGCTTGCGCGTCGTTGAGATTTAAAACGTCAAAACCCGAACGCCGCGAAAAATCGTCCGCGCCGAAAAAACGCCGAACGTGAGTTCCCAAAAAACCGCTGCCGCCCGTGACTAAAACTTTCATCGAGCCAATTCTATCAATTTCCGCAACTTTTCTTGTAACAGACAACCCTGTTTTGTCATACGTAAAAAATCGAACGGTTAATCGAGAACGACGCATCAAAAGAAGTCGGAATTGAATTGAGGATTTAACATTGCAATTCTAAATCTCAATTTACATCCAGCGGCTGTCAAATTTCGGCTAGACACTCGCAAAACAAAGGTTTATAAGTTTTTCAAGCGGTTTATTCCGCTATGGGAGCAAAAATAAAAAGTTAAATATCTCGAATGGCAACACGCATTCCGGTTCAACCGCCGACTAAAACGAGCAGAACTCGTTCTTCGAGCCGCTCAAATCAGCGGCGCGCCGTAAAATTCATTCAGCCGGACGAGCCGCGCTGGAAACGTGCGGCGCACAAAATCAGAAATTTTCTGACGCATCCGGGCTTTTATGTCCCGGTCATCGTTCTTGCGGTCGGAACAATTTTGATGCTCGCTTATTTTTGGATGGAATATTCCGAGCGCGTAGATCGTCTTCTAAATGGCGAAGTTTTTACCCGCTCAGCCGGAATTTACGCCGCTCCGAAAACCCTGCGCGACGGCGAAAGCATAAACGCAAACGAACTGACGGCTTATTTAAAAAGCGCCAATTATGTTGATAAATCCCAGTCGGCAAGCGAAAATCGCGGGCGGTTTCGATTGGCAAACAGCGCGCTCGAAATCGAACCGGGCGAAGATTCGGGCATTGACGGAAAACAGACTTTTGCGCCCGTCAGAGTGCGTTTTTCAAAAGACGGAAAAACAGTCGCCCAAATTGAAAACATATCAACGCAGGAAAAATTAAAATCCGCGCAGCTCGAACCGCGTTTGCTTTCATCCATACTGGGCGAAGACCGCGAAAGACGAAAAACCGTCGCTTTTAACGATTTGCCGTCAATCCTTATCAAAGCAATTACGACAACCGAAGACCGGGCGTTTTTTGAGCATTACGGCATCAATGTGCGCGGCATATTACGCGCCCTTTGGCGGCGCGTTGACAGAGAAGCGGAGAATTCTCCGCTTGCCAATCAAGGCGGCTCGTCAATCACGCAGCAGTTGGTTAAAAATTTGCTTCTTTCGCCGGAAAAAAGCCCCACGCGGAAAGCGCAGGAAGCGCTAATGTCAGTGATTTTGGAAACGAGATTGCCGAAAGAAAAAATATTCGAGCTGTACGCCAATCAAATTTATCTTGGACAGCAAGCCGGATTTTCCATAAACGGAGTCGGCGAAGCCGCCAACGCTTATTTCGGCAAAGACGTGACGGCGCTGAATTTGTCAGAATCGGCGTTTTTAGCCGGAATTATCCGCAGCCCGAATCGTTACAATCCGTATAAAAATCCCGACAAAGTTAAAGAACGCCGCAATCAGGTTTTGGATTCGATGGTTGAAGCGGGCGTCGTTTCACGCGCCGAAGCTGACGCGGCGAAAGCCTTGCCTTTGACTTTAAACCCGCCGCAAAAACGCGAAGAATTAACCGATACGCCGTATTTTACCGAGTTCGCGCAGTCACAGCTTGGAAACGTCGTTGCCGACCCGGAAGCCGTTCAGCATTTGCGCGTTTATACGACGCTCGACCTGGAATTGCAAAAAGCGGCGCACGAGGCTGTGGCAAAACGGCTCGACAGACTCGACAAAGCCTTTAAAAACAAAGCCGGTTTAAACGCCGCGCTTGTCGCAATCCGACCGAAAACCGGCGAAGTCGTGGCGATGATCGGCGGGCGCGATTATCTGCAAAACCAATTTAACCGCGCGACCGACGCTCAGCGTCAGCCCGGTTCTGTTTTCAAACCGTTTGTTTATGCGACCGCCATCAATACGGCTTACGATCCGACGCCGCGCGTTGTCACCGCCGCAACGGTTTTCAAAGACGAGCCGAAAGTTTTCACCTATGGCAGCGAAACTTACAAACCGAATAATTACGGCGATTTTTTCTCGAACAAACCTGTGACGGTGCGAGACGCGCTCGTCAAAAGCAAAAACACGATCACCGTTGATCTGGCGATGGAGTTAAACGTTGGCAAAGTGATGAATCTGGCGGCGAAAGCCGGTCTCCCGAAAGTGCCGAAAGCGTATCCTTCGATGGCGCTCGGAACGGCAGAAGCGACGCCTTTGCAAATGGCGTCGGCTTACACAGCGTTCGCCAATCTCGGGCAACGCGCCGCGCCGAACACAATCGCCCGCGTGACGACCGGAGACGGAACGACCGTCGCCGCGCCGCAGCCGCAAAAAACGGACGTTTTGCGCCCGGATGTCGGCTACATAATGGTTGATATGATGAAAGATGTCGTCAACCGGGGAACCGCCGCAGAACTGCGCGCGTGGGGTTTTAGAAACGTCACGAACAAAGTCGGTATTGCCGGAAAAACTGGGACTTCGCGCGACGGCTGGTTTGTCGGTTTTACGCCGGAACTCGTTTGTGCTGTTTACGTTGGATTTGACAATGGCGACGATCTCGGAATGAAAGGCTCGGATTCGGCGATGCCGATTTGGGCTGATTTTATGCGTGCTGCGCTCGACGCGCACCCGGAATGGAACGGCGATTGGGCGATGCCAGCCGGAATCGAACGAGCCGAGATTGACATTACAACCGGAAAAGCCGTTGCCGCCGGAGAAAATACAGTCTCAACGACGCCTTCGCCAACGCCGGATGTAACTCTGTCGGAAACTTCCGAAAATTCAGAAGCCGCTCAAACCGGCGTCCCGGCTGAAAATCGGCGGATGGAATTATTCATCACCGGAACCGTACCGAATCGCGCGAGTCTTTCCGATACGGACGAAACTACTTTAATTGACGAGCCGGAAACTTTTCCGACTCCGCTCGAATCGCCGACGCCGTTTGAAACCGCTCCGCCGGAAATGATTTATCCACAGCCGACCTTGCCGCGATCAACGCCGCTCCGCAGACAAAGCAATTCGCCGCAGTACGACGAACAGCCGCCTCCGGCGCCCCAGCGTTCAAACACAATTCTGTTGCAGATTTGCTCGAAAACCGGCTTTATCGCCGCTTCTTCGTGTCCGACAACCAGAGCGAAAACTTTCCGAATTGGCGAAGAACCGACACAGTTTTGCCGACCGGAATATCATCAGCGATAAAACGCAAATCGGTTTTTAATGAATGCGAACCGGAAATAGAAAAACTTTGCGCCCTTTGCGATTAGCTTTGCGTCCTTTGCGGTTAAGTCTTTATCAGAATTAAACCGCAAAGAGCGCAAAGTTTTTACGCAAAGGGCGCAAAGACGAATTTGATTTCTCAAGTTTTGCTTTTGATTTGCATCACAAGTAATCGGTAATTCGTATTTATGCAGGATGTAATCGTTTTGGGCGCGGGCGCAGCCGGATTGTCAGCCGCGTTGTGGTGCGACGAGCTTGGGTTGGACACTTCGGTTTTGGAGCGCGAGCCTGAGATCGGCGGACAGCTTTTGCGAGTTTTTAATCCGATTGAAAATCATCTCGGCGCTCCGCGAGCGCAAAACGGGCGCGAGCTGCGCGACCACATCGCCGAGCAAATTGAGCGACGGAATTTTCAATTGCGGCTCAATGTGAACATTAATTCGGTTGATTTATCGGCGAAAACGGTTTCTCTTGCGGGCGGCGAAAGCCTGTCGGCTCGCGCTCTGGTTTTAGCAACAGGCGTTCGCCGCCGGAAATTAAACGTTGCCGGCGAAACCGAATTTCGCGGGCGCGGAATTTTGGAATCTGGAAAACGCGACGCTTTTCAGACTGAAGGGAAAACGGTTTGCGTCATCGGCGGCGGAGACGCCGCGGCGGAAAACGCTTTGATTTTGGCTGAACGGGCGGCGAAAGTCTATCTCATTCATCGCAGCGGCGAGTTTCGCGCCCGGACGGAATTTTTAGACAAAATCAAAGAAAATACGAAAATCGAAACCTTAACCGAAACTCGCGTAAATAAAATTCTCGGCGGCGAAGCGGTTGAAAAAATCGAATTGCAAAATCGAG
>DASWLV010000126.1:0-13348 GCA_036400075.1 Pyrinomonadaceae bacterium
TGAATTAAACGTTCCCGAACCCGTCATCACATCAATCTCTCCGGCTCGAATTGCGGCGGGCAGCAATGCTTTCGAGATTGTTGTCACCGGTAGCGGTTTTGTCAACGGCTCGATCGTGCAATGGGCTGGAGAAAACAGACCAACGACTTTTGTCTCTCCGACCGAATTAAGAGCGCAAATTTCGGCTGCGGACGTTCAAATGACGGGGCAATTTTTGGTGACGGTTTTTAATCCGACGCCCGGCGGCGGCATTTCAAACCAAATTACTTTCGTCGTTTTCAATTGTTCTTACACAATAAATCCGACAAGTGCGAATGTTCCGAGCACCAACGTCGGCGTTACGTTTAACGTCAACACGTCAGCCGAATGCGGCTGGACTGCCACAACCACCACTCCGTGGATTTCAATCACAAACGGCACCGGCACCGGCAATGGAACGGTTGCTTTTACCGTTCAGGAAAACACCGGACCCGCGCGAACGGGAACAGTTATGGTTGGCGGGCAAACATTTACGGTTAATCAAGCCAACGGCTGCGCTTTTACTTTGAATCCGACAAATGCCACCATTCCTGTTGCGGGCGGCAACGGCAGCTTTAATATCACCACTGTCGCCGGTTGTACGTGGACGGCATCGAGCAATGTTCCTTGGATAACCCTCACCAACAACAGCGGAACCGGAAGCGGAACCATTGCTTTTACGGTGCAGCCAAATGCGGGTCCTCCGCGAACCGGCATAATTACGGCGGGCGGACAGACCTTTACCGTTAACCAGCTATCGGGCTGCACTTTCACAGTTTCGCCGGCGGATTTAAACGTCAATGCCGCAGGCGGAACCGGCAGCGTAACTGTCACTACTTCTGCAGGATGTACTTGGACTGCAACCAGCAATTCACCGTGGATAACGATTACTTCAGGAAGCACCGGAACCGGAAGCGGAACGGTTAATTTCACAGCCACCGCCAACACGGGAGCCGCTCGAATTGGAACTATTATCGTTGCCGGTCAAACCGTAACAATAAATCAACCGTCTCCGACCAATTTTAACAAAACTCTGTTCGATTTCGACGGCGACGGACGCGCAGACATTTCGGTTTTCCGCCCGTCAACCGGCGCGTGGCACATTTCGCAGTCGTCAAACGGCACGCTGCGTTCGACCACTTTCGGACAAGCCGGAGATTTAATTGCTCCCGCCGATTACGACGGCGACGGCAGAACAGACATCGCGGTTTTTCGTTTCGGATTTTGGTATCGCCTAAACAGCTTGACAAACCAATTTGTCGCCGTTCAGTTCGGTTCTTCGGGCGACATCCCGACGCCGGCAGATTATGACGGCGACGGACTTGCCGACATTTCGGTTTTCCGCCCGTCAACCGGAGATTGGTTTAGAATCAACAGCAGCAACAATCAATTCGTCGCCGTTCATTGGGGTGCAAGCGGCGACGTTCCGGTTATCGGCGATTTTGACGGCGACGGACGAGCCGACACGGCGGTTTTCCGCCCGACAAACGGCGATTGGTACATTTTGCGAAGCTCGGATAATTCGTTTTTTGGAATTAAATTCGGGGTGCCGGGCGACATTCCGGCTGAGGCAGATTTTGACGGAGATAAGAGAACAGATATTTCGGTTTATCGCCCGTCAAACGGCACCTGGTATCGAATCAACAGCAGCAACAACCAATTCGTCCCGCAGCGTTTCGGAACCGCGGAAGACAAGCCCGTACCGGCGGATTACGACGGAGACGGACGAGCCGAAATCGCCGTTTACCGTCCGTCCAATTCGTTCTGGTATTTGCTTCGCTCAAACGGCGATTTGTTCCCGCTGCAATTCGGCACAACGGGCGATCTTCCGATTCCGGCTTTGAATCGGTAAAATCAATCGTAGAAAAAAGAAAAGCGAGCTTGGTTTATTCAATCAAGCTCGCTTTCTTTTAAAGGTAACGGACACTTTTTTAAAGATAACTGGCTATAACCTTTTTTAAATATTCAGGCTCGACGGGTTTAAAAAGAACTTCGTTGCAACCGGCTTTGAGAGCTTGTTGTAGGCAATTGGTATGAGCCGTTATCGCTAAGACCGGCACATTGGCGCCTTCTTTGAGTTGTCTAATTTGTTTGGTCGCGGCAATTCCGTCCATTTCAGGCAAGCTGATGTCCATTAAAATCAAGTCGGGATGTTCGTTTTTGGTGCATTCGACCGCTTCGCGCCCGTCGGTCGCTTCGATGACTTCATACCCGTAAAACTCGAGCATAAAATGCATAAACTCGCGTGCGTCGTCATAATCTTCTACCAAGAGGATGGTATGCGCCATAATTACCTTGCCTACTGGGGGAAACAGGTCAAATCAGCTCTACTGTTAGGTTAGTTGACTTTGACAAGCGACTTTGTTCGCTTGCGTACACTTGAGAATTTTAAAAATTTCTTTTTGTGATTTGCGATCCGCAAAATGCGGTTTGTTTTGAAGAAAGCGGCGCGGCATATTAACATCGAAAAAATGTTGATCTCCGAGTTCGATTACGAACTGCCCGAAGAATTAATCGCCCAGGAACCGCTCGCCGAACGCTCGGCTTCCAAAATGCTGGTCGTTAACCGCGCCGCCGGAAGCTGGCGGGACGAACAATTCAAAAACTTTCCCGCGTTTTTGCAAAAAGGCGATGTGCTGGTCTTGAACAACACCAAAGTTTTTCCCGCTCGTTTAATCGGAAACCGGGAAAATTTTACGGGCAAAATCGAAATTTTTCTGGTTCGTGAAATCGAAAAAAGCGTCTGGGAAGCGTTGGCTCGTCCCGCGCGCCGGATGAAAGCCGGAACTAATCTCGTTTTCGGCGAAGGAAAATTGCAGGCAAGAGTTTTGGATAAAACCGCAGACGGTCGAATCGTCGTCAACTTTCAAAGCGAAAGAGATTTCTACGAAATTCTGGAAGCCATAGGTCAAACGCCTTTGCCGCCTTACATTCACCGCGAAGAAAAGCCCGGTCAAACAGACCGCGAACGCTATCAAACCGTTTTTGCGCAGGAGCGCGGAGCGATTGCCGCGCCGACCGCCGGGCTTCATTTCACGCCGGAAATTTTAGCGGAAATCGGGCGCGGCGGCGTTGAAATTGCGGAAATCACTTTGCACGTCGGCTACGGAACTTTCGAGCCGGTTCGAGTCGAAAATTTATCCGAACATCGTGTGGCGCCGGAAACTTCGATTATTTCAGAAGAAACTGCCGAGATCGTCAACCGCGCCAGAGCCGAAAACCGCCGTGTAATTGCAATCGGCACGACGACGACGCGGGCGCTCGAATCCGCTGCCGATGAAAACGGAAAAATTTTGGCGGGCTGGCGCGCGGCAAATCTGACGATTACGCCCGGTTACAAATTTCGCGCCGTAAATGCGCTTTTAACCAATTTTCACTTGCCGCAATCGTCGCTTTTAGTTTTGGTTTCGACCTTTGCCGGTCACGATTTAACGATGTCGGCTTACAAACACGCGGTCGCCGAAAAATATCGTTTTTACAGCTACGGCGATTGTATGTTGATAATCTGACGTTAAACGATTGCAAATCTAAAATCTAAAATCTAAAATCCAAAATCGAATATGGCAGTTTTGGACAGATTACGCGGATTCTGGCAGACATTTATGTTCGAGCGCACATCGCCCGAACAGGAATTTCCTTTTCTTGCGCCGCTGCCGCCCGATTCTTTAGCAAAATTTTCCGGCGATTACCATATTCGCGCGCTTACTATAAAACATCTCGACGAATTGGACGCGCTCGACCGCCGCTGTTTTATCAACGGCGATTCCTACACGCGCGGCACGCTCGAATTTCTGCTCAAAGAACCAAACTCGCTCGCTTATTGCGTTGTTTTGCCCAAAAACGGGCAGATGATCGCATTCATCATCGCAATGCACGAACCTGACGGAACCGGACACATCACAACAATCGGAGTCGCGCCCGAACACCGGCGGCGCGGACTCGCGTTTCTACTGCTCGAACACGCCGAAAACGCTTTTCGCCTGCGCAACGTCAGAACAATGCGGCTCGAAGTTCGTACTAACAATTTTGGAGCACAGCAGCTTTATGCGCGCGCCGGTTATACGGTCGCTCAGCGAATGAACCAGTATTACGCTAATGGCGGCGACGGTTTTTTAATGATTAAATCGTTAGTTTGAACAATAGATGAGTAGGATAAATCGTTATGCTAACAGAAACTTTATCTAAAATTGTCGGCTTAGGACACGGAGGTTCATACCAGGAAAAATTTGCCGAAAGCGGATTGCGCGTTCTAGAACGAGCGTTAGCGGAAACGCGCAACCGTCAGCAGAGTTATCTTTCGTTGGGGCATTTGTTAAATGCCCTTGCGATTGAAAGTCCCAATGTTTTTGACGATGTAATGTTGCGCACCCAAGTTGAGCCGACGAAAGCACGGGAATTTATTCGAGAAAACCTTGAAACCATTCCTAAGAGCGAATCGAAAGCCGTGCGTATTGCACCGGAAGTTACTTCGCTGTTCCGGCAGGCGCAGGATACGGCGCAAAAATCGGGACGTAAAATTGAAGCGATGGATTTAGGGCAAGTGCTCTCAAAAGGCAAATTTGAATTTCCGCGACTCGTAAATTGGAAAGTCATGTAAAGCTGAAATTTCACTATTTTTATTTGAAGACAAGAAATCCGAAAACCGCCGGAACGTGAAAACCGGGTGCTTCGGTGAAAGTCGGCTGCCAGGCGAGATAGCCGCGCGTTTCGCCGCTGCCCACACAGCGAAATAAATTTGTCCGCCAAATTTCGCCCGCTTTGGGCTTTCTGCCGAAAGCGCGTTCAAATTGGAGAGTGAAAACAACCGTAAAAGAATTTTCTCCGATACGCGCCGCAGTTTTCATTCCCGCGCTATAAGTTTTGTCGGTTTCGCGTTTTTCGGGCAATTGACGAATCGCAAAATCGAGCCATTCGCCCGTGGGCGCGATTTCAAATTCAAAATATTTTTCCGGCGCGTTCAAATCCAGCGCGATGAAAATTTCGCAGACATCGCGCTCCCAAAGCTCGGTGGCTTCCGCGTCGAGATTCGGCTTTAGATTAATGACAAACGGCTCGCCTTGTCTGCAATCAAAACGCACAAAAAGCCGGTTTTCGCTCCACAAAATTCTTGCGCTCGCGCATCGTTCGGCGGGCGCGGGTTCGCCGGACCAATAGCGATTTATTTCGACGGACTCGGCTTGCAGCCAAATTTCATTATCGAAATCTTCGAGCGTGATTTCCTGAGCCGTAAAAAAGGCGTTGATTCGATTTTTCATAAAAATCAGTCGTCGGTTTGCCAGAATTTTCTGGTCACAAACCAAACGACGCCCGGAATTGTCGCTACCAAACCGATTCCGATTGTGACCTGACGAAGCGAGAAATTAAAATCGTCGAGTAAAACGCCGACCGCATAGTTTGAGCCTGCCAACATTAAAGTTAAAAGACAAAGCTCGGCGGCGAAAACACGACCGCGAAATTCGTCGTCCACATATTTTTGCATCAGAGCGGTCGAGTTAATCCAAATCAAGCTTCCGCCTGCATAAGCCGCGAGCAGCAAACAAATTGCGAGCGGATAATTTTCGGTTGTCCCGAAGAGCGCAAAAAAAGTACCGATAAAGAAAAACGCTGCGCCGAGCGAATTTTCCAGGCTCCGGCGAGAGCCGCGCACGAATCTCTGGACGACAATCGGCGCGAACGCCGTGCCGACGCCGCGCACCGCGTAAAGCACGCCGATTCCGATTTCGCCGCTGCCCGCGATTGGAAAAACTTTCTCGCCGTAAATTGCCAGCAATGTCAGCGTTCCGCCCGCGATGCACTGCGCAGGTTTCGCCAGCATTACGGCTAAAACGCGCGGTCTGCGCCAGACGTATTTTAAGCCTTCGAAAACATCCTCAAGCCCGGTGGCTCGTAATACGGTTAATTTTTGTTTTTCGCGCGGCGGGCGCGGCGGCAAATTTAAACCTAAAAACAAGACGGCGGATAGCAAATAAGTCGCCGAATCAAGCACAAATGCGGCATCCGTGCCGAGCGCGGCGGTCGCAAAACCTCCAACTGCGGCGCCGGTCGTCAGCATCGCCGACCAGGTGACGGCGGTAATTCCGTTTGCGGTCAGCAAATCCTTCGGCTCAACGACCGAAGGAATCGAAGCTGAGCGCGCCGGTTCAAAAAATGTTGACAAAACAAGCTGTAAAACGGTAAGAAAATAAATTAGCCACGCGTCTTCCGGTCGGCGAATGAACAAAAATCCCAGAACAACCACGGCGCGTCCGAGATCAGCAGCAATCATTACCTTTTTACGGTCAAAACGGTCGGCAATAACGCCCGCAAGCGGGCTGGAAAAGACGGTCGAAAGAAATCTCGTAACCAGAATCAACGACACGGCTTGTCCCGAACTGGTCAATTTGAGAGCGATGGCGTAAAGCGCAATCGTGTTAAACCAATCGCCGAGCTGCGAAACAACTTGTCCGAGCCAGAGCCTGCGAAAATTCGGGTTCTCGCGCAGCAGATCAAAATAGCCGCGCGGCGATTGGTCGGTTTCTTCGGCGGCTAAATCCATAACGGAAAATTAAAAGTTACACGCCCGATGGAATTTCGGCAACCGGGATTCTTCCAAACTGACACGGCATTTTGAACGATTTTATCGCTTTTTAATCGCCAAAACTCGTAGCTGAAATTCATACCCCTGATTTTATAAGGGCTTACAGACAAGGAATGAAATTTGTAAGAGAAAAGCAAGCCGAAGCCCCACGCCCGGCGAATCAAGGAGTAATTCTAGGTGAAATTTTTTAATCCTGACGACAACCGCGCGACAAATTTTTTCCGGCTTTTGCTTTCGGCAACGGCGGCGGTTGTCTCGATTTGGGCTTTATTAAATTGTTTTTATTTAACAGCGGCAGAAATCGGCGTCTTGACGGGCTTGATTTGTCTGTCGTTTATCGCCGGTTTGTTTCCGATAAAAGTTCCCGATACGCAAACCACGATCTCGGCTGCGGACGCGCTCGTTTTTTTGGCGTTAATTTATCTGGGAGTTCCGGCGGGTGTTGTTGCCGCCGGAGTCGCGGCTTTTGCAGGAGGGTTAAGAGCCGAAAACAAAGTTGAAGAAAAACTAACCGGCGCGGCAATTTCGATTATCGGTGCGTTCGGCGCGGGGCAGGCTTTTTATTTCGCCCTCAAACATTACGCGGGAATTCCGCAGCAGCCGCTCGCCAACAGCCTGCTTGAAATCGAAGGTTTCGCACTCGTGCTGGTGATTGCGGCTTTTGTTCAATTCCTGCTGATGAGCCTGCTTTCCGGTTGGTTTCAGGCGCTGAAAACCAATCAATCCTTTGCCAAAATCTGGACGCGAGACATTTTGTCCTGTTCGTGGAGTTGTTTCGTCGGCGCGCTGGCAGCCGGAATCGTGCAATATTCCGAAGTGCATTGGGGCGCGGCGCACGGCGTAATCAGTTTGCCGCTCGTCGCTCTGCCGTACATCGCCTACAAATTACATTTCCGGCGAATGAACGAGAAAAATCAGGAAATCGCCGAAATCAACCGCGTTCAGCTTTCCGCCGTGCAAACGCTTGCAGCCGCGGTTGATGCTCGTGAGCAAACTTCGCCCGGTCACACTCGGCGGGTTCAAATTTACGCCATCGGGCTGGCAAATGCGTTGAAATTGCCTTCAAACGATCTGAAAGCTCTCGAAGCCGCTGCGCTTTTGCACGACATCGGCAAGCTCGCCGTTCCCGATCATATTTTGAACAAACCCGGACGCCTTTCGCGCCCGGAAATGGACAAAGTAAAAGTTCACGCCGCCGTCGGCGCTGATATTCTGAAAAAAGTCGCTTTTCCGTATCCGGTCGTGCCGACCGTTTTACATCACCACGAGCGCTGGGACGGCAACGGCTACCCGGAAGGTTTATGCGGAGAAGAAATTCCGATTACGGCGCGCGTGCTGGCGATTGCCGACGCTTACGATTCAATGCGCGAGCCGCGTTCTTATCGCCCTGCGCTTGACCGCGACGAAGCCCGCCGCGCTTTGCTCGCCGGAGCGGGAGCGCAGTTTGATCCGCGTCTGGTTGATGTTTTTTTGCGAAACGTCAAGCATTTTGAAAGTGAAATCGAAACCGCCGGAGTTTGTCACGAATCCGAATCGGCTGAAAAAGAAGCGAGAAGCGAGCTTCGCACGCTCGGAGATTCATCTCTCACAATCAATTATTTTGAGGAAATCAAACGCGCGAATCTCGAAGTTTTCGCGCTTTACGATCTGGCGTGCGCTTCCAGTTCCTCGCTGAATTTGGAGGAAACAGTCACGTTTTTTGTCGAGAAAGTCCAGCAGCTCGTCCCGCTCGAAACCTGCGTGGTTTATCTCTACAATGAACGGGGCGAAACGGCTTTTGCGGCGCATTCCGTCGGCAAAAACGCTGCGCTTCTGCGCAATCGAACGGTTAAGCCCGGCGAAGGCGTCACCGGATTTGTTTTAAAAAATCAAAAATCGGTTTGCTCTGTCAGCCCTGCACTCGATTTTAGCGCCGAACATCTCGAAATCGCGCAGGATTATACGACAATGGCGGCTCTGCCTTTGAAATCCGGCGACAAGCTCATCGGCGCAATCGCAGTTTATTCGGAAAATCTGCTCGGTTACGAGGAAGAGCATTTGCGGCTGCTCGAAACCGTTTCGCATATCGCCGCCAACGCGATCTGGCGGACGATTCAACACGCCGAAACCGAGTCGCGCGCTCTGACCGACCCGATGACCGGATTGCCGAATGCTCGCTGTTTGCAGCTTCATTTTGAAAAAGAATCGGCGCGCTCGCGCAGAGACAACCGCCCGTTTCAAGTCGTGATGCTCGATTTGGACGAGTTTAAAGCGGTCAACGACACGTTCGGTCATAAGGCTGGCGATATGATGCTCAAGGAAATCTCGAAAGTAATGCGCGCGCAGCTCCGCGAATACGATTTTCTGGCGCGTTATGCTGGCGACGAATTCGTCGCCGTCGTGCCGGAAACACCCGGTTTTCCGATTGAAGAACTATGCCGCCGCATCGAACAAGCCGTTCTGGATTTTTCTCTGCCCGTCGGCAACAAAGGCTCGGCGCGAGTCGGAATTTCCATCGGCGCGGCGTGTTATCCGCGCGACGGCGAAACGCTCGACCAGGTTTTGATCGCCGCCGACCATAATATGTATGCGACAAAAGCCGCGCATAAACGCCAGCGGCTGACAAAAGCTAGTCAGCTAGAAACCTTTGATTTTCTCGAAATTCAAGACGCTTCGACCATCATCAGTTAAAAAAGCTGCATCCGAAGACTGTGAAAATTCGTTTTAATTTTCGGATGAAACCGAGAGCTTATATATTTTTTATCTTAATTCTTGGCTGTGCTTCATTTAGCACAGCCTGTAGCTTTTTCAGCGCGAAAAGCAACGGTCAAACCGCGAAAGATACCGTTGTTCAGCCCGTTTCCGGCGAATACGGAAAAGCGCGGCAAATTGCGACGCTTCAAGACAATTTAATTACGGAAAGCAGCGGTTTAGCCGCGTCGCGTCGTAACAAAGATATTTTCTGGACGCATAACGATTCCGGCGACGACGGTTTTCTTTACGCTTTTGACCGGAGCGGCAAGCGCCGCGGAATCTTTCGGGTCGCGGGCGCGAAAAACTACGATTGGGAAGACATCGCCGCTTACACCGACCCGAAAACGGGCGAACATTATCTTTTCATAGGCGACATCGGCGACAACGGGCGCAAGCGTTCCGAAGTCGTCATTTACCGCGTGCGCGAGCCGGAAATAAAACCGGAAGACGCAAATTCAACAAAGAAAAACGCGCGTAAAATCGAGCGTGCCGAAGCGATTCGCGTCAAATACCCGGACGCCCGCCGAGACGCCGAAACTCTGCTCGTCAATCCGGCAAACGGCGATTTATACATCGTCAGCAAATCCTTAATCGGCAGCGCGGACGTTTATAAGCTCGCCGCCGGACTTCAAATTAGTAAATCAAACACGCTCGAACATCTCGGCAACGTCAGCGTGCCGAGCATCACGCCCGGATTTTTAACCGGCGGCTCAGTTTCGCCCGATGGCAAACGAATTGTTTTAAGCGATTATTTCGCTGCTTACGAATTTGTCCTGCCCGCGAAAGCAAAAAACTTTGACGAGATTTGGAAACAAACCGGCGCTGCGATTGATTTGGGCGAGCGCGAACAAGGCGAAGCCGTTTGCTACGGTTTGGACGGAAAAACCCTTTATGCGACGAGCGAGAAAAAATCTTCTCCGCTGATTGAAGTTCAAAGAAAGTGATCAGAGAATAGAAGCGAGGATTGGTCGTGCACAATGAAAAAATTGAAAGATAAAATCTTTTCGGTGGTGTTGATTTTGTGCACAGGATTCGTTTTTAACGTACGCGCAGACACTTATTCCACTTTTAAAACAACCAGATATTACTCGGCAAATCGCCGCTTTTTTGTCGTGGTAAATGAAAACAAACGCGCCGCTCTTTACCGCAACGGGCGAAAACTACATAAAATTTGGCGAGGAACTTTAGCTTATTTACCAAGTCAATTATTGATTACAGACAACGGAAATCGGGTTGTGATCGTTGACCGTTATTATGGAAACAATGGTGCGGGATCACTTCCGGTCGTTATTTTTCTTGACGAAAAAGGCAAACCGGTTGCGAGTCATAAACTCGGTGATGTGGCAAATCTCAAGCGAGTATTATTTACAACTTCAACCGCTCATTGGTTAAAAGAATTTCGTTTGTTATCCAAAGGGGAAATTCTGTTAATTGAAACAATCATTAGCAAATATGACAATAATCTCTGCAAACAAGTCATATCAGCAGAGGAAGCTGAAAAATGTTCAGAAAGCATTCCATTTGAAGAACTTCATTTTGCTTTAGCAACAGGAGAATTGGTTAAAAGAAAACGACTTGTTTCTGAATAATTTGCCCTCGAACCAATCATTAAAAGTAGGGCGCAAATGAGACGATTATTAAATCCTCTATCCATTTGCGCCCGTGTCAATTCAAACGTTAGCTTGTGTTCCTGTTGCTCACTTTATAACTAAGCGCCTTGCTGATTGTCCGGCGGAATAACCAATTCCTGTCCGACTTGAATCATATCGGGGTCTTTGATTTTGTCCCGGTTGGCGTAAAAGATTTGCATATAATTCGCGCCGTTGCCGTAATGGTTTTTGGCGATTTTCCATAAGCTGTCGCCGGATTGAACCGTGTAAGTTTGCTGTTGCTGATTAGCGGCGGCTTGGTCGTATTGCTGTTGCTGCGCATTGACCTGTAAATCAAGATCGCCGTAACTCGAATCAATCGAATTAAACGCGCCTACGATTTGGTCAGCCGACGATTGATCCGAAGCCGTGATTCGCGCGATGAGTCGGTCGCCTTCGACATACAGCGCATCAACGCGCCCGCCCATCGAATCTGCCATATTGAGCGCCGAAAGATATTTTCCTTTCAAACGCCCAAATTTCTGCTCTGAGTTTTCGACTTGCTCCTGCGGTTGCGAAGAGCCGTATCCAAACATTCTTCCAATTGAATCAAAAAGTCCCATTTCTCGTGTTCTCCTTCTAAAGTTTTCAGTTGATTTTAAAATTATCTACTCGTTTGCACTGCAACGCAAGAAAATTATTTTTACAATGGCGTAAATTTTATGGAAAGACCAAACTATTGATACTTTTTGGATTTTAGCTTTCAATGCGCAACAGAAGTATTGCGCGTCCCTTACCCCGCTTCTCACGACAGTTTTTATCATCTTGCAAACCTTTCAAACCGACAAATTAATGTTGGCAACCCGTACTGAAAAATCCATAACCAGAAATGCCGCCCCGACGGCGGGCGAAACTTCGCCGATTCTCGTCATTTCCGAACAGGCGGACGAATCTTTTTGTTCGTTCCTCGAAACCGGCAATTTCAAGATTTTCCTTGCCTCGGACGCGGTTTCGGCGCTCGATCAATTCGACCGTCATTCGCCCGAACTTGTTTTGCTCGAAGCTTCGTTTTCCGAAGTCTCGCCCGTCGGCTTGTGCGAGCTTTTGCGCGCGAAAAAAATGCGCCAGGAGCATCTGCCGATTTTAGTTTTTTCCACCAAAATCGAAGACGAATCCGAAGAAACGGCTTTCGATTGCGAGGCGGACGATTTTTTGCGCGTTTCGATTTCGGAAAAAGAATTTTTGTGGCGCGTCCGCAAACAGCTTCGCGCCGGGCGTGAACGCCGCGCTTTTGTCGGAGAAAACCGCGTTTCGTCTTTTCTGTCAGAGCTTGGGCGCAATCTGCTCGTGACGCTCGAACCCGAACAGGCTTTGACGCAAACCGCCGCCGCGACTTATGAAGTCACGGAAGCCGCCGCTTGCGCTGCCGCCGCTTTGATTACCGGAAATTCCGCCACCGTTTCGTCTTTCAACCGCGAAGGCTCGGCGGAAGGCGCTTCGGAGATTTACTCGGAACGGCTCAAAAAATGGCTGCAAACTGAAGCCGTCGAATCGGCTCTGCTCACCGATCAGCGCGATTTTCTTCTTAAAGACGAGTTTCACCAATGCGAATATCTCGCGCCTTTGATTATCGGCGACCGGACGAAAGGCGCGCTCGTCGTTGGTTTCGATAACATCAACGACTGCACTGAGGAAAACCGCCGCATTATTGACGCCGCCGCTGAATTAGCGGCCATGTCGGTTCACATCACTTCGCTTTACGACGCCGCGCTCAACGCTTCGGTTTATTTCGCGCAGGAAGAACAAAAACGCTTTACCGAAGCGATTCTGGACGCGCTGCCCGTTTCGCTTTACGCGATTGACAAAGATTATCGGGTTGTCGCCTGGAACAAGCATCGCGAGCTTGGGAAACAGGGAATTCCGCGCGAATCTGCAATCGGGCGAAACGTTTTCGACGTTCTCCCGCGCCAGCCTCGCGAAACCCTTGAACGCGAATTTGAACGAGCTTTTGTGACAGGAAAAATCGAGCGCGTCGAACAAAAAACGACCGACGAAAACGGAGCGGCGAAACATTGGCTCGTCAGCAAAGTTCCGATGCGTGATACGGGGACAGGCGAAGTGTCGCACGTAATCAGCGTCGGCGAAGACATTACGGCTCGCGTCGAAGCGACGCACGCCGTCGCGCGCGCCGAAAAATTAGCCGCCGTCGGGCGTCTTGCCGCAGGCGTGGTTCACGAAATCAACAATCCGCTTGCGACCATTGCCGCCTGCGCCGAAGCTCTCGAAGCCAGAACCGACGAAGGCGCTTACGGAACCGGCGAAGACGCCGACGATTTGCGCGATTATCTAAACTTAATCCGCAGCGAGGCTTTCCGCTGCAAATCAATCACCAACGGTCTGCTCGATTTTTCGCGCGTTCGCACCGGCAGAC
>DASWLV010000127.1:0-28162 GCA_036400075.1 Pyrinomonadaceae bacterium
CAGCAGATTTTGGACAAAGCTCTGGCGAAAAATCCGCGTGACCGTTATCAAAAAATCGTTGATTTGCGCGACGATTTGCGCGGAATTTTGCAGGAAATCACGGGCTATGCGGCAATGACCGGCGAAATGTTTCGCCCGCGCCACGCGCCCGGTGAAAATACCAACCCGCTTTTCCGCGCCTGGAATTGGATTAAACGCGGCAACAGCACAAAATCAAAATCGCCCGAAACTTTTACGCCGCAGACGAGCGTGAATCAAAGTCAATTCCCCTCGCGGCGCGACAGCTCGTCGGATTTTACGATTACCAGCCTCGGTGACCGCGACAAGAAAACAATCGCCATTTTGCCGTTTAAAAATTTGAACGGCGACGGCGCATCGCAGTTTTACGAGTTTTCTCTGGCGGATGCCGTGACGACCGAGCTGGCGCAATTGCGCTCGCTCGTCGTCCGTCCGTCGTCCGTTATCGCCAAATATCAGGGTAAGGACGTTGACCCGCGCGAAGCCGGGCGCGAAATGCAGGTTGAAGCGGTTTTGAGCGCCGGGTTTTTAAAACAAGGCGACCGAATGCGCGTCACCGCGCAGCTTCTCAACGTTGAATCCGGCGAAATTCTCTGGAGCGACCGGATTGATTCGGACGCGAGCGATATTTTCGGCGTGCAGGACATTATTGCCGAGCGCATTTTGAAAGGCTTGCAGCTTGAACTGACGACGAACGAGCAGGAAAAACTCGGTCGCCGACCGACCGAAAACGCCGCCGCTTACGAAGAATATCTGCGCGGACGCGACAATTTCGGGCGTTTCGTCTTTCAAACTCTGGCGCTCGCCGATTGCGAAGCCGCAATCGAAAATTTCAAGCACGCGATTGAACTCGATTCAAAATTCGCCAACGCGCATTCCGGTCTCGGAGCGGCTTACGCCAACCGGGTTTTTAAAGGAATGGGCGATCACAAGGATTTCGACCGCGCCGAAGCCGCTTTTTCACACGCGATTCAACTCAACCCGGATGTCGTCGAATCGCGCGTTTTGATGGCGTTTATTTATCTCTCGCGGGGCGAGAAAAAGAAGGCGCGCGCCGAGCTTCAACGTTTGCAAGCGCAATTTCCCAACGAAGCACCGCTTTATTTTGCAAAGGCGGTTTTGCACCGGCTCGACGGCGAATACGAAAAAGCGATTCGCAGTTGGGACAAGCTGGAAAAATTAGACCCGGCGGCAAAAGTTGTTGCGGGTTATAACCGCGCCCGTATTTACGCTTATATGGGCGACAACGAGCGTGCGCTCACAGAATTAGACCGCGCCGAACAAATCGAACCTGACCATCCGCTGATTAAGATTTTCCGCGCCCGCATTTTGTTTTATCACGGCGAAGTCCAGCAGGCGATTGCCCAGATGCGCGATGTTTTGGGTAAAAATCCGCATCTCGAAGGAATGCGCCCGATTTTAGGGATTCTGCTTGCCTCGCAAGGCGAAACAGATGAAGCGCGCGAACAATTAACTCCGCGCGCACTGCAAATGGCTGAAGCCGATTTCGATATGGCTTATTGGACGGCTTCGACTTATGCGCTTTTAGGCGAAAAAGACGAAGCGTTTCGCTGGCTCGAACAGGCGATCAATTTAGGCAACGAAAATCATGAATGGTTCGACCGCGACCGCAACTGGGACAGCTTGCGCGACGATGAGCGTTTTGTCGAACTGATGCACCGAATAGAAGAAAACGCTTGATTTATTTGGTCATTTCGACAATCCGAATCGAAGCGTAATAATCGAGCGGTTTGATTGTCTGCAAAACTTTTCGATCAAATTGTCTGAGCGGGCGCAGGAATTTTTCGTTGGCGGTAAAAAGCTCGGTCAAATTCAAATACGGCAAAGCAAAAGCGCGCGATTTGTAACCGGAAAAATTTTGGGCAAACGTTTTTAATTCATCATCGGTCAGCGGTCTTTCGTAAGGCGATAAATCCGGTTGCTCATATGGAATCAAATTTCTCACGAACCACACAAACTTTGAATTTCTGACCGGCTCTTGAAAAATCGCCCGCCCGCCTTTTTTCAAAACCCGAAAAACTTCTTTTGCCGCGAGCGGCAAATCCAAATGATGCAAAATCGCCATTCCGAAAACCACGTCAACCGATTCGTCCGCCAGCGGAATGTCGTGCGCCGAGCCGGTGAAAAATCGAACGGCGTCGTTTAAATTGTTAACTTGCAGACGCTTTTTTGCGACTTTGATGGATTCGGTCGAAATATCCATCGAAAAAACATCCGCGCCGTGCCGCGCCAACAAAATCGTATTCTCGCCGTTGCCGCACCCGAAATCCAAAACCCGCCGCCCGCGCACGTCGCCGAGAAGATGATAAGCGTATTCGAGATAATAAGCGGTGTCGGCTGGCGGATCGAGATAACGCGCTATCTGCGTTTCATCGGCTTTTAAATTGGCAGCATCTTGATGCTGCGCCTCCGCGTTGCTGCGCTCGATCTCGACGCGCTCCCATTTTCTTAATTCTTTATTTTCACTCGTCAGCATCGCTTTATTCATTATGTACTTAATAAATTGTCAAAGAAAGCGGTTTCATAATTATTTGATTCTCGTTTTACTCTCGAATCGCATAATCTCCGGGAGAACAATCGTCAACCTGAAAAAGAGTTATTTTTTCGCGCGCAGCAAAAAAATCTTTTTCGAGATTTATCCGACAGCCTTTGTCTTTCAAAATTTTCGAAGCTGATTCCGTTTCTCTCCAAGCGCTGTTGCGAATAACTAATTGAAAACTTTTTTCCTTGATTTGATCGGCATTACGAACGATTTCGACTTGAAATTTGTCCGCCCGGTTCAAATAAAATCGTAGCGGTAAATCAACAAACGATTCAAACACATAGATTTTATTCGGAGCTTGGTCTTCGCGCTCAATTGTTTGGGCAACTTCGCTCCATTTTATCTTTCCGTTTCCTTGCGAAAATTGATAAAGAGCGGTCATCAAAGCCCAAGTCAAAATAAAAACGGGAAAAATCCGGCTGTATCTCGGCATCGGCAATTCGGACGCGCTTTTTACCGCGAGAAGCAGATAAGGCGCGGCGGAAACTATCAAATAACGCTCTTCCCAGATTGATTTCGGGAGCAGATTACTGAGCAGAAAAACCAGCAAAACCGGCGCGAAAGCGAAGAAAAATAAAAAGCTCCAAGTTTCTTTCAAATCGGGTTGCCGCCGCACGCGCCAGCTCCAAATCAAAATCGGCAATCCGAAAACGCACATCCCGATTAAAGTGGTATGCGCCGCGCCGATTCCGTTTAAAGTTGCGTAAAACCAAATCAATTCACGAAAACCGGGTCGCGTCAGCCAGTCGAGATTTTCAAAACTCTCTCTTTGACCAATCGCCCGAACTACCGTCAACGCCCACGGAAGAAATAATAAAAATATCGGCAAAACGCCGAACAAAAACTCTTTCAGCCTGTTTCTTCGCCGGACGATTAAATAAAAGCATTCCAGAGAAATTATTAACCAGCCGAAATAATGTGTGAAAACCAGAAGCGAATTAACGGCGGATAAAGCAATTAAAGTGTTTTGGGACTTTGCGCTCGAACGATTAAATTGAGCAAATAACCACAGCGACGAAAGCGTCAGAAATTGCAAAAGCCCGTACATCCGCAAATCGAATGCATAGTCGAGAAAAAAACCGTTCACCGCGATTAAAACAACCGCAATGCTTGATTCAAAAAGCGTCAAATTTAGCTGGCGGCAAAGAAGATAAAGCGGCAAAAGCGTCAGAATCGAGACGATAACCAGAAACAATCGCAGCCACGCGACCGACTCGCCGCCTAATAAAATCCAGCTTTTGAGCAAAATGTAAAACAGCGGCGGATGCACGGCGTCTTTGATTAACGCGGCAAACATCGCCGCCCAATCGAGCCGCGCGGTAAAAACGCTGAACACTTCATCAGCCCACAAATCATTTCCGGCAAAATTCCACACTCGCAGTCCGGTATACAAACCGATTGCGAACAAACAGAAAAGAATTTTCTGCCAGCGAAGTTGTTTTTCTTTTTCACCCAAGGCTTTTTGTTTCCAGGACTATTTTTTCAAAACGCAGAAAGTCGCTTTTGTAAAATATTCTTCAGCGAGCGGAATTTGCGAGAGCTTGCCTAAATAATGCCCGAATCGGAATGTTTTTCCGCCGAAACCGATGTTTTCAAGCTGCAAAATTTGGAAAGGCGTTTTTTTGATGATGCTTCTGAACCGGCGAATTGTGATGTGATTTAAAAATTCGCGCCATTTCGCTTTGTCCAGATACGGATTCGGTTTGCGCTCGCCAGTTTTTTCGTCCAAATAATAACAGGCGACTTGATAATCGGGCGATTCGTAAAGATGCGCGGCGACTTCGAGCAGCGTCTCCATCGAAAAAACGGCGTTTGCCCACGGAAACGGGATAATGTCTTCGAGATGTGAGCCGTAAGGTCCGTAAAAGGCTTGAAAATGGATAAAAAACAAACCGCCCGGGCGCAAAATTCGATGACATTCGGTAAAAAGCTCTGACGGTTTGCTCAAATGCTCGACCGTATCAATCGTGTAAATCACGTCAACGCTGGCGTCGGGCAAAGGAATCGAATCCGGCGTTGACTGGACAAATTTAATTTTATCGCCGAATGTCTCTCTGCCGATTTCCAGAGCTTCGGCGTTAATATCCGCGCCGACCGCCGTAAAATTTTCTTTTTGCAAAAAGCTGTTGAGCAAATAGCCTTTGTTGCAGCCCAAATCCAAAACGGTTTTTCCTTCAAACGAGGTAAAAGGTTTGAAAAGCTGCACATATTCTTCGATTTGCTCAACGCGGTCTGCAACCCAGTTTTCCATCGTGTCAAACCGCGTAATTTCCGCTTTGCGAAAACCGAAACGCTTTAATGAACCAGTCAGGAATAATCTGGAAACGGCGAGACAGGCGTTTGCGCTGACGCCGGAAACCGGCGGCGCGGGCGATTTTGCCGATGCTGTATTTTTAATTTCGGAAACCATTTTATTTATTCACCGCAAGCTGCGCCGAAGTTTCCACTCCGGCGATTGTTTTGTTTAATTGGGCGAAATCGCAGCCGTAATCTTTGTTGTTTTCGGCTTTTCCTTTATAGCGGCTGCCGGTTTTTAAGCTGTAATCTCCGGCTCGAAAATTTGTGAAACCGACATCGGGAAAAGTCATCGCCGGGAAATTGCGCGGCGGAATCAACATCGAATCGGCTGCAACTCCGCGATTATTGATAATCACATTATTGATAAACGTGCTTCCGGGCAGATGTTTTCCAAGCATCGAAAGGCTGACGCCGCCTTCGTTGCCGAACAAACCGTAATCGTTGTGCGGGAGAATGTTGTAGCGGAAAACGAATCGAGCGTTCGGCTCGCCGTGCGCCGTAATCATATTTCCGTCGTTAAAAACCGTGTTATGCGCGATTTCTACGTCTTCCGTCCCGGCTAATTGAACAAAGTAACCGCCGCCCGAGTTATTGCCCCATTTGACCGAATCAATATCCGTAATCAAATTATTGACGACTCTCACGCGCTTCATTCGCTGGCTTTTAAAATTGTCGTCCGTGCCGAGCAGATTTATCGCCGCGCTGGCGCGCCGGATGATGTTGTCGCGGATTTCAATGTCCTCAATCGCACTCCACGGCGCGGTTCCGTTTTGATTTCTGACGGTCAAACCGACGGCGATGCAATCGAAACAATTTTCGATGATGTTGCCGACAATCTGGACTTTGCGGGCGTTTTTAATCTCAAGCGTGTATTTCATCGTCGCCCGCCCGCGCCACTCTTGGGGTTTGGTGATCAAATTATTGCGAAGCTCAATATCGGTCGGCACTAAATCTTTAATGCTCGGATCGCCGCCGCCAAACAAAACGTTTTCTCCGCCTGCTTCGAGATGATTATTGATGATTTTAAAACGCCCGACGCCGTTCCAGCTTGCAATCGCCTGCGTTTCGTCCTGCTCTCCGGCAAAACCGGCGACGTAAGAATTTTTGATCACCGTGTCCGAGTTATTCAAAGCAAAACCGCGGCGCGCTTTATTCAAGGCGTCAACGTGAACATACACCCGGTCAAACTCGAAATGATGCGGAAACTCTTCAAGTTTTTTGTAACCGTCCGAGCCGAGATCAAGGAGGTTGTAAACATAATCGCCTTTTGACGAAAACTCGACGCCGACAAAGCGATAATGATGCGCGCGCGGCGCGGTCGTAATTGCCGGAACGCCTTTGCCCGGCGAAAGAATTTTCGGCATCAGCGCGGCTTGTTCTGGTTTGACGCGAACATTTTCCGGCAATTCCGACGAGCGCGAAGATTGAACCGTGACGACGCCTTCGCCTTCTTTGTTCGGCAATTCAAACGAGCCGACGAATTCCGCGCCCGCTTCGAGAACGATTGTGTCTCCCGGACGTGCTTGATTCAAAGCGGTTTGAAAATTTCCGCCCCGACGAACGCTAATAATTTTTCCGGCAAATCCGAGCGGCGTCTCGGCTTCGACCGCGTTCTGATTGATGAAAAAAGTCGCTGCGCCACCGGCAATTGTCAACACCAGCAAAGCGAGCAATGAAACGCGCAAAAACATTTTTCGCTGCTGTTCCCGCTGCCAGCGCCGCCTGCCTTCCGACGGCGATGTTGAAACGCCAAATCGCTTAGTCAAATCAAAATTGCTCATAGTTTTGCCGGAGGTATAGATTGCAAATGACGCAGATTCAGCAAATTTACGCCGATAAAAAACAGAAATAAAATCTGCTTTATATGTGCCTAATTTGCGCCGTTTGCAGTCTATTTATTTCTCACAAAAACAAACTCGTTGCAGCCCAAGCCAACCGCTTTACACTTTAATTTCGTTAATGAAAAACCGCGCTCTTTGTAGAATTCAAAGATTTCTTCGGGCGCGGCGTATTCATACGGCAGCCCGCCGACCCAATCAATGACATCACGCCAGCGGTTCATACCGCGGCTTGATTGGTATTGCGTCCACGAGCGAACATAATTTTGCGGCTTTAACGAAACAACGGCGCGTGACAAGGTTTTAAATTCTTCCGGCGCAATTGTCAATGCGGCAAACGCCGGGCGCAAAATTCGGGGCAATTTGTTGTAAGTTTGTTTAATCCAGAGCCAGCGCTCGGCTTGGCTGCCGGTGTCGTTATAAATGGCGACGAAAAGCTTTCCGTTTTCTTTAACCGGAATCGCCGCGTTTTCGAGCGCCCGCCACATTTCGCCGGTATGATGCAGCACGCCCCACGAATAAACGATGTCGAATTTGCCCAGGCTTTCGACGTAATTTTTATCGAGCGCCGAGCCTTCTTCGATGTGCCAATCGGCGTCGTTCGCAAAATAACGGCGGCGCAATTCCTTTGTGCAGCCGACCGAATTCGGATCGTAATCAAACGAAAAAACCGTTGCGCCCAGACGCCGCGCCGCTAAGCTGAAAAGCCCGCTGCCCGAACCGATGTCTAGAAAAGTTTTGCCCTCAAGTGTTTCAACTTCGAGCATTTGTTTGAGCGAGTTTTCGGCTTCGATGATGCGTTCTTCGTTTAAAATTTCCAGAAAACGCGCCCAGTTTTTACCGAACTCAAAACGCTCGCCGCTTTCGATTTCGGCAGCGTGTCCCGTTTTGCGTGTTTGTTTTTCGATTTGTCCGACCAGCATAAATGATTTGAAGAAAACTGTGTCGTTTCAATAAAATAACCAATAATAAACAAACTTCAGATATTCGCCCGCAACATCTCGCCAGCCTCTCGGCGAGAGCCACCAAATCGTTGCGTGCGGAGTTTGCTGCCCGACGGGCGGCGATTCGATTCCGAATTCGACGTTTGCATTTTGTTCCGCTGCGACTTTTTCAAAAACCCACAGCGTTCGCCGCGAATGATAACCGGAAGTGACCAGTAAAATCGAATTCAAATTGCGCTCTTTCGCCGTTTTGACAAGCAAAATCGCTTCGTCGCGCGTGCCTTCGACCGTTTCCGACAAAACTTCGATTGCTTCCGTCGCAACGCCCTGTTTCGTCAATTGTCTTTGCGCCAATTCCCAGTAAAACGGATTTCTCTGATCTTTCCGCGACCAGCCGCCTTTTAACCCGTCGTTTGTCAAAATAATCTTGGGCGCTTTTCCCGCGTGAAAAAGCTCTGCGGCTTTGTCCGTTCGTTCAACGAAAGTTGAGCTGCCGCCCAAAACCAAAATCGCGTCTGATTTATCTAAAGGCTTTACGACAATTAAATGCTCAGCCGCGAACCAAGCGAAAACAAACCAAATTACCGGCAAAAGAATTAAAAGCCTTAGCCAAAATTTCGTCTTTGGTTTTAATTCCGCATTCCGCATTCCGCATTCCGCATTCGGACAATTTGTCTTAATTCTTCGACGCGCGCTTCCCAGCTTTCGCTTTTTACCGAATCGCTTTTTTCCCGCGAAACGCCGGGCTTTTCGAGCGCAATTTCGATTTGCCGGATAAAATCTTCGTGCGATTTACCGATTAGACAAGTTCCCAAAATCTCAACTTCCGGTATCGCGGTTGAAACAACCGGCAGACCGGCGGCGAGATATTCTCGCACTTTCAAAGGATTTGCGGCGAGCGTCAATTCCGAAATCTCAAACGGATTCAAAGCGACATCAAAACCTTTGCAATATGCAGGCAAATCGGCATAAGGCTTGCGCCCCAAAAGATGGACGTTCGGCAAATTGTCTAAAATTTTAATTTTCCGCCCGGCGTCAACCGAAACTTTCCCGATTAAAACAAGCGAGCCGTTTCTGAAATGTTCGGCAGTCTTTTTGAGCAATTCGTAATCAACCCAATCCGCTAGCAATCCGTGAAAACCGATAATCGGGCGCGGCAGATCTCTGATCTCAGCCGGAACTTCAATCTCGTCTTGTAACGCCCGCGAAAAATGACGGTAATCAACTCCGTGCCGAATCAAAAAAGTATTCGGATTAAATTGCTTTTTATCCGCGAGCAGTTTTTCCGCCGAAACGATGACCAAATCCGATTTGCGAAACAATTCGTTTTCGATTTGCTTCAAACCATCGGTCGCGCCCGTAAAAGCCGTATATTCGTCAACGCAATAATAAACGAGCAAATCTTCGCCCAGTTTTCCCGCAACCATCCCGGCAGCCGGATTAAAAACTATGTTCACCGGCTTTTGAAACCGCAGATTTTTCATCGCCCGCTTTATCTGCGCGAGCAAAAACTTTTGATTAAATCCTCTCACCGCCGAGCTTCCGTAAGCCGGAATCGTCAGCGGATTCATCACAAAAATATTCGTTTCGACTTCTTTAACTTTTTCGGTAAAAGCCGTAAGTTTTTTGACAATACGCGAGAAATCTTTTTTAGCGACGGTCGGCATCCGGTTGGCGATTGAGTTTATCCACAAAATGCGGTTTTCACGCGCCAAAACGCGGACAATATGAGTTTTTGAAAGCGGATCGCCCGACCAATCGTGCGAAAAACAAACAATGTCGCGCCCGCGCAAAACATCGGCAGTTTTCGGCAATATTTTTTCCGCGACTTCTACCATAATTTTTCGCCTTCAATAAATTGCCGCTGCCAGATTTCAAAGTTAATCAAAAACCACATTCGCTCGTCGTGATTTTCGCCCGCGTTGTGACGATTGACGATTTCACTAACAAAATCCGCATCAAAAATTCCGCGATTTAAAGCCCGCTCTGACAAAACGAACTCGTCAACGACCGAGCGAAATTCCCCTCGCAGCCAATTTCCGAACGGAACGGGAAAACCCATTTTCTTGCGCGTCAAAATTTCCGACGGCAAAACGCCGCGCATCGCTTCGCGCAAAATCCATTTTGTCGTTTTGCCGCGAATCTTAAATTTTTCCGGCAAACGCGCGGTAAATTCAACCAGCTTATGATCTAAAAACGGCACGCGCGATTCAATCGAAGCCGCCATGCTCATCTGATCCTGTTTCATCAAAAGCTCGTGCAGATAAGTTTTCGTATCTGCGTAAAGCAGTTTGTCGAGCAAGCTCGCAGCGTCCGTCTCGTTCAAATAATCTTTCAAATTTGAATAAGGATTTGTCTCAAAGATTCGCGTTTTCGTTTCTTCGGACAAAAGCCGTTCCTGCATTTTTCTGGGAAAAACCGCAAAATTGTCGAAATAAAGATTTTCCAAATCCGAAGGCAAATTTAAAAAAGTCCGCGACAATTTATTTTTTACCGCAAAAGGCAAAGTTCCGATTCCGCTTTGCACCGCAGAACGAAGGCGGCGCGGCGCAAACGATTCGTAATTTTCACCGAAAGCCAGATTGAGCAAAGTTTTTCGATAACGCCCGTAACCGCCCAAAAGCTCGTCGCTGCCTTCGCCCGTCAAAACGACTTTGACGTGCTGCTGCGCGAGTTTCGAGACAAAATAAAGCGGCACGCTCGCCAGAAAACCAATCGGCTCGTCCTCATGCCAGACTAATTTCGGCAAAATGTCGAAAAATTCCTGCGGCGAAACTGTGATTTCGTGATGATCGGTTTTAAATTTACGCGAAACAAGACGCGCGTATTCAAGCTCGTTCGCTTCACGTTCGGCAAAAGCGACGGAAAAAGTTTTGATCGGCTCTTTAACGAGCGTCGCCATTTCCGCCGCAATCGCCGACGAATCAATCCCGCCCGACAAAAACATTCCGAGCGGCACATCAGCCATTAATCGCAGCTCAACCGATCTTCTAAAAAGCCCGCGCCATTCTTCAACTAAATCGCGCTCATTTTTAACTGCTATTTTCGGTTGAAACGTAACGTCCCAGAATTTTTTGATTCGGATTTCACCGTTTTTCCAAATCAAAAAATGACCGGGCAGCAGGCGTTTGACGTTTCGGAAAAGAGTTTCTTCGCCCGTCGTGCCGTGATTCGCCATTTGGTCGGGCAGCGCGGCGAAATTTATTTCAGGTTTGATTCCGGCTTCAAACAAAGACTTTATTTCCGAAGCGAAAACGAGCGAGCCATTTTCGTCGGCAACATAATAAAGCGGTTTGACGCCCAAACGGTCACGCGCCAGCAGCAATTCTTTTTTTGCCGAATCCCAAATCGCAAACGCGAACATTCCGCGCAGAAATTCGACGCACGACGCGCCATGTTCTTCGTAAAGATGCAAAATCGTTTCGGTGTCGCAGTGAGTTTTATAAACGTGACCCTTTTGGACTAGCTCGTCTCGAAAATCCGCGTGGTTGTAGATTTCGCCGTTAAAAACAATTTGCAGAGAATTGTCTTCGTTCGTCATCGGCTGAAAACCGGCGGAAACATCAACAATCGCCAGACGGCGATGCGCCAAGCCGATGTTTTCCGAAGCGAAAATTCCGGCGTCATCCGGTCCGCGATGATGAATTGCGTCGCTCATCCGCCGCAAAACGGATTCGTCAATTCTGCGCCGTGATTTTTCGGAAAAAGCTATTCCAGCAATGCCACACATAAATCAATTACGAATTACGAATTACGGATTGCGGTTTGTTGATTGAAGCGCTCGGTGAAGTCATTTCTTTGTTTAAAAGCTGTTCGTAAATCAGAATTACCGCGTCAATGTTGCTCCAATCGTCGGGTTTGTTCGTTTTTTGTTTTTTACCTTCGCGCAAAACCGTCAAAATCTTTTCGGTTAAACCTTCCGCATCGCCGATTTCGATCAATTGAACGCCCGCCGGGCGCATTTTATTATCAGTTGCAATAACCGAAGTTTCGAGGAAAAGCGCCTCGCGGACGGAAATCGCGTCGCCGTCGAACAGCGTCGTGCGAACGAGCGCGTCCGAGCGTTTGATTAAATGCAGAATCGTCTCGTGCGTCACGTCGCCTGCGAGCAGAATGTTTTCGGCGTACCCGGTTGCAGCAATTTCCTGTTTTAATTTGCTTTCCAATTCGCCTGAACCTGCAATCAACAAACCGCATTCGGGAAATTCTTTTAAAACATTTTTTAAAACCCGAATCTGCAAGCTCAAATCGTAATGCTTTTCCAAGCTCGCTGCGGCGAGCAAAACGTGTGAATGATTCTGAAAAAACTGTTCGATTTTTGCGGGAATCTCGGCGTTTGGATTCGGCTGGCGATGAAAGTGCGGCGCGATGATTTCGATTTTTTCCGAGCGTACGCCGTAACGCAAAAAAAGATTGCGGATTTCTTCGTTAACCGCGATGATTTTATCCAAACGACGCACGGCAAAACCGCGAAAACTAAATTTATTCGCGCGTTTTCCATCTTCCGAAGAAGCAAAACCGCCTGAATGAAAAGTCAGAACAGCTTTTTTTCCCGGCAAAACGCCGCAAGCAAAAGCCAGAAGCGCGAGTCGTCCGGTAAAATCTCCGCCAAAATGCAGATGCGCGATGTCGAATTTCAAGCTGAAAAGCAGCTTGAATAATTGCTTTGCGTTTTTCGGGTGATAAACATTCGCTTGCGGTTTAATTTCGCTCGAACGAGCTATCGCAATCGTTTGACAATCGTGTCCGGCGAAGCGCAAGCGTTCGGCGATTGCCGAAAGATTTGCTTGAACTCCGCCGTGGGGCGGCGGAACCGGACCTAATTGCAAAATGCGCATAACAAAAGCTCTGTGTGAAAGCGAGGTTTAAAATCCCGGCGGCTAAATGGTTTCGCCCAATTGTAGAATCTTACGGTTTTTGCGGTTGTGTCAACTTATTTTCCCGATAAAACTTGATTATAAACCGCAATGGTATTTTCAAGCTGAGCTTCGACCGAGAATCCTGCCTCGACAATCTCGCGTCCCCGCGCGCCGTACTTTTTGGCTGTCTCGGAATTTTCGAGTAAAAATAAAATCTTTTCCGCCATTTTATGATCATCATTCGATTCGATGAGAAAACCGTTTTCGCCGTCGAAAATCACTTCCGCCGCGCCCCCGACCGCTGTCGCCACGACAGGACGCGAAGCCGCCATGTATTCGAGAATCGCATTTGAAAAACCTTCAGCGTGCGAAGAGAGAACGCAGATTTCTGAAACTGCCAGCAATTCGGCGACGCGCTCGGCTCTGCCGATAAAAAAAACGTCCTGCTCGATTTTTAATTCGCTCGCCAGTTTTTTCAATTCCGCCGTGCGCTCGCCTTCGCCTGCCAAAACAAAAGCAGTGTTTTCGCGCTTTTCCCTGATTTGTTGAGCCGCGCGCAAAAACATTTCCTGATTTTTCACGGCGTGGCGCAAATTGGCGACGATTGTTACCAGCTTTTTATCGGGCAAACCGAAGGCGCGCAAAATTTCCCGGCGGTCAAATTCTGTTTTAAATTTGCTTAAATCCAAGCCGTTGTAAACGATTGAAATTTTATCGCCGGAAACGCCCGCCGCGATTAAATAATTTTTGACGGCTTCGGAATTGGCAATTATTCTGTCGGCGCGGCGAAACGCCTGCTTTTCGATTACTTGCTGCGACGCGCTCCGCAATCCTCCGGTTTCGCGTTTGGAAGCAACGCGGGCAGTTTTTGCCGCGAAAGTGCCGAAAACATTGGTGTAAAAATCGTGCGAATGAACGAGACGGATTTGATTTTCTTTCAGAAATTGTCGGAAACGCCGAATCTGATGCAAAAAATTTCGGTCGTAAAACGAAGTCAGAGGAAACGCCGCGATTTCCGTGTTGTAAAATCGTTCGACTTCGGCGCGCAAAGCTCCTTCGGGATTTAAGCAAGCGGTGAAAACTCGGAAACGTCCTTCTTCCGTCAACAATTTCGCCAATTGCACGGCTTGATGTTCCGAACCGCCGGTGTGAAAACTGCCGATGAGTTGTAAGACGTTTTGTTTCAAAAAGATTCAACGCAGAGACACAGAGATTTTAAGATAAGTTTTTTCAGCTTGAATTATTTTCTGTCTTTTCCTGGCGTCTCAGCGTCTCTGCGCTTCAAACTTTATAGTGTCGGCAAGACTCTGAGGACGTAGGGCTAACGCCGCGGCGCGAGATTTTTTCGGAAGGTTGACGGAAAATGCGCCGTCGTCGGTTTCGACAAACATTCGATTTTCAACCCGGCGAATATAAGCCCAGCGCAGGCGTTTTGGGTAATTGATAACTTCTCTGCCGCCGTAAACGAAGCGGCTGCCCGACACCAAAACGATTTCTTCCAAAAGCTGTTCGTCGTGTTCGGAAAAACGCGCCCACGCGAAACGGAAATTTGAATCGAAAATTGTGGTGCGCGTCATCTGCCCGTCGTCATCGCCGTAAACAAAAAGATCGCGTTGATCTTCCGATTTAATCGCAAAAGCGCGCCCAGCCGCAGCGGAAATTTCGTTGACAACCGGCACAGCTTTGTTCTCGCCGCTCGGCAGCAAAAACGTGAAAAATTCCTGAGTTCCGATTCCGCTTGAAGAAAACGTCGCTGTCGGCGCGCTCAATTTGACGCCGTAGCAGGGCGAAATCCAATCGTCGAAAGTTTCCCACGCGCCGTTGTCGCCGAACGTCGCTATTTCCAAACCGTTTTTTCCGCTTTCCGGCAAAACGCGCGCCGTCGGCAAATTGTTTTCGGCTGCGGCAAGATCAATGATAGTTCCGGCATTAAAGTGAAAATTTAATTGATAATCGTGCGGGGCGGTCGTATCCACAATATCGCGCAAAATCCAGTAATCGTTTTTTAGATACAGCAAGCTCCGTGTGTGGACGATTGGCGATTCGTTTTTTGAAAGATGCGAAAAACCTTCGTGCAAGCCTTCAAAAAAATCAAAGCGCGAGCGGCTGACGAATTCTTTTGTTCGCGCATCTCCTGTCGTTTTCCAATCAAACAAGCCGTTCGGCTCGGAGGAAGATTTCCCATCGAGCGCGAGCGTATTGTGAGCCTGCGTCGAGCGAAAATAATCGCGGGCGGCTCGTTCGGCATAAGAATAAGTTCCGGCGTCAACGAGCAGAGATTTTCCGCCGACGGCGAGTTCAAATGCGAGCGCGTCGGCGTGCGCGTGTCCGCCGTTTAAAGCTCCGTGAGCGCCGCCGTCAATCAAAAGATAATCGGCGGTTTCGCCCCAATCGCGCCGCATCACGAAATAACCGCCAATCGGAAACGCTTTCGATTTTTCCGCAGGTTCTTGCGGTTCAATCAATTCAAATACTTCCAATCCTGTCGCGCCCAGCAACCAGAAAGTTTCTTCGGCGCAATCGCCCGCGACAAATTTATAATCTCCCCGCCTGAATAAAACTGCGGCGGTAGCGAGCGTCGAGCGAAAATCGTTGACGGCTTCGAGACTTGAAACGGGGAGCATTCGCCCGCCGTCGTCATCGCCGATGAGCGGCGTAGTTCCGTCGGGGCGCGTCGCGTGCATCAGAAAATCGCAAGCTAACTGTAATTTGCTTTTGAGCTTTTCGGATGAAAAATCGTCTTCGTTGATGCGGCTTAAAATAAAAAAATGCGTATAAAAATCCGCCGTGTAACGCTGATACCAGGTTGTCCGCTCAAAATAAACTCCGTCGGGCAAAATCTGGCGGTCGAGCTGTTCAAGCAGAATTTTTCCGCCCGTTTCGCGCCATTGCCCGGCGAGACGAAATTCGGGAAGCAGCGTGCCGAGATAATAAAGCCCCAAAGCCTCGCCCGTTAAATGCGTGTTCGGGCTGTAAAACGTCGAAAGATAAGTCTCGATGTGCCGGGCGTGAAGATAAAGAAATTTGAGCGCGTCGCGGAAAACGGAAGGCGTAAGATTCGGTGAATTTTTAAAGAAGTTGAGCGCCCAGAGCCACGAAATCGCGCGGAAAGCGACTTCCAGACTGCTCATCCAATTAACGCCCGTCGCCGGAGGATTTTGCTCCATCCAACCGGTTAAATGCATCACGAAAGCGGCGGCGTATTTTTCATCGCCGCTGAGCCGGTAAGCCGCGCCAAGCGTGAAAAAATGCTGGCAGCGGTTCAGCTCCCAAATGATTTTCTTGTCGCCCGTTTCTTCCGAATCAAGCTCGTCAAATTGTTTCCAATGTTTTAAAGGCGCGCGTTTTCCCGTCAGCGGTTCGAGATGCCAATCAATCGGGAGTCCGAAATCAAGATTTGAAAATCCCAAAAGATCGAATTTGCCCTGCAAAACGCGGTCGGCGCGGGCGATGATTTGACGCGCCGCTTCGTCGCCGAAATTCTCTCGAAACGCCGCAACGCTTGCCTCACGGTCGTCAAACGCCGGAAAAAACTGCGCTCCGCGCCACGAGCCGAAGCTTTCGAGAAGCTGTTCGGATTTCGGCGTCGTTGTTCCGAAAAGCTCTGCGTCGAGCAGTTTTGAAAATTCCTCGTCCGAAGGCAGTTTCGCGCCGAAACCAAGCTGCTCGCCGTAAGCGGAAAGCGCCTGCCCGCCGCGCCGACGAATTTCGTCTAAACTGCGTCCGCGAAGTTTTTTCAGTTTTTCGAGCCGGTTTGTTGCCATTATTAACTTCAACGCACAGACGCGGAGTTTATATTTTTATTGTTTCTTCTCTCCGCGTCTCCGCGTCTCTGCGTTGAAAATCTACGTTTTTGCTTTCAGACCTGATTGCTTTCAAGAGGTAATCACGAAAATCGTTCGGCGTTCCCGTTTTGCCGTCAATCGCCGCTGAAATGATGTTAAAAGCCTCGCGCGCCGTGGCGAAATGCGTCTTGTATCCGCCGGTTCGCTCGCCGTTTTCGACGGTTTCATTAAAAAACTTATGGGCGCGTTCGCCAATGCACGAATCCTGATCGTGATCGAAAAATCCGTGACAATAAAGTTTAATAAAGACCCATTCCGGTTTATTTAAAACGCTGATTCGCGCCGATTTCAGGCGATTCAATCGTTTTAAATCGAGCGGCTGGTTCGCCGTTAAAGCGCCGTCGTCGAGCCGCGGCACAGGGATTTTTTTAATTTTTCTGTTCCAATTAAAAACCAGCGCGCCGGGCAAAATTATCGGTAAACGTTCGATTTGCGCGCCGACGCGCAAATCCTTTCCGGTTCGATGCGGCGCGGGTTGTTCAAAATCGCCTGCGGCTTCGTAAATCGAATTTATTTTCGCAACCTGCGTGCGGTCGGGTGCGGAAGGCAAAGTCAAATCGGCGTAACAGCCGGTTTCCTGCAAAATCCGCATCTCATCGTCAACCCCGCAAAATGCGCCGCCCGCCGAATTTGCCAGCGCTAAATTGCCGTGAACAAAAGCGTAGCGCGGCATTTTTTCGCCTTCAAAACGCGATAAACTGCGGTGTTCTTCTGCCAGACAATCTCGAAATTCAGTCAAAATCTTTCGGGTATTTTCCGCTGTGTCGGGCTTTTCAATTCCGTGATGAAGGTGAATCTCGGTTTCGCCCAAATTTTCGCGCTCCATTGCCGCCATCGTTTCGAGCAAACCGCGTTCATATTGTTCCGCCGGATAAAAATTCGTGTGACGAAATTTCGTGCCGTCCGAATCAAGCGTTGATTCGCCGATTTTTCTAGCTTTTTCGTACCAATCATCGAGCCGACGGCGCTGCTCGTCCAAATTCAAAAAACCGTTCGGCGACCAAGCCGGCTCAAAATGATTTGCCACGATGAAAATCAAATGCTTTGGCTTTTCCTCGGAAAAACGACGCAAGAACTCGCCGCCGCGCCAAACCGGATAGCGCGCCAGCCAAGGCAAAGCATATCGAATTTTTGTTAAATAACTCACTAAGATTTACGAATCACAAACGAAGGCGTTTGGCGATTAGTGTCCGGCATTTCGCCTGTGATTTGCATATTCAAGCGTTTAAGCTCGCGGCTCAAAACATTTTTCGAGAGATAAATCTCGCCACCCGCCGTTAGTTTATTAAATAGTTGTTTTCCTGTTAGTTTGTACCAATTTCCGGCAAACAGAACACGCGCCCCGTGAACCGAAGTCAAAACATTGCCGGTTTTCAAACCGTGACCGATTTTCCACCAATAATAAGGCGCGTCCTGAACTTTCAAAAGAAAAACGCCGCCCGGTTTTAAAACGCGCGCCATTTCCGCCAAAGCGCGGCGGTTTTCCATAAACATCAGCGCCCCGCGACAAATCAAAACATCGAACGAGTCATCGTCAAAAGGCAAATCGTTGCCGCTCGAACGCAAAAAAGAAACGCGGTTTCCGAACCCGGCTTCGCCGTACATTTTTCGCCCGACTTTGCCGACTTCAGGCGTAATGTCCATCCCGACGCCGGACGCGCCGCGCTCGATAAAGGGCAGCATTTCCTGTCCCGCGCCGCAACCTATGTCCAGCACCCGATTGACTTTAACCCCCTTTGTCGCCGCGAGCGCGGCGTTTCCGCGCTCCGGGTTTTCGACAAAATATTTCCACTCGTAAGCGATATAATCGTTGTAGCCGTTAAATGCTTCTATCGGTTTGCTCATAACTGTCTTTGTCAGTACCGGGAGCGGTAGCGACCGGGTAAATGTGCGAAATCCGGTCGCTACCGCTCCCGGTACTGACTTAATTTTCTGAGGCTCGTTTTCGCCAATTCAAAACCGCTGGCGTATTGTTCAAAATCAATAATAGCGGGCTGCGCGTCGGTTCGTTTTAGCGAGAATAAATCGGAATCAAAATCGTTAAAGCCGATTTCGGTCGTCACGGCGGCTTTGTAACCTGCTTCGGCGGCAAACTTTTTCGTGAGTTCATTAAAACCGCCATTTGGATAACAGAACAAATTCGCCTCGCGTCCCAGAATTTCGCCCAAACGCCGTTTAGATTCAATCAATTCAAATTGCAAACGCTCGTCCGATATATTCGTTAAAATCGGATGCGAAACCGTGTGCGATTCGATTGCCACGCCGTTTGAGTCCATTTCTTTTGCTTCGTTCCAATTGACGGCGGAAAATTCCGGTGACGGCAATTCGGTTAAATCAACTTCAAACGATTTTTGCAAATCTTCAAGCCGCTTTTCCTTTTCCTCGTCGGGCAACCGTTTGAGATGTTCGTTGATTTTTGCCGCGAGGGATTTGCGCGAAACAGCACCGTTTAAATTAAATTTGCTGTTTTCAAATTCGATTTCAGCAAGTTTTGTTTGTGCCGCCAAAACTCTGGCTTTATCAGTCCAAAGCCAGCATTTGCGGTCGAGAAAATCTGTGATGACAAAAACGGTCGCCGGAATTTGAAATTGTTTTAAAACCGGAAAGGCAACGTCGTAAACGTCTTTATAGCCGTCATCAATCGTGATTGCGGCGGCGTTGTCCGGCAAAGATTTCCCTTCGCGCAGATTTTCGACAATTTCCGCGAGCGGCAAAACTCGATAATTTGCTTTTAAGAACTCCAAATGCGCGGAAAACTGTGCGGCGGAAACTCGTCCTTCGATTTCCGTTTCGGCGAAACGATGATAGGTCAAAATCAGCACGCACCTGCGGTTCAGACGGCGAAACGCCGCGAAACCGCCAGCCGTTTGCATAAATTTTAGAATTGACTTTTTCATCGTTCGTTTTCAACACTTCTAAACCGCTGCGTTTCTGCTTTTAAAAATTTCTTCCGCTCGCGCAAACGCCGTTTTAATTCGTCTTTTTCCGATTTTGTCGGCAATTTGTAACGTGTTCCGAGCGAAATGTCCTGCGTTTGAAAGCTCGCTGTCCCGTCGGCAATTTGCCGCACGCTTTCAGCAACCAGCGCGGCGCATTTTTCTTTGATTCCGGCGCGGAAATCTTCGATAAAACTTTCAAAATTCAAGTCAAACCGCTCGAAATCGTAGAGAAGCGGAACTGATTCCTGCAAAACGATGTCGCCAGCGTCAACTTTCGCCGCAACCCGGTGAACCGTAATTCCGACTTCTCGCTCATCGTTGTAAAGCTCCCAAAAAACCGGCGCGCTGCCGCGATAAAATGGGGCTAAGCCTTGATGCAGATTGATCGAGCCGAGGCGCGGCAGGGAGAAAACCGATTCTTTGATGATATTCGTTCCGTAAATCACGCCTAAATCTGCCCTCGCCGCCCGCATCAATTCGATTGTTTCCGCGTCGTGAAAATCGCTGACGAAATGAACCGGAAAATCGAGATTTCGCGCCATTTCTGCGGTTAAATCTTCGACCGAATTTTCAACCGCAGTTTGACGAAACGTTTTTCCGATTGTCGCCCAAAAACCGTCGTATTTTAAACTTCGCCGAAATTTTTCTTTAAACGAACGCTGCGGCGCTCGCTTTTCTTCAACGAAAACTCCGGCAACCTGCGCATTATCGAGCTGCGCCAGACGAAGCAAAACCGCCTCAGCGCCGCCGTGCGTGAGCAAAATCACCCGAAATTCTGTTTGGTTATTTTCCATCAACAAATCTGCGCTGCCAAAGCTCGAAAACAAAAAGCTGCCACAACCGCCAGGCGTGGTCGCGCCTTTTGGCGGCGTGTTCATTTAATAAAAGCTCAACGTATTTTAAATCGAAAAATCCGCGCGCGGCGGTTCGCCCTTCTAGCAAAGTTTCTCTGATTCGCGGTCGCAGTTTTTCGTTGATCCAAACGTCAACCGGAACGCCGAAACCTTGTTTTTCGCGGTATAAAATTTCATCCGGCACAATGCCGCGCAACGCCTGTTTAAAAATATATTTCGTCTCGCCGCCTCGCATTTTCAAATTTGCCGGAATCCGCGCGACAAATTCAATCAACTTATGATCGAGCAGCGGCGAGCGCGCTTCGAGCGAAGCCGCCATCGTCATCCGGTCAACTTTGGTCAAAATGTCTGCCGGAAGATAAGTTTTGCTGTCGAGATACAAAAGCTGTTCGAGCGAATCGGCGGGGAATTCACCGGCAATCTTTTGGAAAACCGCTTCGCCAGCGCCAAACGCACCGTTTAGCTTTTGGCGAAAATCAGCCGAATAAAGCTGTTTGCGGTTCAATGCGCCGAAATGAGAAATCGAATCAATGTATTTTTCGATTGAATCGAGCGCGGCATTGTGCAGATAATTTCGCCCGCGCGCGCCGTGCGGCAAATTCGCCGCAACCTTTGACAGCAGATTTTTGCGAATAAAACCGGGAAGCATCTGCTGTCCGTTCGCCTTAAAATGCTTGACGTATCTGGAATAACCCGCAAACAATTCATCTCCGCCGTCGCCGCTTAAAGCGACTGTGACAAATTCACGCGCCATTTTTGCGACCGCAAAAGTCGGCAGCGCCGACATATCCGCAAAAGGCTCGTCAAGATGCCAGACGAGATCGTCAATTTCTTCGACAATCGCAGGCGTGACGACAAATTCGTGATGCTCGGTGTTGAAATGTTTGGCGGCGACGCGCGCGAATTTCAGCTCGTCGTAGCTGTCTTCTTCAAAACCGATGGAAAACGTTTTGACCGGCTTTTCGGAAAAACGCGACATCAATCCAACGACAGCCGATGAATCAACGCCGCCCGACAGAAACGCGCCCAGAGGAACTTCGGAAATAAGGCGAATTTCGACCGATTCGGCGAGCAAATTTTGTAATTCGGCGACAATCTCGCTTTCGCTCGCGCGCAGTTTTTCGGCAGCGAGCGGAAAATCCCAGTATTTTTCGATTCGGATTTCGCCGTTGTGAAATTCGAGAAAATGTGCGGGCGGCAATTTTTCGACGTTCTCGAAAATGCAGAATTCTTCCGGCACATAACCGAAAGTCAGAAAAGCGTCGAGCGCCGGAAGCGAGATTTTGCGTTCGATTTCAGCGTGTTCGAGCAAAGTTTTCAGTTCCGAGCCGAAAACGAAATCGCCGTTTTTTGTTTTTGTATAAAAAAGCGGTTTTTTGCCGGCGCGGTCGCGGGCGAGAAACAGTTTTTCCTCACGTTTATCCCAAATTGCAAAGGCGAACATTCCGCGTAAATGTTCCACGCAAGCCGAGCCGAATTCTTCGTAAAGATGGACGATTGTTTCGGTGTCGGAATTGGTTTTAAAACGATGCCCGCGCGTTTCGAGTTGTTTTTTTAATTCCTGAAAATTGTAAATCTCGCCGTTAAAAACAATCGCCAGATTTCCGGTGCAATCAAAAATCGGCTGCTGTCCGGTTTTTAAATCAATAATCGAAAGCCGGCGCATTCCGAGCGCGGCGCGCTCGTCGAGAAAAATGCCTTGCTCGTCCGGTCCGCGATGCACGATTTGGCGGCACATTTTTTCGAGCAGCGCCGCGCGTTCCGCTTTCACTTCTCGATTTTTATTGATAAATCCGACAATTCCACACATCTTGTTTTAAACTTCTTCGAAGTTATGCAGTTCCAGGCAGAAACTGTGTACTCATATTTCAAATCTTAAATCCGCTTCCGGTTTGCGAAAGCGAAAAATTTTTTGCAGCAAATTCGTGAACTTTTGTTTGTCTTCCGGTTCGATTGCCCCGAACAGATTGATCAAAACCAAATAAATTGCCGCAAACACGACGCCGCAAATTGCCAGAAACATTCCGCCGCCCAAGAAATCCGACAATTTTTGATTATGAAAAACCGTCTCGGCTGTGCTGGACAAAAGCAATTTTAAATTTTCATTCGTCAAATAATAAAAAGCGAACAGGGCGGCGGCTGCCAGAACGGTTGCGAAAGCGGTTCTGAGCGCGCCGCCGAGCAAATTGAAATCCTTTGCTTGAAAATCAATTGTGCGCGCGATTTTTAAGGTTGACAAGGCGCGTTCAGTCAAAGCAAACGCGACGACGACCGCGCTCGTTTCCAAAAGCCCGAAATTCGTCGCGTACCACAACGCGGGCACCATCAGCGCAAACAGAGCGAGCCGCAAACGGAGCAGAAAATAGCCGATTTCTTTGTAAGCGCGCGTGATCGGGTCGAGCACCAAAACCGCGAACGGCAACAGCGTCAAATTAAGCCGAAAAATCGGGACGCTCGATTGGTAATTTGCGGTGAAAAGCGTCGTGATAAAAGCGTCGGCAGTAATGAACAAAAAAGCGTAAAGCGGAAAATAAACGAGCGCCAGCTTGCGCGTAACACGAGCGGAAGTTTCGACGATTTCACGTTTGTCTTCAGACGCCGAGAGACGACTCATCAGCGGAATCAGTACCGAAGAAATTGATTCCGCCAGAATTCCCACGAGCGGCAATTCAAAACCGCCGACCGAATAAACCGCAAAATCGGCGGGCGTAAAACGACGCGAAACGAAGTAATTATGCGCGTCGGTTTGTCCCGTGTTGAGCCAGCCGGAAAGACCGAACGGCAAAGTGTAGGCGAATTGACGTTTTAGCAAACCGAAATCGAAAACGCGCAAAAGCTCCGGGAATCGCCGTTTCGCATAAACGAAAAGAATCACGGTTTGCAGAGCGGCTTGCGCGACGGCAGCCCAAATCAGAGACGAAACCGTTCCGAATAAAATTGCCGCCGCGAGAAAGAAAACGGCTTTCGAGAGCTGCGAAAAAACGATAAAAACCATCGCCAAACGCGCTTCGTTGTTGGCGATGACAAGCGTTTCCAGAAAAGCCGAAAAAATCCAGAGCCAGATTGCCAGACCGAGCGCGGGCGCAAAATTCGCCATCAAGGCGTCTCCGAACAACCAGACCAAACTGTTCGGAAAGAAAAACAACGCAGCGGCGGCGGCGAGTCCGACGACGGCGTTAAAAATCAAAATGTTGAGAACAACCGCGCCGCGCTTTTCGGTTTCGCGCGGAAGAAAATAATATGCGCTCATTCCGAAACCGAACGGCAGAAGCGCGTTAGCGGTTGCGATGATGAGAAAAACTTGCTTGTAAAGACCGAATTCGGTTTGATCGAGCCGCCGCGCGAGCAACAGCGGAACGGCAATCGCCAGAGCGAAGCTCGTCACTTTAGCAATCAAAATCCACGCCGCCTGAGCGGTCAGTGAAGAAGCCTGTTTTTCCTCGCGTACGGTCATCGAAATTAACGATTTACGGGCTGGAGAATTTTCGCGTTTAAAAATTTAAACGCTGATTCTAGTTTGGAATTTTGAACGTTGCGGCTGTAAAAAAATCCCCAGAAAACCCAGAATTCGCGTTCGGCTGCAAATGCGTCTTCGGATTTTCCCCGAAGTCGCGCCAGAAAACTTTTCCTCAAGCTCACAGCCGCTTGGCGGTAAAGATAGCGCGGCACTCTCAAAAAGCGTTTTCCATCAAAAGGTTTGTAATGAATGTCAACCAGATTTTGCGAAGCGCCGTTGCCGTAAGACCATTGGCGCAGATAATTGCGCGTTAGGCGATAATCGGGAACAAAATGCCAGACGACAAGTTTCGGACAATAAACGCCGCGTTTTCCGGCGCTGATGAGCTTGTCGTAAATCACATCGTCCTCGCAGCCCATTAAATTTTTCCCCTGCGGTCCGACGGCTTCGTGATAAAAACCAAGCTCGTGAAAAAGCGATAATTTGTAAATCGCATGTCCGCCGCAGGCAATCGGCGTTTCGACGGTGTGCGTCCATTCTTCGTCGCCGAATTCGCGCCAGCCGATGCCAGCCCATTGCGGCGAAGCCCACGCCGGAGCAGGCTCGCTCTCCCAGCGCGGCAGCATTTTCCCGCTTGCAAAATCCAGTTCATCCCAGCGCGAGCCGAAAAGACGCGCTAACTCGACAAACCAATCCTCGGCAACTTCTTCGTCGTCGTCAATCATTGCGATCAAATCGGCGTCGGATTTAGCCAGCGCCGTATTGAGCGCAAACTGTTTGCCCTGTCGTTTTTCAAAAATGTAATCGAGCTTAATGTCACCGAAGAGCGGGAGAAATTCCTCAGTGACTGGGCGCGTGTCATCGGTCGAATTGTTGTCGGCGACGGTCACGACGACCGAAAGCGAAGCGGCTCGCCGCGCCGCTGCTAAACTTTGCAAAGTCCGGCGAAGCAGTTCGGCGCGATTGTAAGTCGCTATGACGACTTCTAATTTGAGCGGTTTTAATTCCGACATTGATTTGGAATTTATAAGTGGAAAACTGAGGATGCGTAAAATAACGCGCTTAACACTTTAAACGACGAGTGTTTGGCGTGCGTGTCGTACCAGCCGGGCAGCGGGCGGCGGAAGATTCTTTCGAGACGCGAGATAAATTGTTTGCCGCTCTCGGATTGGCGCAAAAACGAATAATCTCCGAACAGCCAGTAAACTGCGAAAATTCGGCGATAATCTTTCAAGATTTGTTCTTTTGATTTCCAGCTTTTGCCCGGTAAATCTTTGCCGAAAATGCCGGAAGCGCCTTCGTCAAAATCGTGCCTGACGTTTGCGCCTTCTTTTGAATTTGCGGGCGCGCGCATTTGCGAAACGTCCTGCTGAACGGCTTGAAACGAATCGTAACCGAGTTTTTCTAAAAGAACGAACTCTTTTTCGAGCTTGCTGAAAACGAATTTTTCGCTGCGAATAGAGATAAAATCCGGTTTATTTTCAAATGCGAGCAGAGCGCGCAGACAAATCGTTTCCGAACCGACAATATCGGCTTTCAAATAATAGGGCACTCCGTATTTTTCAAGACAGCTTTTGAAATCCGTCGCCGCGACTTCGATAATTTCATTGCTCGTTCCCATCACCTCGTTGCGCTGCGCCCAATCTTCGCAGGCGCTGCCCCACGGCGAATGGTCAACGTTGCGAAAAAATTTAACCTTTTTCATTTCCCCGGCGGAGAACTCCGTCTCGATAATCGCGCCTTCGACGATTGTTAATTGTTCCTGCGCAATTGCTTCGGAAAAGCGGCGGCGGCAATGAGCGGCGTTTTCGGGATTGGCTTCAAAACCGATGACGCGAAAACCTTTTTTAAGGTAATAAGCCGTGTCTTCGCCTTTGTGCATTCCGACATCGTAAATTAAATCGGCGTGTTTGGGCGCGGAAATCAGAGCTTCAGCCGTTTTCGTATCGGCTTGCCGATCAAAAACGGCTGAGGCTTCATTTTCCAGAACAATCGAGTGTTTCATAATTTGTTATCGGAGGGAAAAAGTTAAAAAACATTCGCCTGATTACGCGCCAGATGTTCCGCGCGACCGGCGAAAAATCGCTGCAATAAATTGGGCGCAAATTTTAACATCAAACCGACGAAAAACAGTTTCGGTTTGCGGTAAAAGCGATTTGCCGCAGCGAAACTTTGACGTGCGGCGGCAAAATCACCGTTTATAATTTGAGACTTCCCTTTTTCGACATTAAACATCGCCGAAGCGATTTTCATTTGGCGCTCCCAGGCTGTTTTTTCGGATTCAGTAAACTCGAATTTCGCCTTAATTCCTTCGAGCGCCGTCACATTTCTCTCAGCTTGCTGGACGTGATTTCCCGTTAAACTGCCGGAGCGGACGCGATATTTCAACAAAACGCGGTGCTGATAACCAAGTTTTGCGCCGCGCTTTGCCAGCCGAAACCACATCTCGAAATCCTGCCCGCGCCGAAAAATCGGCGATTCGTCGAACAAACCGGCTGCAACAATTGCTTCTCGGCGCGCGATTGTGCCGGATGTAATCACGTTGCAATCCCAACTAATCAAGCTTTCGGTAGTTACCGCGCCGTTAGATTTGGAAAACTGCATATAAGTTTGACCTGCGGGAACGTCTTCACCGAAAAACTCGGCATCGGCGTAAACCAAATCAAAATCGTTTTTTTCCAGGTATTCGATTTGCGATTGGAGAAATTCGGGCAGCCATAAATCGTCGCCGTCCAAAAAAGCCAAAATCTCGCCGCTTGCCGCCCTGATTGCGGCGTTGCGAGCGGCTGCTGCACCACGATTTTCCTGTTTGATATAAACGATTCTATCAAGAAAAGGCTCGATTGCGCGTTCAAATTCGACAGTATCCGGCGAGCCGTCGTTCACTACAACAATTTCAAAATTCGTGAAAGTTTGCGCTAAAACCGACTGAAGCGCTTCGCCGATATAATCGGCAATTTTATAAGCCGGAATAATAACGCTCACCTTCAGAGTGGAGGAGAAGGGGAGAAGAGGAGACGAGGAATAATTTCGATTGTTCGTTTCGCTCAATTTTTCCGGTATCTTGATCGCGGTTTCGTTTCTCATAAAATCTCCTCAATTTGCCTCTCCCCTTCTCCTCTTCTCCTTTTCTCCCCTTCTTCGCGGATAGGCTGCCACGAGGCAAAGCGTTCGCCGCGCAAAAATTTGTAAAAAGCAATTATGACCGCCGCGTTTGCCAAAACGAAATAAAGCGGGAGCGATAAAAGCTTGAAAGAAATCCCAGCCCGGTCAAGCAGCCAAGCCGCAGCCGCTAAAACGTAAAAAAGAAGTTGGAAAAGTAGAAAAAAATCAAAGAACGGCGAGCGAAAAGCCAGTACGAGGTTGGAAAAATACAGCGAAAGCAAAAACAGCGGAACCGCGTAGCGCAAAACTTTATGCGAAAAAAGCTCAACCGCATAAAAACCCGCCCGAAAAGGATTTAACATCCGGCGATGCCGCCACAAATCTGTAAAAGTCTGGGCGATGACGCGCACGCGCATTTTCAGCTCTTTGTCCGTCCGGTTGTTTGTTTCCTCAACCGCGACGGCTTCAGGCTCGTAAACGGTACGCAAATTCTGTTCGCGGATTTTCGTCGCAATTAGAAAATCCGAGCAGGCTTCCGGGTACATCGGGACGTAATTTTTGCGGCGCGCGGCGTACAAACAGCCCGAAACTCCGATTAGCGAACACGCCAGACTTTCCGCTTGTTTGATAAAAGTTTCGTAATTCCAATAAGTACGCGCGCCGTCGCCGACGCTCGAATCGTTCGGATCAATGTAAATCAGTTTTCCGGCGACACAGCCAACCGATTCGTCAGCAAAATTTCTGACCACGCGGCGCAAAACATCGGTTTTGTAAATCGTGGTAGCGTCGGAGAAAAGAATGATTTCACCCGTTGCAGTTTCAACCGCGCGATTCTGCGCAACGGTTTTGCCGAGCCTGCCTTCGACACGCAGAAGGCGGATTCCGCGCCCCGCAAATTCTTTAACTATCTCATCCGTCCGGTCGGTCGAGCCGTCGGAAGAGACGATGATTTCGAGTTTTTCTTTCGGATAATCGAGCGCCAAAGTGTTTTCGAGCTTGCGAGCTAAATCTTTTTCTTCGTTGTAGGCGGTGATAACAAAAGAAACGGTCGGTTCAATGTCATTTTGACGAACCGGATTCGGACGCAAAAAACTGTAAATCCAAACCAGCAGAGGATAACCGGCGTAGGTGTACAAAAGCGCCGCCGCGCTCACCCAAAAAACAATTTTTGCCAACCCAAACAGGTTCAAGGTTCAAGGTTCAAGGTTCAAGGTTCAAGTTACAAAGTTCAGGTTTGTATTTTGACCTTGAACTTTGAACTTTGAACTTTGAACCGTTTGATAAACGCGGCGCAAGCACACCGCGTAAGCTACAAGATAATACAAAAACCATTGATACGCCGCCGAATCAAAAAAGCTGGCGACGGCAAAACCGGCAATCGAAGCCTGCAAACCGATTGTCAGATAATAAATCCAGCCGCGCTGCCCGTCTTCGTAAAGCTC
>DASWLV010000128.1:0-21024 GCA_036400075.1 Pyrinomonadaceae bacterium
GAATGAACAGTCATTCATTTTAAAACCATTCTGATTTGTTTTTTGTTCAACTTCGGGCGATTTCGGCGGTTGAACTTATATTAGGTTTATACATTAAAACGCTAGAAAATCAAACAAGCGTTCGTGCCGCCGAATCCGAAACTATTTGACAAAGCATATTCAACCGTCGCCTGACGCGGCTCATTCGGAATATAATCCAAATCGCAATCAGGGTCTGGAGTTGTATAGTTCGTCGTCGGCGGCAAAGTATTGTTGTGAATCGCCAAAACCGAAATCACGGCTTCAATTCCGCCTGCCGCGCCCAAAGCGTGTCCGGTCATTGATTTGGTCGAGCTGACGGCTAATTTGTAAGCGTGTTCGCCGAAAGCCTTTTTGATCGCCAAAGTCTCAAATTTATCGTTGTAGGGCGTCGAAGTTCCGTGCGCGTTGATATAGCCGATTTGTTCGGGCGCAATTCCGGCGTCTTTCATCGCGCGCTGCATCACGCGAATCGCACCGCTGCCGGTTTCATCGGGCATAGTGACGTGAAAAGCGTCGCCCGACATTCCGTAACCGACTAATTCGGCGTAAATTCTCGCACCACGAGCTTTGGCAAACTCCAATTCTTCGAGAATCAGAATCCCCGCGCCTTCGCCCATCACGAAGCCATCGCGCTCGGCGTCAAACGGTCGCGAAGCGTGTTTCGGGTCGTCATTGCGGGTCGAAAGCGCGCGCATCGAAGCAAATCCTGCCGACGACATCGGCGTAATCGCGCTTTCCGCGCCGCCGCAAATCATCGCGTCGGCGTCGCCGCGCTGAATGATTTTAAAGCTGTCGCCGATTGCGTGAGCGCCCGCAGAGCAAGCCGTAGCGGTCGCCGAATTCGGACCTTTCGCGCCGTGACGGATCGAGACGTTTCCAGCCGCGAGATTAACAATCGCCGAAACGATAAAAAACGGCGAAACGCGGTCGGGACCTTGATGAAGCAGTTTTTCGTGCTCGCGCTCGATTGCCCAGAAATCGCCGATGCCGCTCGAAATATACGTGCCGACCATTTCGTCGTTCGATTCGTCAATCTGCAAACCGCTGTCTTTGACGGCTTCATCCGAAGCGGCGATGGCGAAATGCGAAAACGCGCCCATTCGACGCGCTTCTCTTTTATCAATGAAATCGAGCGGATCAAAATTTTTGACCTCAGCGGCGAATTTCACCGGAAATCTTTCGGTGTCAAATCTTTTGATATAGTCCGCGCCGCTCTCGCCGCGCATCAACGCGCCCCAGGCAGCCTCGACCGTATTTCCGACAGGCGTCACCAATCCCAAACCGGTGACGACAACACGACGTTTCATTTTTTAGTAATAAGTAATAAGTAATAGGTAATAAGTTTTGAGTTTTCAGACAGCCGCGCGGCTGAAACAAAAACTAATTACTTATTACCTATTACTTATTACTAGCCTTTTTGATGTTGTTCGACGTAACTGTAAGCGTCGCCGACCGATTGAATCTTTTCGGCGTCTTCGTCCGGGATTTCGATTCCGAACTCTTCTTCAAAACGCATCACCAGCTCGACCAAATCGAGCGAATCCGCGCCGAGATCGTCAATAAAACGGGCGTTTGCGGTAACTTCCGCCTCGTCCACGCCGAGTTCGTCAACGATAATTTGTTTAATTCTGCCTTGTACGTCTTCTGATGCCATTTAATTGTTGCTCCTTGAAATTTATTATTCTTTAAAATCTAAACTACCAAAGCTGTTTTTGCCGCTTCAAGACTTGCTCTGTCTTCGACATTCAAACAAGTCGCTTCGCGGTCAATTTGTCTGACAAGTCCGCTTAAAACCTTACCCGCGCCGATCTCGACATATTTAGTAACGCCGCGCGCCTTTAAATATTCGACTGACTGCGACCATTTAACCGGCGCGGCGACTTGTCGAATCAACAAATCTTTCGCGCGTTCGGCTTCGTCGTTTTCTTTCGCTTCGACATTTGTCACGCACGGCGCGGTCAAATCAAAAAATCTGGTTTTCTCAAGCTCGACGCTCAAACGGTCTTGCGCCGGCTGCATTAGAGCCGAATGAAACGGCGCGGAAACATTTAATTTAATGGCGCGTTTCGCCCCGCGCTGTTTTAAAAGCTCGCTCGCGCGGTCAACCGCTTCGGCGTGTCCGGCAATCACGATTTGCGTTGGCGCGTTGATGTTTGCCGCGCTGCAAATCTGATTTTCAGCAGCTTCGGCGCAAGCCTTTTCAACTGTTTCCAAATCCGCGCCCAAAATCGCAGCCATTGCACCGATGCCAACTGGAACGGCTTCCTGCATAAAACGTCCGCGCATTCGGACAAGTCTCACCGCGTCGGCGAAATTCAAAGCTCCCGCCGCAACTAAAGCCGAATATTCGCCCAAACTGTGACCGGCGACATAATTCGGGAGCGGAAAACCTTCCGCTTTCATCGCGCGAAAAGCCGCGATCGACGCCGTCAAAATCGCTGGCTGCGTGTTTTCGGTCAAAGCCAATTCTTCCGCAGTTCCCGCAAAACACATTTGCGAAATCGGAAATCCGAGCGCGTCGTCCGCTTCTTCAAAAACGCGGCGCGCCGTTGGGAAATTATCGTACAAATCCTTTCCCATTCCGGCGGCTTGCGATCCTTGTCCGGGAAAAATATAAGCGATTTTTGTCCGTTGTTCGTTGTTCGTTGTTCGTTGTTCGTTGATTTCCGACATTACCTGTATTTTCTAATTTATTTTTACAAAAACAATACGTGTTCATCGTTCTCGCAACGAACGACGAACAACGAACAACAGACAAACTAAAATTGTACGAGAGTTGCGCCCCACGTAACGCCGCCGCCGAAAGCGCACATTAAAACCAGATCGCCTTCAACAATTTTCCCGCTTTGAATGCATTCGTCGAGCGCAATCGGAATCGAAGCCGACGATGTATTGCCGTGATAAGCGATGTTTGAATAAACGATTGTTTCGTCAATTCCGAGACGGCTCGCCACGGCATCCGTAATTCGCTGATTTGCCTGATGCGGAATTACCATTTTCAAATCTTTGGTCGAAACTCCCGCTTTTTCCATTACTTCCTGCGAAACTTCAGCCATCGAGCGCACTGCGATTTTGAAAAGCTCATTGCCTTTCATTTTAAAATAGTGCATTCCCTGCTCTATTGTTTCCGGCGTGGTTTTCATTTTAGTGCCGCCGCCGGGCGAATAAAGCTGTTCGGCAAAACGACCGTCCGAGCGAATTTTCGTCGCTAAAATTCCTTTTTTCTCATCAACCGGAGAAAGAACTGCAGCGCCCGCGCCGTCGCCGAAAATGACGCAGGTCGAGCGATCCGTATAATCAACGTATTTTGTCAAAACCTCCGCGCCTATTATCAGCGCGTGCCGAATTTGACCCGTGCGAATCATACTTTCCGCAACCGTCAGACCGTAAAGAAAACCCGAACAAGCGGCGAAAAGGTCGAACGCGGCGGCATTGTTTGCGCCAAGCTCGGCTTGAATCAAACATCCGGTCGAAGGCAGAATTTGATCGGGCGTAGTCGTGGCGCAAATCAGCAAATCAATTTCGCTGGCATCAATTTTGGCACGCTCCATCGCCTGTCGTCCTGCTCGGACGGCAAATTGCGAAGTGTATTCATCATCGGCAGCCTTGCGGCGCTGCTTAATCCCGGTGCGTGTCGTAATCCATTCGTCGCTCGTGTCAACGATTTTTTCCAACTCGGCGTTGGTTAAGATTCCTTCGGGATAGGAATGTCCCGTGCTGATGATGCCTGCGTTTTTATGTGTCATTTTGATTGCCCGCTTTGCAATTTAGCCACAAAAACCAACGAAAAAGCAACGGCAAAACGAAGAATGGAGAACTGAGAACGGAGAAGCGAAATACAAACGAGCAATTTCGGTTCTCCGTTTTCCGTTTTCAGTTCTCAGTTATTCTTTTTCTTCTTTAACTTTCAAGATTTGGCGACCTTTGTACATTCCGGTTTTCGGATTGATACGGTGCGGCTGAGCCGGTTCGCCGGTCGTCGGGTCAATAAAATATTGCGGCGTAACGAGCGCGTCGTGAGCGCGGCGCATTCTGGTTCTCGATTTTGAATGTCTGCGTTTTGGATTCGGCATTTTTTTATAATTGAGAATTGAGAATTGAGAATTTGTCAAAATTCTCTGATTCTCAATTCTCAAACGTTCTCAATTCTTATTTCTTAATTCTTCAAGCGCTTTCCAGCGCGGATCAATTGTTTCGGCTTCGCACGAACAATTTTCCGTGTTTTTGTTCACGCCGCACGTTTCACACAAACCGGCGCAATTTTCTTGGCACAATTGGCGCGCCGGTAAATTTAATAAAATCTGCTCGCGCGCAAGCTCGTTAATATCAATTCGCTCGCCGTCGTAAATCGAAACATCCAAATCCGCTCCGGCGACTGCGTGATTTTCCCCGCCCGATTTTTCGTAAACGTCGAGCGTCACGAAATCGTCTTTAAACTCGATGTCAATAGCGGCTTCGAGCGGTTTTAAACAACGATGACAAGCGATTTCCAATTTGCCGACAATTCTGCCCGCCACGTCCGCGAACGCCTCTGTTTTCCGCGCCGTTCCCGAAATTTCAAGCTCTCCGGCGACGCTTGCGGTTTCGTCGTCAATATCAATTTCGCCCGGCTCGAAAACGTGGGCGAAATTGATTACCGTCTCATTGTTATGACTGAAATCAACAAACACTTCTTTGCGATGTATCAAGGTTCAAAATCCAACCTAAATACAAAAAGTTTAATTATAGCTTTCAATGATTTTATGTCAAACAAGCAAAGCCGAAAGGCAGCCTCTTATAATGCGATGCTGAAAATAATTGTTTTTAACGATAGGAATTTATTCTAAGCGGAGACAATAAAAAAGCGGGCTGGAAACCGCTTTTTTATTGTTTTGTTCAGCTAACTCTAATTAGCCGCATTAAGTTTTTTAGACAGAACGCACATTATAAGCGCGCGCTAGAGCGTTTAATTCGTTTCTTAAAGTCCTCCAGCTATTTTGAACGCCGTTCCCGATTCGTCCGCGACTGACCGCGCGATCAATCCGAGAAGCAATGCTGATGCAGCGTTCAACTTCGTCACGGTTTTCCTGCAAACTGTCGCTCCGGTCAAACTCACGACGCAATTGGTTGGTCGCTCTTTCGAGTTCGCTGGCAAGCTCGTTTAATCGGTCTTCGCGCCGGGTTCCGTCTGCGCGGCTGTTGTCAAGCGCTCTGTCAAACTGCCGGACGAACGAATCAGTCCGATCTTCGACACGACGAACGAGGTTTTCAATCGCCCGTTTGTTGGTATTTCCCCAACGATTGTTTCTGCGGTCTTCTCTGCGGTCATTATTCCGGTCACGCCATTGAGCTTCGGCAACGGTTCCCGAAATGATGAAAATTCCAAAAAGGAATACAAACGCCATTGCTATGCTTCCAATTCGTTTAGTTAATTTCGTCATATTCATAAAAAATCTCCTTTGAGAGTGATTTAGTTTTCCCGGCGAGAGCTAATACAAAAGGCGTGCCACTTGCCTTAATTGTTCATAAAATTGATTTTATTTCTAGTTGACAGCTTTCTTTAATTATTGTTTTAAACCAAATAGAACAATAAAAGACTTTTTAGTATAAAAGGAAGGTTTCTGTAATTTATTAGAAGCATTTCCTTATATCTCAAAAGGTAGTTACTTAAAGGCTGTTCTGTTCAGAGGAGTACAGAATATATCTTTTGCATATGTTGATATAAAACAAACAATAATTGCTCATAGGAAATCAACAAATTATTTTCATTTTCCTGTGAAAAATTTTGTTCTGTAGTAAATATGACGGAAACAGGAAACAATATAAATAACAGAGGCATATTTCATAACTCTATCGCGGACGCAGATCCCATGGCGTATAACGTTGAAGCAATTGCAAAAATGGAGCGTGAAGCTCTTCACGAGCGTTCTTTCGGAGAGCGAATCAGTGATGCAATCACCGGATTTATCGGCAGCATGGCATTTGTCGTCTTTCACATTTTATTATTTATCAGTTGGGGAATCATCAATTTAAATTTTGTACCCGGCATTCCGGCTTTTGACCCGTTTCCTTTCGGTATACTCACACTAATTGTCTCAGCAGAAGGCGTTTTTATCACAATCTTCATTTTGATTGGTCAAAATCGCATGAGTAGGCAATCCGACCGGCGCGCTCATCTGGATTTGCAAATCAGCATTCTCGCCGAACAGGAAATGACAATGATGCTGCGAATGCAGCAGAAATTATGCGAGCATTTCGGAGTTGATGTTGACGCTATCGAAACGGAAGCCGAACAGTTGATGAGCGAAACCGATGTAAAGCATCTGGTTGGCGAATTGGAAGAAAAATTGCCATAAGCAAAACTTTATGATCGAGCAATTATACGACTGTATTTTAATTGGGGCTACAATAGACTTATTGCTACTAACTTTAAATGGTATAAGCCAGCGAGAGCCATAAGGAATGTATGTTGGATAAATCCAAGTTCTATTTATTTTCATTCAAAATCCGCTCGATTTCTTCGCGCAAAATTTTGACAAATCTTTGCGGCGAACCGTTGATTAGATTCTTTTTGGTTTGAGCGATTCTCGAAAAAAGCAGATTTATCGAAGCGTCAACGTTTTTCTTCGGATTTTTCAAAACGGCGTGGCACTGAGCGCCCCCGTCTTTCGCCGACAAAGCGCGGGTGAAAGATTCGCGCGCCGTTTTTTCATCGTCGAGCCGCAAATAAACCGCGCCGAGCATAAACCAGGCGTCGGCGAAATTGGCGTCCGTCTCAACCGCTTTTTGCAGATTCTCCAAAGCATTTTTCGCCTCTCCGGTTTCGGCAAAAGCGGAACCGACGAGATAAAAAGTTTCGGCTGAAGAATTCACATTTTCGGCTTGTTTGAAGGCAGCAACCGCGTTTGGAAAATCGTTTTCCGCTGCGTAAATCATTCCGAGCGGAAAATTCGCGGCAAAACCGAAATGGTTGCTGCAATTTTCAAGCAAAGTTTTCGCTCGTTCAAATTCGCCCTCGTCGGCTAAAATCAAGCCGAGCAGAAGCGCCGTCTTCTCATCTTTTGGTTCAAGCAAATACGCTTTTTCCAGATATTCGCCCGCTTGGCGGCGTTTGTCAGCGCGAAAATAATGCTCGCCGATAAAGGCGAGAAGCGGAAAATTTTCCGGCGACATCGCCGCCGCGCGTTCGAGAGTTCGCAAACCGTTTGCTTCTTCGCCCTGCTCAATCAAATGAAAGCCTTCTTTGACCAAATGCGTGAACAAATCGAGCTTTGTTCCGCCGGTTTTCGACAGGGCGTTGTCGCGCGCTCTTTCGCGCTGCTCGTTTGCGGCAAATCGTTTTGCTTCAGCCTTTTGCCGATCTTTCCAGATTTGGCTGACCTGCCCGTCCTCAATAATTTTGGCTGTTTCGAGCGCTTCGACCAGAGTTTCGACCAATAAATGCTCGCGCTGAAGAGTTTGCGATTGCCTGAGCATTAAATCCAGAACCTTACTCAAGCGGTCGGTTACCTGCATCAGACGCAGTTCGAGATTCGAAATGCGCTCAAGCAAATGCTCTTCCGAATAATTGTCCCAGACCGATTCGTGCTTTGTTGAAGGCGGCACGACGACGAGCATCAGCGGCGTGCCGCAATTCGCACAATTTTCCTCGCCCGGCTGATTAGCCTTCCGACATTTCTGGCAATAACAGGCAAACGATTTCACAACAAAATACTAACCTAGCCGCTGATAAAGATAATTTCGCAGATTGCTTTCGAGATTATGCCCTTGCAAATCCTGAACAGTAAGCTGCAACTGCGCGTAAGATTCGTTCATTCCGAAAAGCTGGCTCCAGCCGCGTTTATCGAGCTGGAACGTAACGTTGATTCCGCCCGGATGCGGTTTGAAATACGCTTCAAGCTCGTTCATCCGACCGCGAAACTCACCGTGCGGTTTAAATTCAAACTCCTGGACAAAAGGATATTGCCCGCCGAATTTACGATTGTACTCGCAATCAACTTTATGCAGCGAAAATCCCAGATTTTGAATCGCCCCGATCATTCTTTGAAGGTGCGGATGCGGCTGAACCTGAATGTAATCGGTGTCGCTCGGATCGAAAATCGCGCTCGTTTCGAGCGTGGTTTGCAGAAAAACCTTTTGATAACCTGTCGTTGTCACCGGAGTTTCAAAAGGGATCGGAATTTGAAAAGGAATTGATTTTTGTTCGTTCGCGTTAATTTGAAATCTGTCAAACAATTTATGCTGCGCCAGAACGCAGTCATGAGTTGATTCGTGTTCGTCGTTTTCCTTTTTAAATTGCGTGACGACTTTTAAATAAAGCTCGTCAATAGTTGTGGCGCTGTCGCTGCCCGTAATATAAACATCGCCGCTCAAACCTCCGCCTTGCACGACCGCTGCGTTGTGCAAACGCGCGTCAACTTTTGCGTTTCCGAAACCCAGCTTTTTAAATATATTTCCAAACATTCCACAGATTCTCCTTTAATTCAGATTTTATCTGATAGAAAAGAAAATTTATTTTTCGCCGTAATCGTAAAAGCCTTTGCCGGTTTTGCGACCGAGCCAGCCCGCGTCAACATATTTTTTCAACAGCGGACACGGGCGATATTTCGGATCGCCCAAACCTTCGTGCAAAACGTTTAAAATCGCCAGACAAACATCCAAACCGATAAAATCCGCCAATGTTAAAGGTCCCATCGGATGATTCATTCCGAGCTTCATAATTTCGTCAATCGCCTCGCGAGTTGCAACGCCTTCGTACAAAGCAAAAACGGCTTCGTTAATCATCGGCATCAAAACGCGATTCGAGACAAAACCCGGAAAATCATTGCATTCGACCGGCGTTTTGCCCAATTTTTCGGAAAGCTCTTTAACCTGCGCGTAAGTTTCGTCCGACGTGGCGATGCCGCGAATAACTTCGACCAATTTCATCAGCGGAACCGGATTGAAAAAGTGCATTCCGATAACTTTGTCCGGTCTTTTCGTAACGCCCGCTATTTTTGTGATTGAAATCGAAGAAGTATTTGAAGAAAGAATCGTTTCCGGCGGACAAATTTCGTCGAGAGTTTGAAAAATCCCTTTTTTGATGTCGAAATTTTCCGTTGCGGCTTCGACAATGAGAGAGCAGTTTTTTAAATCTTCGAGCTTGGTCGTGGTTTTAATTCGACCTAAAATCTCAGTTTTCTGATCGGCGGTAATCGTTTCTTTTTTGACGAAACGGTCGAGACTTTTATCAATATTCGCAACGCCGCGCTGCAAGAAATCTTCTTTGATGTCGCAGATTAAAACGTCATAGCCTTTCGACGCGGCGGTTTGGGCGATTCCGTTGCCCATTGTTCCCGCGCCGATAACACCGATAATTTCGCTCATTTTTTGATAATTCCCTTTTAGACAAAATTATAGCCACGAATTTACACAAATTCGCCGAAAATTTCGAGCGACCGTAAAAATCATGGCTATCGTGTGCAGTTTATCGCCAATTGTTGGGTGGCGGTGGCTGATTAAAAGAGTTTCCGGTGCTGCCGCCCGAATAAAACGATTTGCCCTGATCGCCGAACATAAACCAGAGCGCATAAACGCCGAGCGCCGTTCCGAGCGGGAAATTTAGCAGAGCCAGAATCGCGGCAACCAAAATCCAGGTTTTGGCTCCGGGGTTTTCCTTCCGCATTTTCAACCCCGCGATGATTGCCGGAATCGCAAGAATCATTGCAATTATCAGAATCACCGTTGTAAATCCAAACACAGCGGCAATCGGTGCCGCATCGCGCGAATGTGCGCCGGAAAGAGCCGCGCCTCCAACGCCGAGCATAACTAAAATCGCAATGCCGAGACCGAGAATCTGCAAGCCGCCCCAGATTAAGAAAAACAAACCGATTAATCTGTTATGTTCTTTTGCCGTCATAAAATTTGCCTCCTGAAATTAAACTGCCAAGAATGTATAAAAAAATCCGACAAAAAACAAAACGCTTTTCGTCGGATTTTGTTCGGCAAGTTTTACAAACCGATTATTTATCGCTCGACAGCCATTGCAATCGCGTTGCCGCCGCCGAGGCAAAGCGCCGCGACGCCGCGTTTTGCGCCCGTTCGCTTCATCTCATAAAGCATCGTCGTCAAAACACGCGCGCCCGATTGACCGATGGCGTGTCCCAACGCGACAGCGCCGCCGTTGACATTGACTTTTGCCGGATCAAGCCCTAATTCCTGCATTACGCCGATTGCCTGCACCGAAAACGCTTCGTTCAATTCAAACAAATCAACTTCCGACATCGCCCAGCCAGCTTTTTTCAAGACTCTTGTCACGGCTTCGACCGGAGCCATCATAATCATTCGCGGCTCGATTCCCGAATAAGCATGCGCAACGACGCGACCTAAAATCTCTGCGCCCATTTCATTGGCTTTTTCCATCGAAGTCAAAACCATAGCGGTTGCGCCGTCGTTGATTGACGAAGCGTTTCCAGCCGTGACCGTCCCGCCTTCTTTTTTGAATGCGGCTTTGAGCTTTCCGAGAGATTCCGCCGTTGTGTCGGCGCGGATTGTTTCGTCTTCGGCAAAAACGATTGGCTCGCCTTTTTTCTGCGGAATCGAAACGGGAACGATTTCGTCTTTAAATTTTCCGGCTTTTTGAGCGGCGGCAGCTTTCAAATGCGAATTCATCGCGTATTCGTCCTGTTTGTCGCGCCCGATTGAATAAGTCTCGGCGACGACTTCGCCCGTATTGCCCATATGCCAGTTTTCAAACGCGCACCACAGCCCGTCGTGAATCATTAAATCTACGATATTGGCGTTGCCCATTCGCAAACCGTCGCGCGCTCCGGGCATTGCGTAAGGAATATTCGACATTGATTCCATTCCGCCCGCGATAACGATTTCCGCATCGCCAAGCTGAATGTTTTGCGCTCCCAAAGCCACGGCTCGCAACCCGGAACCGCAAACCATATTCACTGTCAGAGCTGAAACCGTGTGCGGAAGACCGGCTTTCAAAGCCGCTTGACGCGCCGGAGCCTGTCCCAAACCGGCTTGCACGACGCAGCCCATAATCACTTCGTCAACGTCTTCCGGTTTGACGCCAGCACGCTTGACCGCTTCTTTAACGACAATCGAACCCAAATCCGTCGTCGAAAAAGGTTTCAAAGAGCCGCCGAATTTACCGGTCGGCGTTCGCGCCGCGCCGATAATCACTGCTTCTCGAATGTTTGCCATTATTAAAAATACCTTTCTGTTATTTACTTAAAATTAGATGATAGTTTAACGCTTTCAGGTTTTACAATAAACCTACGACTTAGTTTGCCGCTTTCGAGTTCTTGCAGACAACTTTTCAATTGTAGTGTAAAAGGCTCGTTTTCTATTTCGGTTTCCACTAACACCAAAATTTCTTGCCGCTTCAAAACAAATCGCGTTTTTTCGCATCAGAACAATCTTTGAGAAAAAATCGTTATTTTTATTGAGGTTTTGCAGTTATGTCATTTAATAAATTTATCGAAGACCAGATTCAAAAAGGAATGAGCGAAGGTTTGTTTGACAACCTCAAAGGCGCGGGCAAACCGCTCAATTTGGATGAATATTTTAATACGCCGGAAGATTTAAGGCTGGGTTATTCGGTTCTCAAAAGCGGCAACATTTTGCCGCCGGAAATCGAAATGCTGCGCGAGATTAGTGATTTGAAAGAAAAGCTTGCGATTTGCAAAGATGAAGAGGAACGAAAAAAACTCAACAAATTGATTCAGGAAAAAACGCTCGGATTTAATATGACAATGGAAAGATATAAGCGAAAACGCTGAATGATTTCGGGCGTTTTCATTAAGTTTCCGGCTTACATTTTATTTGAGCAATTGTGACAAACGAGCTTGAATCGCTTTATTAGCTACTAAAAAGTTATGTTCTTCGCATTGAAATCCGGCGGGCGTTTCGCCGAACGGCGCAGCCGTATTGTTTAAAAGCGAGCTTTTGGAAACAATTCCGTCGCCCGGCGCAAACATTATCTTTTTCAATTCTGCCTCAGACGCCTTTTTGCCGTCGCCGCGCACAAATTCTTTAGCTTTGAAGAGCGTTTTCCAGCTTTTGTTTTTTTGGTCTCGGTAAACAATTATCGAATCGAGCGTCGTTTTGCAGTCAGCGCCGATGAGGAAAATTGAAATCGGCTGTGCGCCGCCGGAATCGTTGTTTAAAGCAGCTTGAAAGCGTTTCGCGCGTTTAAGGACTCTGAGAAAATACGCGCTCGCTCGGCTGCGGTCAGGGGCGTCAAACTGTTTGGCGAACCGGGCGTCGTTTAATGCGCCCCAGCCGTATTTTTCCCAATTTTGCGCGTCGTAAATATCAATTTTGAGCGGGCGCAAATTTTCGTCGAAAACTTTGAAAGCGTCGTTGTTCGGAAGCAGTTGAAAAACCGCCGGCATTGTAAATAAATCGAATTTCGTTATTTTTTGGACGAACGGCAAATTTTGGTTAAACGGAAAAATAGCAAATGCGTCCGCCAGCGATTTGAGCGCGAGTAGGGAGCCTTGATTCGGCGTTCCGATTAAGACGATTCGGTTGAAATGCTTTGCGCCCGCCCAATCAAGCTGCGGCGTCTCGTCCGAATTCGGTAAATCCGCCGCGCCGTACATAGCGGCATAACGCGCGATGAGTCCGCCCATTGAATACGCGACCACATTAAATTTTAAATTCGGCTGGTTGAGAAGGCGTTTTAAATTTTCGATTTTTTCGATTAAAAGCCGGGCGTTTTCGACGTTATCGCGCCGCCAATCGTAGGCGAAAACGAAAAGCGTGTCAGACGCTTTCGGATTTTCCCAGCTACCTTCTTCGTAACCTTGCTTTTTGAGCGCTTCAATCAAGCTGCCGTAAATCTGCTGGCGCGGCAGAAAGCCGATTTTGATGCTGCGGAGCGCGTCGCGCGGAGCGAGATTGTCGCGCATTGATTCCGGATTTTCCGAAAACGGAAGCCGCAAATCGTCTTTTTTCGAGCGACCGAGCCGAAACCAGACGCTTTTGCCGGTTTGCTGATTGAATAATTCCGAACCGACCAGACCGGGAATGACGATAACCGGCGTTTTCCCTTGCGGGGAGTTTTGCGCAAAAGCGCCTAGCCCGAAATTTGTCGCCAAAAGCAGAAGAAACAAAAACGCCGAAGGATAAAATCCGGCATCATGAATTTTAATTTTCTTCCCGTTTAACATCGCAATTTCAGATAAATTACTGCGGTTTCGGCAACGCTTTTCTCGGCAATTTCTCGCCATTCGCGAAATGTCAGCCAAACAAATCGGTTGTTAATATTGACGGATTTGCTTTAAATTTCGTTTGCGTGAAAATCCATAGTATCCGTGTCGTGATCAACCTCCGTCGGTTGTCCGAGCAGTTTAAGCCACAAAAATCCGATTGTTCCGGCAATCAGCGAAGCCAGCAAAATAGCCGTTTTCGAGGCATTAATTGTTTCCGCGCTGCCGACAAAAGCCAGATTCGTAATAAAGATTGACATCGTAAAGCCGATTCCGCCAAGAATCCCTGCGCCGAAAATGTGCCGCCAACTCAAATCGAGCGGAAGTCTGCAAATGCCGATTGAAACGGCGACGAAGCAAATCAGCGTAATTCCCAAAGGCTTGCCCAGCACGAGACCGCCGATTATTCCCAAACTGTTTGCCGACAATAAATTTTGATACCAATCTGCGCCGATGACAATTCCCGTATTCGCCAGCGCGAAAATCGGGAGAATGACAAACGCGACGGGTTTATGCAAAAAATGTTCGAGCCGGTGCGAGGGCGATTCCGCGTCGTCTTCTATTGCGGAAAACGGAATCGTAAACGCCAGCAGAACTCCGGCAATCGTCGCGTGAACACCGGATTTTAACATCAAAAACCACATCAATGCTCCGCCAATCAGATAAGGCGCGAGCGACATTACTTTGAAAAAACGACTCAAAACAAAGAGCAATCCCCAAACCCCCAAAGCTCCCAAAAGGTATAAGAACGAAAGCTCCGCCGTGTAAAAAACCGCAATTACGATAATCGCGCACAAATCATCAATCACAGCGAGAGCCGCCAGGAAAACTTTCAAAGAAGCCGGAACGCGATTTCCGAGAATTGCCAGAACGCCGAGCGCAAAAGCAATATCGGTCGCCATCGGAATTCCGATTCCGGCTTGCGATTCGGTTCCGGCGTTAAGCGAAAAATGAATCAGCGCCGGAACGACGACTCCGCCAAGCGCCGCGATAATCGGCAAAAGCGCGTTTTTGAAACTGGATAATTCGCCGTTGTAAAGCTCGCGTTGGAGTTCCAGACCGATGAGCAAAAAGAAAATCGCCATCAACCCGTCATTCACCCAATGCTCGATGCTCAAGCCGCCGACGTAAAAATGCCAGATGCTCAAATATTTTTCGCCGAGAAACGAATTAGCCAGAGCAAGCGAAACAACCGTGCAAATAATCAGCAAAATGCCGCCGGTTTTTTCCGAATCGAAAAACGCCTTAAAAGATTTAGATAATTTTCTTTGAACAACTCCCATTTTCGATAATCCGGACTCCGTTCTCTAATAGCGTATTCTTTATTTGCTTCGAGGTGTCGGAAGAGATTTGCGCGGCAATTTTTCATCGCGCATCGCCGTGTGATAAGCGAGCGAGGCGATAATCACGGCGTTGATTTTCAAATCCTGTTCGATTGCGGCTTCAAAAACATCGAGATTTGTATGATGAACTCGCGTGTCATAATCGAGCGGGTCCTGGACGAATTGAAAACCGGGAAGTCCGACCGCATCAAACGCCATATGGTCGGTTCCGCCTGTATTTAAAATCGTCACGGTCGAAGCGCCGAGATAATCGAACGGTTTTAAATACGCTTCAAAAATCGGGCGCGCCGTTTCGTTGCCCTGCAAAAAAATGCCGCGAATTTGTCCCGAACCATTGTCTAAGTTGTAATAAGCGGCAAGGCGTGAATGTTCCGGCAGCAGCTTCATTGTCGCCGGATCGCCGAAATGCTTTTTGACATAACCCATCGAGCCGTAATAATCCTGTTCCTCGCCCGACCAGAGCGCAACGCGAATTGTCCGGCGCGGTCGCACGCCGATTGCTTTTAAGATTCTGGCGGCTTCCATCATCACAACGCATCCAGCCGCGTTATCAACCGCGCCGGTCGCCGAATGCCACGAATCGAAATGACCGCCGAGCATCACGACTTCATCTTTTAATTTATTATCCGCCCCCGGAATTTCGCCAATAACGTTGTAGCCCGTTGCGTCGTCGGTAAATGCGGCTTGTAAATTCAATTCGAGCTTGACCGGAATGTTTCTGTCTAACAGCCGAACAATTCGGGCGTATTGCTCGCGCGCGACGACAAATGCGGGCAAATTATTGTTTGCTTCGGTGTCGTAGAAACCCTGTACGCCGAGAACGGCATTCGGGCGACGGCTCGGCGTAATCAACGCGGCAACGCCTTCGTCGCGGAAAAATTTGTAGATTTCCTTTGCCTTTGCCAGAGATTCGAGCCAGTCTTTTTCTTCGTCCCAATAAGATTTTACCGGATCGCCCAATACGCCCTGCTGCGTCGGCTCGACGGCTTTGGCGGCTTTCGCCAATTCTTCGTCGGTCAATCGTTTGAAAAAATTCTCCGAACGAGCTTCGGGTTTGTTGAAATCAAAACGCCCGTTTAAAACAATCGCGTTTTTTAATTTGCCGCGATATTTTGGGAAATCTGCGGATGATCTGATTGAAACCAAAACCGGATTGCCCGCAATCGCGCCGTTCGTCGAGGGCGACCAGGCAAGCGGATAAGCTATTAAACGGTCGTAAGTCGGCGTGGTCATTTCAACCGAAAACCGCTCGACGCTCCAGCCTTTGCCCCAATTTCCCCAGGATTCGAGCTGCACGTTTTGCAATCCAAACTGAGTCATTTTGTCGCGCGCCCATTTCTGCGCCGCGCGTTCGTTCGGCGAGTTGGTCAAACGCGGTCCGAAAACATCCGTCAAATAACCGAGCGTTTCCATAATCTGAGAATTTTGAAAGCCCTCGGTTTTTATCCGCGCGATAACGTCCTGATTTACCGCTTCCTGCCCGAAAGAAACGTGGACAAAGACAAAAATTAAAAGCAAATAACCGGCAATCTTATTTTTCATAAACCGAAATTACTATAACTTGAAAAATATTTCTTCAAAAAAAAAGAAGCGTGATAAATCACGCTCCGATAAAATTAAATTAGGGCAATAATATACTTGACACACCCGAAAGTCAAGAAGTAGAATCAAAAACAGTTCTTTATGATTTAGGCACAAGGCTAGGCGCATTTTTATTTAGAGAGAACACATTCCGACCAAACGGAATGGTAGGGGCTATGACGCTTGAATTGTTAGACACTTACTTAGACGCAAGCGGTAAGCGTTCAAATGCAAAAGACAGACTTATAACTGTTAATGGCTGTCTTAGTACCCCTGCGAAGTGGCAGGAATTTGACAACGAATGGCAAGCCACTTTGAAAGGATTCGGGTTCAAACCGCATCCAAAAAGCGGGCGCTATGTCTTTCATACCACTGATTTTCATTCAGGCTTTTGTAAGTTAAGCCCGGCAGGGCTTTCTAAAGCCCGCAAGCAAGTGATATATCGTAAACTTATACAAATCGTTAAAAACCATTCCTTGTTTCTATTTGGCTTTGCAGTTGCTTTAAAAGACTTCTCTAAATTTGAAACGGAATTTCCTTTTATTAGCAAATACCGTTTTGGCAAGCCAGGTACTTTCATTTCAATTCTTGGCGTTGGAAAATGTATTGAGTGGGCGGGACAAAACGGCTATTCGCAATCTATCTCATTGATGTTTGACCAGGGAGATGAGTTTTGGGGCGAAATGTCGCACGGGTATAGGGATTTTGTCAGAAATTGGGAATACGAGCATCTAAAAGCCGACAGCCTTACTTGTGGAGATAAAGCCGTATTTTCGCCTTTACAAGCCGCTGACATTGTTGCGTGGGAATGTCGTAAATTTTTCACGCAACATCTCAACGCATTGGTTACCGGACAAGTTATCCGTCCACAGCGGGAGTTGGAAATGCTTGGTAACTCGCGTTACTTTACCTTGTTTCAGTATGATGACCTTAAGCGCAGAGTTTCTGAGATTTTCCCAGACAAAAACGGTGGGATAGCAGAAATAGAGCAAGGTTTGAGAAGGGAAATAGAAGAACACGCGGAAAAGTTGCGCTTAAAAAGAGAAAGGCGAAAAGCGCGAAAATCAACAACAAAGGCGTTATGAAAAAAGAAATTGAAACGAAACAAGACGGCAAAGAATTTGAACGATTTGAAGAATTTGCGCGGAAAGTGATTTCCGTTCCGAAAAAGGAAATTGATAGACGCGAGCGCGAATATCAAGAACAGAAAAAACGGAAAAAAGAAGGAAAAGCTAAAAGCTAGTCCTTCTTACCTCTGCGCGGCGGTTTCTTTTTGTTAGCAACCCGTAAGAGAATCGCCGATTAGTTCTTTGTAAGTAAGCCGCTTATCGCTGATTTGACTAAGGGCTTTAACGAATCGGTCTTTATCTTTGCCTTTGCGTTCGTTATAGCGGAAAACCTGTTCTTCGACATATTTGGCTAAATGGTAAGGCTCAACCGAAACGTAAGTGCCGCTAATGGTGCGTTTGAGCAAAGACCAGAAGTTTTCAATTCCGTTTGTATGCACGTTATCGCGGACATATTCAATCGAATGGTTTATAACTTCGTGAACATAGGCTTCATCAAGTCCTTGATACGAGCGCCATTCGTCGGTAAATAGATTTGAGCCTGTTTCGACTTGTTCTTTGATTTCAGAATGCAGAGTTTCGCGGTCAACGCTTTCGATAACTTTTGCGCGGACGTTGCCTTTGCGTTCAAGCATTCCCATAACGGCAGTTTTGCCGACAGAACCGCGACCTTTGATAACTTTTTCGCGTTTCGACTTGTGCATATTTTTGGCTTTGCCGCCGACAAAGGTTTCGTCGCATTCAACGTCGCCAGCGAGTTTTTCAAATGTGCCGTTTTGCAAAGCTAAACGGATGCGGTGAAGCATAAACCAAGCGGTTTTTTGAGTAACGCCGATAGCGCGGTGCAGCTCGTATGATGAAATACCGTTCTTTGCATTGACGATGAGCCACATAGCGGTTAGCCATTTGTCTAAACCGATCGGTGATTCTTCAAAGATAGTTCCCATTTTGACTGAGAACTGTTTTTTACAGGCTTTGCACTTCCAAATCTTGCGAGTGGAAAGAAAAGATGTTTGGTCATTGCCGCAATGCTGGCAAATCGCAACGCCGTCAGCCCAGCGCATTGAAACCATAAAGTTAAAGCAAACATCTTTATCGGAAAAATAGGTGATTGCCTGTTGCAAAGTGGTCGGTAAGTTGTTTTCTTCCTTCATCATAGGAAGATTTTAGCAAATTAACTTAGGTGTGTCAAGTATATTATTGCCTAAATTAGATTGTAATCTTGAGATTTACTGCTGCGAAGCGGGAATCGGAAGATCGGAATCAAGCCCGAATCCAGCCGCTTTGTAACCTTCGGCAGATTGCAGTATATGCCACGTCCCGCCGCGATAAACCGCCGCATCCGCTTTGCCATCGCCGTCGTAATCGGCTGGAACCGGTTTGTCTGCGGCAATTCCCCAATTAACGCCTCCAAACTGTCCGTTTGAGCTGTTCAGAAAATACCAGTCGCCTTGTCGGAAAACAGCAACATCGGCTTTGCGGTCGCCGTCATAATCAGCCGCGACAGGCGTGTCGTCCGCCGCTCCGAAACGGACAGCCGTAAAACCGAGCTGCGAGCGCTGCAAATACCAGGTGCCGTCGGAAGGACGATAAACGGCAATGTCCGCTCTTCCGTCGCCGTCAAAATCCGCCGCCACGGGTTTGTCGCCGTACATTCCGAACTGCTCTGCTCTGAACGCATTGTTTGCCAAATTATAAAAATACCAGGTTCCGTTTGACGGTCGAAATACGGCGATTTCGGCTCGTCCGTCGCCGTCATAATCCGCTGGCGCGGGAATGTCGGTCGGTAAACCGAAATTGATTCCGGCAAAACCGTACGACGTGCGCTGTAAATACCAATTTCCATCTCGATAAACGGCGGCGTCTGTTTTGCCGTCACCATCGTAATCAGCCGCGACCGGCTTATCGGTCGGCAATCCGAAAGCGATTCCGGCAAATCCTTCACGGCTATTGGATAAATACCAGGTTCCGTCGGTTGGACGATAAACCGAAACGTCGGCTCGCCCGTCGCCGTCAAAATCATATAAAACCGAGCGCAGCGCAGTAGAGATATTAGCTCCGTATTGAGTGACGGTAAACGCTTGTCCGACGATTGTTATTGTCGCCGTGCGAGCGCTGCCGCTCGCGTTTTGTCCGACATAATAACTGATTGTCCCCGTTCCCGATCCGCTCGATCCCAATGTTACCGAGACAAAGCTTTGATTGCTCGACGCCGTCCAAGCGCAGTTTGCCGGAGCCGTAACATTGAGGCTACCCGTGCCGCCGCTTGCTGCAATTCCAGCGCCCGCCGCTGAAAGCGAATATGAGCATTCGCTCGATTGATTATTCAATTCAACTCTGAGATCGAGACTTTCCGGCGACGTGTTTCCTTTACCGAGAACAGTGATTCTGATTTGACTTGCCGCGTCATAAAAGCTTTGTCCGACGAGAAGCGGAGCGTCTCCGGTGGTTGATGTTGAAGGAGTCATATCCAATAGCTGGGTTTCGCGGAAATTTTGGTTAGCGTAATCCCAGCGAACAAGAGCGCCGTTGAGAGCGTTTCCAGCCGTTAACTGACGAAACTCCACCCAATAACTCTTAGTCGAATCTTTGTTGATTTTCAGCGCGCGTATTCCGCCGCCAGCCGAATCATGCGCGTAAATTCGATAATTCCCCGTGCCTGTAATGGTCTGAACATCAGCTTCGGTCAGCCAATCCAATTGTCTTTTGTATCGAGCGTTAAAATGACGATTCGAATTACCGCCCGGACACGCTCCCATCGTATCGTAACAATCTCCGTATTCGACGTTGCTGCCCGCGCCAATCGGATTGCCGTCCGCAGTGCGCCAGAGATTTGCGTGCATCAATCCGAAATTATGCCCGATTTCGTGAGCAGTTTCAGTTAGATAAAAAGCTCCGTTAAGCCACGCCGATTTCCCGCCGACGGATGCAAGCCCAGCCCAACCGATGCTTGGCGTGTAACCGAAAGCGATTACGTCCAAATTGTAATTATTAGTTTCATATCCGGCGGCGCGCGCGGCGGCGCGAGCATCCGTCAACATCCGGGAATAATTTGTGCCTTCGGCATAAAAAGCCACGGTTTGCGGCAAGCGCACAACCGCAGTGACCGTCGCCTGCAAAGAAGTTTTGTTGTAAGAATTGGCTTGATAAAAATTATTTAATGTGGCGTTGAATAAAGTTTGAGCGCGCGATTCCGTGAGCGGCTGATTGTAATGGTCGAGCGGCTCGCCGGGTTTGTCGGAGAAATCAACCCGGATGACGAGAATCGTTTTCGCTCCCTCCGTCCAGAACGATGCGGGTGCATCCGACGTTTGGGCTGCCGCTGCCGAATCATTTGCAGAACGAGTGGGTCCGATTGTCGCTTCCCATTCTATTTGTTGACGAACAAAATCTTGAAGCTCCGCTTCATTGACGAATCTGATCAGTTTGCCGCCGATTTCCGCCGCTGCTTCCTCGCCGCCGAGCGCCGATTCAGCGTTGCCAATTTCCGCTGATTTTACGGGACGCGTCGGATTTTCATCAACAACAATCGTATCGCCGATGATGACGCCGGAAAGCGGAATATCCATTTTGGTCGTCATCGTCAAACGTCTGCCGTAAACCAAAGCGCGATAACGCGCTTCACCTATAACGACTTCGCGCGCAGTGCGGGAAGAGCCGTGTTGGTTCGGTCGGTCAATTTCATCAATTGTATAAACCAGGAAATCGCCGTAAAAACTGACTGGTTTTTCAAGATATTGAGTGATTGAATCGGGCAAACGGCGAAAAGCTTCGGGTGAAACGGCTTTTGAAAGAGCGATTTCGGGAGAAACGGCGGCAAGCTGT
>DASWLV010000129.1:0-14815 GCA_036400075.1 Pyrinomonadaceae bacterium
CAAATACGGCGTGCCGTCGGTTCGGAAAACATCGTGAAACCAAATCCAAGGCTCGTATTCGACATAAGGCTTTTCCCACGAATCCCAGGGATAATTCGTCTGCGATTTGCCCTGCACAAAACCCCAGTTGATCATTCCGACGTTGTATTTTTTACCGACGGGCAAAATCGCAACGAACGTCGAGCCGCGCGGGCGCGCCATATATTCGGTGCAAACGATTGGACGATTGTAACGCTGCAAAAATTTAATACGCTTTTCAAAATCTTCCGCCGGTTCGTAAGTGTGAAAAGTCACAAAATCGGATTGTTCGAGTTGGATTTGTTCGGTCGAATCGAGCTTTCCTTCTTTGAAATAATCGCCTTTCCAAACGCCGGAAGTTAAAGGCTGCGTTGGATTTACCGCACGCGCCCATTCAAATGACAGCGCGAGCAGTTTGTCAACAAGCTCGACTTTGTTCGGCGGGTCTTGTTTGGCGTAATCGTTGCCGTTTTTATTGTCCGGTTCGTTCCAAATGTCCCAGGAGTTGATTCGCTTGTCTTTGGCAAATGAGCCGACAACATCTTTGACATATCTTTCGAGGCGCGGATATTCCGCCGGATTTGCCAGGGCTTTCGCGCCGGGCGATTGCAGCCAGCCGGAGTTGTGAACGCCGGGACGCGGCGCGCGCTGTTTGCCGATTTGCGGATTGGGGTCCCAAACCGAATCGAAAAGAACGATCATCGGCTTGATGTTATGTCGGGCGCAAATCGTTAAAAATTGGTCAAGGCGTTTTTTAAAACCTTCTTTATCCTGCTCGTAAGCCAAATCGTGGAGAAAAACGCGCATCGTGTTCATCCCGATGCTTTCCGCCCAACCGAGTTCGAGGTCAATCCGTTTCGGGTCGAAAGTATCTGCCTGCCACATCTCAAGCTCGTTGATCGCCGACGCAGGAACATAATTTGCGCCGACGAGATACGGCTGCTGCTTATACCAATCGTTTGCCTGCTGCTCGCTCCATTTCGGGGCGGCAAACGCCGTGATTGAAAGCAGAAAAATGAAGAGGAAAATTTGAGCAAATTTACGCATACTTTTTATTAACTGTTGAAAAATTCCGTTTTTGTCGCCAAAGGCGACTGACAATATAACGTAGGGTGAAACCCTACGTTGAATGTCGATTAAATTTCCGTCGCCGAAGGTGACGAACAAATTAGCGTTGATTGTTCGACGCCTACAGCGTCGAATTCTTGATTTCGCCGTTTCGTAGGGTTTCACCCTACGCTATATTGTTTATCGCCTTTGGCGACTTTCGAGAATTTTCAAACATCTTTTAAGCTGTTTTCGGTCTCTGCAAATAAACGGCAAGCAAAATAATCGCGGCTTTGATCACGAGCGACCACGAATATTTGTAATCGTTCATATTAATGCTCGTCGAAATCACGACCATAATCAGCGCGCCGATAACCGTGCCGATGATTGTCGCGCGCCCGCCGGTCAACGGCGTGCCGCCGACGACTGTTGCCGCAATCGCGTCCAATTCAATCGTTTCGCCGACTCTCGAAGCATCCGCCGCTCCAAGTCGCGCCGTATAAATCAATCCGGCAATGCCCGCCAGCAATCCGCTCAAAGCGTAAACCGAAATTTTCGTCCAATTCGTCGGCACGCCCGACAGCCGCGCGGCGGTTTCGTTTCCGCCGACGGCGGCGACGTAACGCCCGAAAATTGTCGAGCGCAGCAGGAAAACGGCGAGCAAAACGACCGCGATCAGCACGATGATTTGAACCGGAACGCCGAAAATATCGCCTTTGCCGAAAAACTCGAAGCTCGGATTGCTAAATGGAATAAGCTGCCCGCCGTTGCTGATGACCTGCGCGATTCCGCGCCCGGCTATCAGCATTGCGAGCGTAATAATAATCGGCTGAATCTTAAATCCCGCAATTAAAATTCCGTTGAACGCGCCAACGCCCGTCGCTACCGCCAAACCGATTAAAATAGCCGCGCCCGCGCCGTAATCGAGCGAAACCGCCGCGACCGCCGAGGCAATCGCCATTATCGAACCGACCGACAAATCAATTCCGCCCGTCGCGATGACAAAAGTCATTCCGATTGCGACCAGCATTGTCGGCGTGACCTGAACGAGAATGTTGCGGAAATTGTCTATCGAAGCAAAGCCGGGCGTTAAAGCTAAATTCAAAATCACAAGCAGCGCAAGCGCTAACCCCGCTCCGTAAGTCGGCGCGTAATCCATAAAATTGAGCTTCTGTCTCGCCCGCGTGTCTTGTCTGATCGGTGTCGCTTCAGCCATTTCTTTTGGTAAATCGTAAATAGTGAATAGTGAATCGTTTTTCCAAATGACTTATACTATTCACTATTTACGATTGACTATTCACTAGCATCTGCCATTGCGTTGATAATTGAGTCTTGCGAAATTTGGTCGCGCCGCAGCTCGGCTGACAGTTTTCCATCGCGCATTACGACCACGCGGTCGCTGCCTTCGACGAGTTCTTCAAGCTCTGAAGAAATCATCAACACGCCCAAGCCTTCTTTCGCCAATTCGTTGACGAGAGATTGAATTTCGCCTTTTGCGCCGATGTCAATGCCGCGCGTGGGTTCGTCCAAAAGCAAAAATTTCGGATTGCGGCAAAGCCAGCGCGCGAGCAGAACTTTCTGTTGGTTGCCGCCCGAAAGCTCGCGGATTTTCTGGTCTGCGCCGGCGGCTTTGATTCCCAAACGGCGCATAAATTTTTCGACAATCTCGTTTTGTTTGGCGCGGGAAACAATTCCGGCGCTCGTCAGCGCGGGCAAGGCGGCGAGAGTCAGATTTTCGCGCACAGATAATTCGGGAATAATTCCCTCGGCTTTGCGGTCTTCGGAAAGAAAAGCGATTCCCGCTTTGATCGCATCGTTCGGACTGCGCGGATTAATTTCTTTGCCGTCCAAAACAATCCGCCCGTCTTCTTTGTGGTCTGCGCCGAAAATCGCCCGCGCCACGTCGGTTCGCCCCGAACCGAGCAGACCAGCCATTCCCAAAATCTCGCCGCGTTTAACGTTCAAAGAAACATTCTGCATCCGTCGCCCGCGAGTCAGATTTTCGGTTTCGAGCAGAGGCGGGTGGTTTTCGGTTTCGCCCGTGTGATGCTCGCCAAAAGCTGTTGCGCCTTTCTTTTCCAACTCCTCGCGCTGTTTGCCAAGCATCAGACAAACCAAATCCAATCTTTCCAAGCCCGCTAAATCGCGCGTGGCGACATATTTTCCGTCGCGCAGAACGGTCACTTTATCGCAGACGGCGTAAAGCTCGTCAAAACGGTGCGAGATATAAACAATCGCCGTGCCTTCGGCTTTCAGGCGGCGAATCACGTCGTACAAAATATGAACTTCTTTTTCAGTTAAGCTGCTCGTCGGCTCGTCCAAAACCAGAACTTTCGCGCCCAAAGAAACGCCGCGCGCAATCGCCACCATTTGCCGCATTGCGATATTCAAACTGCCCAAAACAGCTTTCGGATTGATGTTTAAACCGAGACGCTCTAAAATCTCGCCCGCCTGTTTGTTCATTTTCGCCCAATCGAGAAACCTGAAACGGCGCGGCTCACGATTTAAGAAAATGTTTTCGGCGACGGTGCGAAACATTAGCAGATTGACTTCCTGATAAACCGCAACGACCCCGGCGTGCTGCGCGTCTTCGGGCGAGCGAAAATTGACCGCTTCGCCTTCCAAAAACATCTCGCCGCCGTCGCGTTTATACGCGCCGGTCATCACTTTAATCAGCGTAGATTTGCCCGCACCGTTTTCGCCGACGAGCGAATGAACTTCGCCGCGCTCAAGCGTCAAATTAACGTCGTCCAGCGCGACCACGCCGGAAAAAACTTTTCTGATGCTCTGCATCCGCAAAAGCGGTTCGTTCGTCGTTCGTTGTTCGTTGTTCGTTGTCATTAGATTTAAATCGCCGTTTATTCGCGTCCGATTCCGAGGGCGTCGGCTACGCGATTGATGTAATTAAACCAGGACGCAATCAGCGTAATCTGCAAAATCGCCGTGTCGTCAAAACCAACCGCGCGCAGTTTTTCGTGAAAAACGGGCGTGATCTTAACAGCGTCTTTTGTCAATTGCACGACGTAATCGCACATCACGCGCTCGGCTTGCGAAATCGGCGCAGTTTGATAATCCGCTTTCAGCCGCTCAATCAGCTCATCGTCCAAAGTTACCCGACGCAGAAACTCCGCGTGAGAAACCAGTCAGTAATGGCAGCGGTTGGTGATTGAAACTATCGTCGCAATCATCTCGTGCTGCCGTCTTTCAAGCGGCAAATCCGGCGACATCAGCGCGCCGAAAGTCGAAAAAGCGTGAAACAGCGCGTCGGGAATCAAAGTGTGCGATTCGACGATTGATTCGCCCGAATTGCTCGCGCCCGGCGCGGGCGTCGCATATTCCGGCGGATACAATCCGCGCTGTTTCGTTAAAAGCTCAAGCAATTTGCCGTCGGCTTCGCGCAGCGGAATCGTTTTTATCCAAGCCATATTTTTTAATACGCTTCGGCAACGAACTGGGCGGCGTTGGCGGCGTCGTAAAACTTATCTTCGAGAATAATTTCCGGCTGAAGCTGCTCGCGCCGCAGAAATTTTTCGTAAGTGTCAAAAGCAATCGGACCGAAGCGCGGATTGCTTTCCACCGTAATGTTCAGATCGCCCGCGATAATCGCTTCGAGCGCGCTCTTTTGACCGTCAACCGAAACGACCTTTACGTCTTTGCCCGGATTCATATTCGCGGCTTTCAAAGCCTGGATCGCTCCGAGCGCCATTTCGTCGTTATGCGTGTAAACTGCGGTGATGTTTTTGCCGTGCGCCTGAATCAAATTTTCCATTACCTTTTGCCCTTCGGCACGAGAAAAATTGGCAGGCTGCGAAGCGAGTATTTTCATATCCGGGAATTTCCCGATGGCGTTTCTAAAGCCCTGCGCGCGGTCAATTGCGACCGACGCTCCCGCCGTTCCCTGAAGCTCGATAATTCCGGCTTTGCCGCCGGTATTTTTGGCGAGCCATTCGCCGACTCTTTCTCCCTGCTGAACAAAATTCGAGCCGATAAACGTGACGTAATCTTCGCCGACTTTTCCGGCGGCTTCGCGGTCAATCAAAAACACCGGAATCTTCGCTTCTTTGGCGGCGGCAAGCGCCGGAGCGAGTCCTTCAAATTCGCGCGGCGCGAGGAAAATCGCCGAAACGCCGCGAGCAACCAAATCTTCCACGTCGGAAATTTGTTTCGAGGTTTGTTTTTGCGCGTCCGTAATAATTAATTCGTAACCGCGTTTGGCGGCTTCTTCGCGCATTGATTTCGTTTCGGCAATGCGCCACGGTCCGTCGTTTTCCATTTGCGAAAAACCGACGATTTTTTTCTTGTCGCCGCCACCGCCGCCCGAACCTTGTCCGCCCGAACGATTGCAGCCCGCCAACACGAGCGCGAATGCGAAAATCACCAGCGCGCTCAAAACATTTTTGTTAATCAACAATTTCATCTTTTTTTCCTTGAATTCAAAGGTTTTTATCTTCTGTTCGCTTTCGGCTCAATTCTTAAAAATCCGAACCGCGCCGCCGCATTTTCCGCACCGCCGACGGTCAGCGCGACGCGGACGCCTCTGTCCCACGGCGGCAGATAATCGCCGTTTTGTTCATTGCCGACGTTTCGGAAATTGCGCCCGTCGCTGCTGACGGCAAAGCTGTAGAAAAGCCCGTCGCGCACATTTAATCGCAGGTGAACTTGATTTCCCTGCGGCGCGTCGTGCGTGGAAAGCGTTCGGTGATTGTTTTTTTCGCGTCTCCAAACAACGATTTTGCCGTTTTGCAGACCGAAACCGAGTGCGTTTTCGCCGTCGCCGTAAGCGGAGATTCCGGCAATCGCGCGGTTTCTGATGCTGGTTACATCAATCATCGTCGTCGCCGTATAATCCCCGACGGTCGTGTAATACGCCATAATTCCGCCAATCGGGTTTCTGTCCTGATTTTCGTTTGGCGACAATTCCAAAAAGCCGTTGTTTATGCGATAAACCGGAATGCTGTTGTTGAGCCATTGCCAGCCGAATCGCAACGTCGGCGACGTAAATTCGTCAACAAACCGATATTCTTCTTCGCGTTCGGCAACTCCAAGGGGCGAGGCGGCTTGTTTGCTCGGACCGTTTCCGTTATTGATCTTCAGCCAACCGTCCGGCGTCCACTGTATCTCGTCGAGCAACGCTTGTCGCCCGACATAATTCGTGTCTTTCGGGTGATATGCGTGATACATAAAATACGTTCGCCCGGTTTCCGTCGTGACAGCCGTTCCATGTCCCGGACAATTCCAATTTTCATTACCTTTGAGAATCGGATTTTGGTCGTATTTTTCCCAGTTACCTAAAATCGTTTTAGATCTCGCCACCCCCGTCGCGTAATTGCAGCCGCGACCGCAGCAAGCGTTTGCGGCGTAAATCATATAAAAATAATCGTTGTGGCGAATAATAAAGGGACCTTCTATCAGGTGTCCTTCCCACGTCGCCGGGTCGTTTCGCATAATTTCCCGGCGATTCCCGACAAGTCTCATTCGCCTTTCGTCGAACTCCTGCGCCCAAAGAGCCGTCGGTTCACCGACGCTATTGCTGTCTTCTTTCCACACAACCATCAGCTTTCCGTTTTCGTCACGAATCGGAAAAGCGTCAATCGAGCCGACTTTTTGACATTCGAGCGCGCCGTGATCCGTATAAGGTCCGGTCGGTTTGGCGGCGGTCGCAACCGCAATGCAGAGCGGTCCGTCTTTGCGGCGCGCGACATACCAAATGTAAAATTTGCCGTTTTCCTGCCAGATTTCCGGTGCCCAGTAATTTCCGACCGACCAATCGGGTCTTTTCGGAAAAACGACGCCGACGATGTTCCAATTCACCAGATCGCGCGAATGCAAAATCGGAAATTCCGGTCCCCATTCCGAAGAAGTCGCTGTCGCGTAATAATCTTTCCCGACGCGAATCACGGACGGGTCTGGATAATCGCCCGCCTGAACGGGATTAGTGTAAGTCGCGCGCTGCCCAAAAACGCAGATTGCGCTGAATAAAACAACGAGTAGAATTTGTGAAAATCTCGAATAATTTTTGGTTAAATGCATAACTCTTTTGATTAACTTTTTACGCGAACCGCTTTTCGCGGGTGTTTCGCGCCATCGGACGACAAACGAGCAGGCGCGGTCGAAGCGCGAATGATGAAATGCGTCGGAATAGTGATTTCAATGCCCTGCTGGTCTGGATTTGACATCGTTTCCATCAAAGCCTCTACCGCATATTTACCCAATTCGCCGAGCGGCAGATTGACGGTCGTCAAAGCCGGTTCGGAAAGCGCGGCAAAAGCGATGTCGTCAAATCCGACGACGGAAACGTCGCGCGGGACATGGACGCCAGCCAGCCGAAATTCGCTAATTGCGCCGAGCGCCATTAAATCATTCGCCGCCATTACGGCGGTAGGCAATTTCCCGCCCGCCAAAATCTCGCTCGCGGCGCGGCGTCCGCCTTCGATTTTGAAATCGCCGAAATAAACGCCATCCGCCGCGTCGGGAAACAATCGCTGTTTCGCGCTCCGAAAGGCTTCGAGCCGTCGCCGCGCCGAACGCAGATGCGGCGGTCCGCCGATGAACGAAATCTCCCGGTGTCCGAGCGAGACGAGATGCAAAATCGCTTCCTCGATTCCGGTTTCGTAATCAACGCGCAAATTGCTCATATGCAAACCGGCTTCGCCGACATCGAGAAAAACCACAGGGACTTCGCGCCGCGCCAGCTCTTCGATCAACTTTTTATCAAGCTCCGAAGTAAGCAGTGCAACGCCCGCGACTTTTCGTTCGATAAAACGCCGGACGTAATGCGAAGCGCGGTCAGCGTCGTAATTAGTATTTGAAAGAACAACATCGTAACCGCGCTCAAATGCCGCCGTTTCCACCGCTTTGACGAGTTCGGGAAAAAACGGATTGGCAATATCCGAAATAACCAAGCCCAAAATGCGACTGTTTCCCGACGCCAGAGAACGAGCGTGAGCATTCGGATAATAACGACACGCTTCGATAGCGCGCTCGACCCGCGAGCGAACTTCGTCGGAAACAAACCGCGTGTTGTTAACGACGTGCGAGACGGTCGCCGTTGAAACTCCGGCTTCGCGCGCAACGTCTTTTATGCTGCTCATTCGAATTTAGCGATTTCAGATTTCGGATTTTCTATGGCTCAATAAAACCTTTCACCGGTTAAAAATCGCCAATCAAAAATCTAAAATTTATTCAAAAAAATCAAGCATCAGTTGTTTGAAATTAATTTCAAACTTGCATTCGGATTACGCCAATTTATGAACGGCGCAACCCTTGTTTCCATTGTCGGCGTTCCGGCTTCCGCCCGCACCCACCCGTCGCTGCCGTAAACCAGCCGGTTCATCAGCATCACGCGCCCGCGCGCCCGATTATCAGCGTGATAAGCGTGATAAACAATCCAATCGGTCGAGCGGTCGTCCCTGATTACCGAATTATGTCCGGGTCCGAGCCATTTATCGTTTCCTCTGATAATCACGCCGTCGTTTTCCGGGAAAATCGTAAAAGGTCCGGTCGCGCTGGTTGAACGCGCAACCATCACGGCGTAATGCGCGATGGTGCAGCAATCGTCGCCGGAAAAAAACAAATAATAATAGCCGTTGCGATACGTTACCCAAGCGCCTTCGACCAAATCCCGATAACTGTTCGGATTCGGATCGCTGACGGGAAAAATCATATTTACGGCTTGCGAACCGGGCGCGAAATTAACTCGGTCGGCGGCAAGCTCCTGCACTTTAATCGGCTGAAAACCGCTGCCCCAATAAATCAGTCGTTTGCCCGTTGCTGGATCGTCAAAAGTCATCGGATCAATATTGACAAATCCGCTGCCGCACAGCAGCGGCGCGCCTTTATCGGTAAAAGGTCCCGCCGGATTTGTAGCTGTGGCAACCGCCATGCAAAGCCCGGTGCGCGAATTTGGGTCAGCCGAATAATACATAAAATATCTGCCGTCCGAGTATTGGACGTGCGGCGCCCAGAAATCCTGCGTTTGATTCGCCCAACTTGGTTTGACGGGCAAAGCGTCGCCCAATCTTTGCCAATTGACCAAATCAGTCGAACGTGCGACTTGAATGTTTATCCAGCTTCCGTTGACGATTGTTTGTGTCGCGTAAGCGTAAAAATAACCATCGGCAGCGCGAATCACGGTCGGGTCTGGAAAATCGAAATCAAAAATCGGGTTTTGATAAAGCGCCGTTTTTCTGTTCAGCCCCGTCGAATTTTGGGCAAAGCTCGCTGAATTGAACAGCAAAGCCGCAATCACCAAAATCAAAATCCGAAATTTGTTTTCGTAAAACATTCGCTTTTCGTTTCAAGCCAGATTCCAGTTGCTCTTAAATTTAGAAAACTATTTCGCCACCACGACGCGGGCGTTGTTCCAGTTATTTTCCGACGAGCCGAAACCGTAAAGCATCACGCGAAACGATTTCGGCATATTTTTCACATTTGTTTTCAAGCCGATTTGCGCGTCTTCGGGTTTTCCGTCCGGGCTGTTGAGGACGAACAAAAATTCGTCGCCGCGCCGAACGATTGATAAAACCGGATTTTTCATTTTCGTTCCGAGCTTGCGGTTATCCAACCGCTCGGTTCGCCCGTCCACGGCAGACCACGCCTCAAATGTGCCTTCGCTCGTCAAAATCCACTCAATCCGGTTGCGTCCCGAACCGTCGAATAAAATCGTCAGCGCGGCGAAACCGAGCGGCTGCCCGCTTGACCCCGGTTCGGGCTGTTGCGCGCCGACTTTGGCGACTTGCGCTTCGGCAATCCAACGGTCGCCGGAAAATTCTTTTTTAGAACGGATTCCGGCGCGCGTTTTACTCATACTGCGAATGCGAACCTCGCCGTCTTTTACTTCGAGTCTTCCGCCAGAACCGCCTTCAAATGTATATTTTTCCCATTTTGCTTCGTCGAGCTTGTCTTGATTAAAATCGTCGCTCCATTCTTCAAATTGCGGCTTTTGTTGTGTTTGAGCGGTTGATGAGCTTTGCGTTTGACGGGCATAAACTGGGATTAAAATACCCGACGATAGAACGATTGCGGCTGTAATTAAAAGTTTTCTCATCATTTTTCACCTAAAAACGCACGCTCGCCAAACGACGCACCAGCTCGCGGCGGTCAATATCTTTTTGCTCTGTTTTCAAATCATTCAATTGCTTAAATTTAGCTAAAGTCCTCTGCGATTCATCATTGCGCTTGAGCCGGGCGTAAACCCGTCCGAGCTGATAAAGAGCCTCGATCAGTTCGGGTTTAAGCTTAACAGCGCTTTCCAATGAACCGAGAGCTTCGACCAGACGGTTTTGACGAACGTAGAGCCGACCGAGAGCTAAATGTGCCGAAGCCAGCCCGGCGTCGAGCGTAACCGATCGTTTAAGCGCTTTTTCGATTCGTATCAAGTCCGGGTTTGTAGATTTCAACAAAGTGTCCGCCAGAAGATAGTGCAGAACAGCGTTTTTTTCGTCGAGGGAAAGCGCGCGTTCATAAATCTTCGCGGCTTCTTCATATTTTGCTTCCTCGGAAAAGCTCATTGCTAAATACGCCAAAGCCGGCACCAGCTTTGGATCAATCGCCAGCGCTTTTTCAAATGCCGACCGCGCTTCGATGGTTTTGTTGTCATCCGTATAAGCGATGCCGAGAGCGAGCCACAACCGCGCGGAATTTGGAAATTCCTTGACGGCTTCGTCCAGTCGGATCACAGCCGCCGCAGGAGCTTTCGCATCAACCAGCAGCAATCCATAGCGAGCGCGATAAAGCTCATTTCCCGGTTCTTTTTTAATTGCTAAACGCATTGCCGGAATCGCGTTTTCAAAGCGGTTGAAAGCTTGATAAACTTCGGCGAGCGCTGCGAATATCCGAGCGTCATCTATTCCGCGAGCGACCGCTCCTTCAAGCGTACGCCCGGCTGCCTGAATATCTTTTCGCGCCAGATGTACGCGAGCGAGCTGAATCAAAGCCTCAACGTTTGACGGTTCGAGCGCGGCGACCGCTTCAAATTCCTGTCTGGCTTCATCAAGCAAATTGTTCTCGCGTAATAACGCGCCGAGCTGAAGTCGCTGTTTTACCTTTTGCGAAGAATCAGTATTTGTCGAGCCGCCCGCGAGCGCGAAGTATTGACGATAATATTCCGCCGCTTCCGTATTTTCGTTGAGCCGAAGGGCTGTAATCACGAGCGCCATTGATACTTCCGCATCGGGAGCCAGCTTTTGCGCTTTGTGAAATAAATCTTTCGCACTTCGCAAAGCTTCCGGCGTTCCCTCATTAAAATGAATCTGCCCCAAGTTGACGAGCGCGCTCTGTTGATTTGGATTTAATTGTAAAGACGTTGTAAATTCGCGCTTTGCATTCGCCAGGCGATTTTGCTTGAGCAGGATGGCTCCATAATTATTGTGCGTTTCGGGCGTTTGCGGAGAAAGTTTGACTGCGGAGGCGAAATGACGTTCTGCTATCTGCAAGTTGTTTTCGCGGTCGGCGAGAATGCCCGCTAGTGTATGCGCCTTGACGTTATCAGGCGATGCGGCGAGCGCGCGCTGCACAAGAGTTTTTGCGTTTGCTGTATTTCCGTTTTCTAATGCATGGACAGCCTCGCTGATTAAGCCCTCAGCTTGATTCCCGGCGGCAGAGGCTCGTATTTGCGCCGTTCCGGTTGCCGCGAAAGCTCCGGTCAGCACGAGAACTAATGCTAAACAACAGCAATGTCGAAACCCAAAAAGCTTCATTAAAATCATTCAAGATAGTTGCTTGCGGCTTTGTCCTCTCGCTTTTTAAAGCTGAACCTATTGTCTGCGAAATTTTTGTTACTCTTCTTTTAATTCATAAGCGACGCGATAAAGTTTTTATCGCGTCGCTTATGAAAAAATCCAACGTTAACTAAAATATAAGTCTCAGTCCAAGTTGAATTGAACGAGGAGCGAAAACGTTGTAATCATTGACAACACTGGAGAAACCAAAGTTTCCGCTTTCCAGATTATTGTCGGGTCCGTTGTAGCGATGTCTATTGAAGACATTGAAGACCTCGGCGCGGGCTTCAAACGTAACCGTTTCCGTGATGCGGGTTTTCTTCAATAAACTTAAGTTTTCACTTAAGAAAGGTAATCCACGGGCATCAGCCAGAACCGGCGGCGCATTGCCGAAGAATCTTAACGGGTCTGCATAGTAACTGCTATAAGCCGGGTTAAGTGTCCCATTCGGGTTTAAGAACGCCGGATTAGCTCCGTAATCAGGCGGTTGCGAGAAAGCAGCCGGATTGACCTGTTGAAATCCGAGTCCTCGCGGGTCGTTATTAGTAAGAATGGGCTGACCCGTCAAATTCGGACGAAGCTGCGGTTCAGCGTTCAAACTGCCGATGTTAAAAATGTCGTTCAGAAATCCGACATTGCGTCTGGTGATGATAGCCAGCGGCGCGCCGGATTGATACCGATGAATGCCGCTGATCTGCCAGCCGCCGACAATTCTATCGAGAATTCCGCCCTTATTCAAAAAGCGTCTGCCTTTGCCGAACGGCAGTTCGGCAATATAGCTGATGACAAAAACATGCGGAATGCTACCGGCAGATTCCGTTTTTAAAGAGCTTCTGTCGTACGGATTCTGCAAAACCTGACCGAGCGGGCTTCCGCCGAACAAATCTTCAGACGCATCGGTTATAAGCCTTGAGAAGGTGTACGAAGCATTAAACTGAACGCCCTGTGCGAATCGCCGTTCGAGCTTAACTTGCAAAGCGTTGTACTCGCTCGTTCCCTGACTTTCGAGCGCATTATTAATGCGATTGTATTGCGGGAAAGGTCTCAATGCTACACGCACAGGACCATCAAACCCCGGAAAAACCGCGTCTCGCGAAGTCGGAAGCGTGACGCCCACGGTTTGGGCATAAGCGCGCGCGGCATTTGCAAACGCAATATCCGCCGCGTTCGCCGGATTTGTAATTCTGCCCAGCGGCGCATTCAAGATTTCAGGTCCAAGCTTCAAAGCATTGAGCGGGAGCGCGTTGACGCGCTCAAAGTTTGACCGCAGGCGATCTGCCCGATGTCCGATATAGCCAATTGACGCGACAAAGTTGTACGGCAATTCGCGCTGCACATCCAAGCTGTATTGAAGGGTTCGCCCGGCTTTGAAATTCGGGTCGAAATATGTAACGTCTCCTCCGATAAATTGATTATTCGGGTCTGTTGAAGGGCGAGCCGGAAAACTACTCAAGTAAATATTCGAATCGAAACCGCCCTGCGGATAAACGGTAAAAGTGTTATATCCTTCAGCGCCTTCGGTGATGATGTTGCTGCCGCCGATGCCGTAAAGCACGGGCGAGTAGTATAATCCGATGCCCCCCCGCAAAACCGTTTTATTATTAAGCGCATAGGCAGCGCCGACGCGCGGTCCGATTGCCGACTTATCTGCGGGAGCGATTCCCGGATGCTCGGCTTTCAGCCCGCCTTGACCGTTAGCGGCAACAAGCGCTCCCGGTCGCCCGACAGCCGGATTAATAGCTTCAGGGTCGAAACTACGCAGGCGTCCCTGTGCTTCGGTTCGCGGGTTGATGATCTCGTAGCGAATACCCAAATTCAAGGTTAATTTTTGTGTTGCTTTGAAATCGTCCTGCACGAATACCGCCGGGTAAAAGTAACGATATTCAGGCTCGATTGTTTTGCTGCTGTTAAAAGCAAACTCGGTCGAACCTGTAATCAAACTGGCAATAGGCCAGCCTTGGTCGTCGTTATTATTAGCCGTTTGGTTATGGCGAAAGTTAAACCAGCCGCCGGGCGCGAGCACCTGATTAGGCTTAAAAACCTGAAAACGCAAATCGCCGCCGATTCTTAAAGTATGACGCCCAAAAACCGATGTCACGAAATCGGAGAATTGATGGGTGTTATCTGCGAAAGGCAAATCGTTGAAAAAGGTTGATCCGATGCCCTGATACGAGCGAAGCGATTGTTTATTAACTATCGGGTCTGTTTGATCTCCATATCCCGGAAAATCAACTGCCGGAAAAGCGCCGCCGAGCAGCGAGCCGGTCGGAATACCGAGCGAGAATGGATCAAATCCAATCGTTGTGTTCGCATTTACCACATTGTAGCGTGTGAACCCGTAGTTGAAGTGATTAACAAAATTCGGGGTAATGTTGTAGTCGTGCTGGACGCGGGCAAGATGCGATGTAAAAACCTGATCCCAGCGTCCAAAGGCAACAAAGGGACTGGGGAAACGCGGAAAGCCGCCCTGAAGCGTTCCGAGCTGGCGATATGAATAGCTGACCGAGACTCGCTGATCATTATTGATGTTATGGTCAATCTTGAAGACCGAGTTATTCATCGAGGTCGGAACCGTACTCGAAGCAGAGTAGTTACGAAAAACGCCGGCTCTTGTCGGACGCGGGAACCTTTGCAGAATATTGAAACCAGCCGGATCAATCGCAGATTGCGGAATGATGTTATTTAAAAAGGGTGTTTTGTTTCCGGGCGATCCGCTGCGTGGATTAAATATCTGAACACCGCCGGGGAATGCGCTCAGAACAGCAGGGTCTGTTAACAACTCGCCGAAATCACCTAGCCGCATACGCTCCGTTGGCACTGAAATGTTAACCGTTTCGGAGCGGGTAAAGCGATAACCCTCATAATTGAAAAAGAAGAAGGTTCTGTTTCTCAATATGTTCACATACGGGGTGCCTTCTCCGAAGCCCGGAAGTACGACGGGACCTCCAATGTTAAAACCGAAATCGTGCTGGGTATCCTGCGGACGCATAATTCCTTCGGCATTGTTCCGAAAGCTGTTCGCATTTAATTTT
>DASWLV010000130.1:0-4417 GCA_036400075.1 Pyrinomonadaceae bacterium
GGTCGCCGCGTACATCCCGTTTTTGCCGTCGTGCGTCGGAATAAGCTGGTTGACTCTCTCGGTCAGCGCATCAATGGTTTTAGGCAAAGGTTTCGGGGCTTGCGCGACATTTGCAGCCGGTTTTGCCGCAGGCTTTTTAGCCGCCACAGCTTTTCCTTTCCTCGCGGGCGCTTTGCGCGCAACAGGCTTTTTCGGCGCGGTCACGGCTGCCCAGGAAACGCCTCGGTCGAGCGAACGATAAATGCCGAAATTCGTTCCGAGATAAATCGTGTTCAGTTCTTCCTGGTCTTGCAAAATTGAATAGACAATCAGGCGTTGCGGGTAGTTTTTCATCGAAGCCCGCCACGTATCGCCGCCGTCTTCGCTGACAAAGAAAAATCCGCCGCCGGTCGCCGTGTTAATCGTCGAAGAATAAAGACGATTCGGTTTTTCAAGATCGGCAACGATGTTTTTCGTCAGGCGCGTGCTGAAACCGGCGTTGGTCATCGAAAAAGTTTTGCCGAAATCGCTTGAAACCATTATCCCGTAGTTGTTCGTGCCGATAAAAACTTTGTTCGGCTCTTCCGGGTGAACGGCGATCATATTGATTTCGAGCTGTCTCGAAGTCGTCAAAGCCCACGAGCCGCCGCCGTCCGCCGTCATCCAAAAGCCTTCGGTCGTCGCGGCGAAAACGTAGCCGGGTTTTGAAGGATGCTGCACAATCCAGCGCGTGCGGCGCGATTGCGACGGAATTCCCTGAACTTTTGTCCAGTTTTCACCCGAATTTTTCGATTCGTAAATGCCGCTGCAAGCCGAAGCGAAAATGTGACGCGGATTGCGCGGGTCAATATCAATCGCAAAAACATCGGAATCTTCAATCATTCCCTGCTTAATAACGCGCCACGTTTTTCCTCCGTCGGTCGTTTTATATGGCAGATACCAGGTTCCGGCATAAATTACATCGGGGTTTTTCGGGTCAATTGCCAGGGATTCGACGTTAACCAATCCTGGAATGTTTTCGTTCGGCAGCTTTTCCCAACTGTTGCCCGAATCGAAGGAAACGAAAACGCCGTGATATGTTCCGACGGCAAACATATCAGGATTTGAAGCCGATTGAGCAATTGCATAAACGGCTTCTTCTTGAAGGTCTTTGGCTTGGCGCCAATTAGCTCCGCCGTCCGTTGATTTGTAAAAACCGCCTCCTTCTTTGTGGCGGTGCGCGGCGACGTAAAGCGTCCGCGAATCGCGGGAATCAATCAAAATGTTATCTATCACCAATTGCGGGCGATTAAAATTTGTCAGAATCCGCCAGCTTTTTCCGCCGTCGGGCGATGTGTAAATCTGCCCGTCAAGCGTGCCGAAATAAAGTCTGTCTTTATCTTTCGGATCAACCACGAGCGAGCGCACGTCGCCGCCGAGCGGTCCGACGCCCTGCCACGCCCCGAAACGCCCCAAAGTTTCCGGCGCATTGTCCCCGGTTCCCGCTTGCGCCGATACGAAACCGGCTGCTAAGCAAAGCGCTACACAAAGAAGATTGGACAAAACTTTCTTGAAAAATTCGGTTTGCATAAGTCTTAAATTACTCTGATTTTATTACGGCGCAACTTTTTTTTAAACGCGCTCGTTTTTTAGATGCCGGGGAGCGTCGAAATTTGCGCAAAATTTACGCAAAAAACTGCTTGCTTGTGATGTTGCGGGAAAATACGGCGGTTGTCCGCTCGTTGAAGTGATTAGAAGTTAAAGATGAAAGATTCAGTAATTCGATCTTTCACGATTTTTATAATGGTGCGGGCGACTGTTTCTCCAATATTGTTGGAGAAGCTGGTCGCCCGCAATCCGGTTAAGGTCGCGTCTCATTTTCAAATTTGAAAATGAGACGCGAGCGTTTCAAAGATTTACTCGAATGGCGTCGCAGCAGGAGCCGGATCATCGGCACCGGCAGGAACAAGCCAAATGACCGTTTCATCTGTTCCGACTCCGCCGTTGCGAATATCGATGCGTCCCGGATCAATACCTCTCGTGTTGACGAGGTAATTTCTGGCGAAATTCGCTCTGCGTCTGGCAGCAGCAGCATTTCTACCAGTTGTAATGATGATCAGGCGCGCGTTCGGCTCGTTTTGAGCGGCAACTGCAACGTTATCCAACCGAGCTTTTTCAGCGTTCGGGATAAGTCTGGCATAACGATCAAGTTCTCTCGCTCTCGGACGTGCCGGAACTTCAGCCGTAGCTGAACCGCTGGCGGTACAAGTCGGATCGTTCGCTGTAACAGTTGCGGTTGCTGTAATGGATGTTCCCTCAGCAGTTGCGCGAACCGTAATAGTCGGTGTTCCCTGACCGCTCTGGATTTCACCACCGGAAACTGACCAGTTGTAAGTTACACTTTGTCCGCCTGTTTCAGCCGTTGCCGTAAAGGTTACGGTTTCATTAACGTTCACAACGTTCGGTGATGCCGAAACATTTACACTTGTAAGCGGGCAAGGAATCGGTGTCGGTTTAGGAGCTTCGCAATCCGGGCATTCGACAACGCGAATTGTTTCCTGACGCGGTTGTCCGCAAACGCCGCAACCATCATCAACCGCAACCGACAAGGTGTAAGTTCCCGGACGAAGTCCCGAAACGTCCCACGTCACGTTTGCGCCGGTTCCTTGAATCGTTCCGCCGGAAACCGTGTATTGGTAAACGAGCGGATCGTTTTCAGGATCGGTTGCGTTTGTCGTCACGCTAACCGAAGTACTGTCGTTACAAGCTCCTGAAGCAGAACTTGTTCCCGGAGGACAAGGAAGTCTGATTTCCGTGTCGCTGATCGTCACGCTATTGATGGTCGGGAATTGATTAAGTATTTTCCGACCTCGTTCATTGCGTCTGCCAATGAAAATCTGGGCACCGAACCCGTGCGGATCAGTTGAAGTACGAAAGCCCGCCGGAACTCCTGTAACATTAGTGGTTATATCCGCAGTCGGACCTGTAATGGTAACCGTATTAGTCGCAGAGAAATCGTCGAAAGTGTCTTGGTCTTGTTGATTCGCATTCCAACGATACCAGAAGCTCATTCCGAACCAGCGCGTCGGGAAAATACGAACGCCGCCGAGCAAATCAATCGGGTCTTGTTCAAACGCATTAGGCGTTCGACCGCCGACATATTTTGTCGCGCGGGCTTCGCCGATCAGTTGGAAATACCGATTAACCGGGAAATCAACTGCGACTGCGCCCATCAGCTCGTCTCCGCGATCAAGCAGAACAGCATTATCTGCTCCCGGAAAATCTGCTTTGACGTGTGAATTATAGATGTAGCCGATATTACCGGAAAGATTAGCCCAGGTCGCCAAACGACCGTCGGCAAAAGCTATCAAACCAATATCGCCGCGATTGCTAAAGGGATTCCAGCCTCCCGCGCCCGGACCTGCGCCGCGTTGCAGTTGATTAAATCCGCTCGCATCGTTAGCGCTGTCGCCATAAAAACGGTAGAACGGAATCAAACCGATTCCGACCGGATTGTTAGGTCCGGTAAAACGGAATTTGCCGCCGACCGTAAATGTGTTAAATGCGGATTGTCCCCATCGGCGGTTGATGAAAGGGGCATCGGGCAGATAAGTCGGCGCAACCGTAAAGGTGGTCGGCGCGGTTAATGTAGTATTGCCCGGAATGCCTGTTGCGACAGTTCCCGCTAAGTTTGTAGTTTGCAGAACGACCCCCGGCAAAATACTGCCGAACGAAGAGCCGAGTCCCGGGAATAAATCCGCACCGCCTCCGCCGGGGCGAACCGCACCGATGGTCGGGCTAACATTGGAGGGGAATCCAAAAATCCCGGTGAATCCCGGTCTGACAACTCCGAAAGTGCCAATCGTACCTCCGATAAAAGGATACGAAAGAAACTGTTGACCACCCTGCGGTCTGAAAATGGCACCATTTCCCGTTCCGGGAGCTAAAATGATCGCCGGCGCGCTTTGATTCGTAAACGTGCCGTTCTGATTTTGCAAACGAAATTGAGAATTCGGTAAATAGAAGCTCGACAAGTGTCTCGGCGAGTTAACTTTAATGCCGCGCCAAGCGTCCGTGTTGAAAAACAATTCAATATAATCGTTTAAGCCAACTTGAAAGCTAATCGGAACCTCGGTAATGTCCACATCTCCGGGGTCGCGGTCGAAATTCGAATAGGCAATACTGAAGGTATATTCGCCTCTCCGCAAAGTTTGACCGTCATAAACTGTAAAAAGTCCGGTCGGACCACCGACCGAACCGCCCGTTCCAACAGTCGGGGCAGTATTCCGCGGATCCTCTTCGGATCGCGGAGTTTGGGCTGAGATGATTAAACTCATCATCAGCATCGTAAGTGTCAACAAAAATACACTCTTCGCTAGTCTCATCACATTCCTCCGGCGAAAAAAAAAATTTATCAAAAGCAATCTAGGTTTTAATCATCGGTGACAGCCGCCTAGGC
>DASWLV010000131.1:0-15615 GCA_036400075.1 Pyrinomonadaceae bacterium
AATCGCCGCCGGAAAAAAATAGTTAAAAATCAAACCCGCGACCAGCCCTGCAAAATAAATTGCCGGGGGCGGCGCGACGACGCCCGGATTGTCTCGTTTTTCATCAGACATTTTGCTTCCTCAATAAATATTCAAGCAAAAATTAAGGCGATCTGTCATTTGATTTTTCCATTTTGATTTGTTGAGTGTGAAATAAAGATTTTCTCTGACTGCGAGCAAAATTTAGCCGTGCAGCGCAGTTGCGTTTGCAATCGAGAAAATAGTTTCCGCGTTCTTTTTTTCCACTAGAACAATTCAGGTTTGGATGTCCGTGTCAGTACCGCGAACGGTAGTGAGCGGGTCAATTAACAAACCCGCTCACTACCGTTCGCGGTACTGATTATTTCGTTGTTTCCAATAATTATCACTTCAGATTTTTCTTCAGAAAAGCGAGCGTTTGCACCCAAGCCTCTTTTGCGGCTTCCGGTTCGTATCGTTCGCCGTTGGTGTCGTTAAAGAAAGCGTGCGGCGCGCCTTTGTAGATTTTGTATTCGTAAGTTTTTTTGAGTTTCTTCATCGCCGCCTCGACTTCCGGCACTTTTGAAGTGATGCGTTCGTCGGTTTCGCCGTAGATGCCGAGAACGGGGCAATGAACTTTGGCAAGCTGTTCTTCGGTCGGCGCGGTTCCGTAAAAAACGACCGCCGCTTGCAGTTGGTTGGCTTCTGTGGCGAGCAGAAACGAGCGTGCGCCGCCCCAGCAGAAGCCGATTGAAGCCAGTTTGTTTTTCTTGACGTTCGGGTGCGTGTTTAAAAATGCGAGTCCGGCGTTGAGGTCTTTCATTACGTCCGCAGAGGAAATTGCGGCAAACGCTTCGCGCACTTTTTCCGGCGTTTCAAAAGCAGCCGTTCCGCCTTTGCGTGAGAGCGCGTCAACGGCGAGTGCAACGTAACCTTCGGCGGCAAAACGTCTGGCGACATCGCGCGTGTGGTCGTTTAAACCGCGATTTTCGTGGATGACGATGATTGCCGGATGTTTTCCTTTGTTTTTCGGTTTGCTCAAATAGCTGGTCAGTTTAACATCGCCGCTCGGATATTCAACCGTGCCGGAATCAACGTTTACCTGCTGCGATTCAACTTCCGAAACGAGCGTCGCCGCCAATCCGCTTTGTTCCAAAAATAATTGCGCCGTGGCGTAAGTGCCGGTGACGGCGATCAAGCGCAGAAAAAATTCGCGGCGGTTGAGACGGCAAACGCGGTATTCGTCAACAATTGCTTCAATTTTATTTTCCATAAATCCAATCCGGTGTTGGCTGCTAGTATGGCTTTTCGGCGTTGAGATTTCAAATGCCCATTGCGCTCCCGGTTCGTCGTTATGCAAAATTAGAGAAATGAATTTTTCCTTTAAAATCAATAATCGCGTTTATCAAATCAAACACGATTCGCCTATTCATATTTCAATTCCGCTCGATTTCAAAGGCGCGCAGCCAAACGCTTACGGAGTGGAAAAAGCTGCGTCAAGGGCTTGCGAAGCCTGTGATTTAATCGGCGATACGAGGCGCGGCGGAAGCTGTAATTTCGAGCAAATCAGCTTGATTCCGCATTGCAACGGCACACATACCGAATCAATCGGACACATTACGCGCGAGCGGATTTCGATTCACGATTGTTTAAAAGACGCTTTTATTCCGGCAACACTAATTTCGATTGAGCCGGAAAACGCCGTTTTGTCGGGCGAAAATTATTCGATTGAGGTACGGAAATCAGACCGATTTATTACCAGAAAATCTTTGGAAGATGCCTTTAAAAAAGCTGATAAAAATTGGCTGCAAGCGTTAATAATTCGCACTTTGCCCAACGATGACAGCAAGCTCGCTCAAACATACAATGAAGAAATTCCGCCTTTCTTCTCGACCGAGGCGATACAGTTTATTGTCGAATTGGGCGTTAAACATTTGCTGGTTGATTTGCCTTCGATTGACCGCATTTTTGATGAAGGCAAGCTCTCGAATCACCGCATTTTCTGGAACATCGGACAAGGCGAGTTTGAAATAAACTCTGCAAGTTTAGTCAACAACACAATTACAGAATTGATTTTTGTGCCGGAATTTGCTGCGGACGGCTCTTACCTTCTTAATTTGCAAACTGCTGCTTTCGTTGCCGATGCAGCGCCGAGTCGCCCGATTCTTTTCAAAGTATTCGAGTAATTCTTTTTTTGTCAAAGCGTTAAAGATATTTCGCCGAACGCTTGATTTGGCTTACTTACTCATCTACAATTGCGCGCACAACCTACAACTCATTCCTGAGTATTTAAAGATGATGAAAAAAATTTACCTGTTGGCAATCGCGGCGCTTTTTGCCGCTTCGACGGTGGCAATCGCAAAAGAGGCGCGGCTGGTTCGTTATCCGCATTATCACCAAGGTCGCGTCGCGTTCAGTTATTTGGGCGATGTCTGGACGGCTGACGAAACCGGACAAAACATTCAGCGCCTGACCGTGCATAAATCGAGAGACGTTTATCCGCGTTTCTCGCCCGATGGAAAATGGATCGCTTTTTCGAGCGACCGCAACGGAAATCTCGATGTGTTTCTGATGCCCGCAGCGGGCGGAACCGTGAAACAGTTAACATCGCACTCGGCGGAAGATTCGGTTTTAAATTGGACGGCGGACGGACGCGGCATTCTTTTCGCCAGCAATCGCGGCGAAGATTTTGCCGGAAAGCTCTACGTTGTCAGCGTCGAAGGCGGAATGCCGACGAACGCGGGCGTTGATATGGGCGTGCAAGGCTCATATTCGCCCGACGGAAAGCGGCTCGCTTTTAATCAAAAAGCCCAATCTTATTGGCGCAAATATTATCGCGGCTCGATGCAATCGGATGTGGTTGTAATGGATGTCGCGGCGCGGCGTTTCACAAATCTCACCGATTTTGATGGAATGGATTCGTATCCGATGTGGGCGCGCGACGGATTTATTTATTTTGTCAGCGACCGCGACACCGGAGGTTTGACAAACATCTGGCGGATTTCCGAAAGCGGCGGCAAAGCTGAAAAGGTCACGTCTTTTAAAAACGGCGACGTGCGTTTTCCGTCAATCGGAACGGACGGTAAAACAATTGTTTTTGAACACGATTTCGGAATTCACAAACTCGATTTGGCAAGCAAGCGAGTGACTCCGATCAAGCTCGATATTAACGCCGAAACGCAGGAAAGCTTAAGCGAGATTCGTGATTACAGTTCACAGGTTGACGACTATGCTTTAGCACCCAATTCGCGCCGCGTCGTTGTCTCGATTCACGGTGAAATATTTACGGCTCCGGTTGAAGAAGGTGATTTACGCCAAATCACCGACAGTCAATGGCGCGACCGCAACGTTGAATATTCACCCGACGGCAAATGGATTGCCTTTGTTTCCGACCGCAGCGGGCGTGAGGAAATTTACGTCGTCGCATCGGACGGCGCGGGCGAAGCCCAGAAAATTACGGATTTGGACGAGCTTAAATTCTCTTATTCGTGGTCGCCTGATTCGGCGCAAATCGCCTTCACTTCTTCAGACAACAAGCTCCGCGTCGTCAATGTTGCCAGCAAACAGGCGAAAGAGCTAAGCGCTTCACAACACGGATCAATCGGGCGAGCCGATTGGTCGCCGGACGGCAAATGGATTGCTTACTCAAAACCTGATTTTACGCGCACAACCGATATTTACATTGTTCCGTCAACCGGCGGCGAAGAAAAAAAAGCGACATTCGATTCTTTCAGCGACACAGCAGCCAGATTTTCTCCCGATGGTCGCAAGCTCTATTTTCAACGAATCGAATCCAGTTCTTTTAATGCCGGTCAGCCTTCGGTACAGATTTACTCGGTTGCGCTGGAAAAATTAGACCGAGACCCGGACGACCCGGAAGAGCGCGCCGAACAGGAAGCCGCTCAAGCGGCAGCGCAGCAAACAGCGGGCGAAGCAGGTGCGGCAGGCGCTGCGCCCCGCGCTAATCAAACGGCGACAAGACAGCCGGCGAAACCGATTAATATTGATTGGGCTGGACTCAAACGCCGCACTCGGCAGATCACGCGAATGCCTTTCGCCGTGACAAACTACAACATCTCAAACGACAGCAAAACCATCGTTTTTGTTTCGAGCGAACCGGCGGGATTAGCAAACGTTCCGGTTATTTATTCGATTCAGGACGACGGCAAACGGCTGACTCGAATTGCAGCCGGAACAGCGCCGGGCGGCGATGGCGCCGGACAACAGCAAGGCGGACCGGGCGGAGGAATTTCCAATCTGAATGTTTCGCGCGACAACCGCACGCTTTTCTTTAAGGAAGGCGATTACGTTTATTCAGTCGCAATGCCGCCGCCGCTTCCGCCCGGCGCATCAGCCAGTTCTGCGCCGCCGTCAAGTTCAGCTACAGCCGCGCAGCGTCGCCGGATCAACTTTACGGCGAAAGTCAAAATTGACCGTCCCGCTGAATGGGCTGAAATGTTTGACGATGCCTGGCGCACAATGAAATATCGCTTTTACGACCCGAAAATGCACGGCACTGATTGGGACGCAATGCGAGCTAAGTACCGACCGCTCGTTGAATACGTCGGCGACCGTCAGGAGCTTTTGAACATCGTCAACGAGATGATAGGTGAATTAAATGCCTCGCATACCGGAGCAGCGCCGCCTCCGGGCGGTCAACCGGGTGGAGCTTCAACCGGGCATCTCGGTCTTGAATTAGAATCGGATGCGCAAACGGGTCGTTACCGCGTGACGCACGTTTATGAAGAAGGTCCGTCGGACAAAGATTGGGTAAAAGTAAATGTCGGCGATTATTTAATCGCAATTGACGGAAAACCCGTTCGGGCTGGCGATGAATACTGGCAAATGCTCAATTACCGTCTCAATCGCAAAGTCGCCGTGGCATTCAACAATAAACCGTCCGAAGAAGGCGCGTGGCGCACTCGGATCGAACCGACTTCGATGGGCAACTATAGCCAGCTTCGCTATGACCGCTGGGTCAAAGAGCGTCGTGAAACGGTCAATAAACTCTCAAACGGGCGCATCGGCTATATTCATATTCAAGCGATGAATCAACCGTCGTTACGCAAGTTTGAGAAAGAGCTGCGCGAGTACCGCGATAAAGAAGCGATGGTTATTGACCAGCGCTGGAACGGCGGCGGCAACATCGAACAGGAGTTGCTCGCCATGTTGGTTCAACGTCAATATCAGGTCTGGCACCCGCGCGGAACTGAGCCGACGACTCGTCCGAGCGCCGGTTTCTTCGGACCTAAAGTCGTTTTGCAAAATTGGCGTTCGGCGTCTAACGCAGAAATGTTTCCGGCTGGCTTCCGTGCTTTAGGATTGGGTAAAGTCATCGGAACGCCGACAATGGGAGCGGTTATCGGCACGGGCAGTTACACGTTGATTGACGGTTCGACGGTTCGCACTCCCGGAATTGGGGTTTATCTCGCGGATAAAGCGCGGACAAATCTCGAAAATACAGGCGTCCAACCCGACATTAAAGTTGATAATATGCCCGAAGACAACCTCGCAGGACGCGACCGACAGCTCGAAGTCGCAGTCGAAGAGTTGCTCAAACAACTCAAAGGCGCGACTTTGCAGGCTAATAAATAAAGACGCCAGAAAGTCAAAAAGAAAATGGAGAGCTTTTTTTGCTCTCCATTTTCTTTTTGACCAAAATTTCAATAAATCAAGTTAAAATCTGCGAATCAAAACGACGCCCAAAACAAGCAAAATCGCGCCGACGACGCGCAGAAAGCTGATTCGTTGCACCGGAAAACCGAGCAATCCGTAATGATCGAGAATTAAAGCAGTGATCATTTGTCCGGTTAAATTTAAAACCAGATAAGTCGCCGCGCCGAAACGCGGAACTAGCAAAATCGCCGAAATGACGAAAAACGCACCGAGCAAGCCGCCCGTCCAAACCCACCACGGAAAACCGCTCGTTTCTTCCAAATTCCAGCGAATTCCCTGCGGAAGCGCGACAATCGCCAGGACGAGCGTTCCGACAGCGAACGAAACGAAACCGGCTTGAAGCGGATTGTTGAGACAAAATCTGAGCTGCGAATTGACTCCGGTTTGTAAAGCGACTGCCACGCCCGCCAGCAAAGCGAATAAAATAAATAACGCCTGTAACATCGTCAGCTACTTTAACGCACAAATTGCGATTGCGACAAAATGCTTTTGAGCGTAAATTGTCAATAACTCGGTCAAACGGCTGAAAGATGAATCAAAATCCGAACAAACATTTGACGTTCACCATCAACGGCGAAAAGCTGGTTTTCGCCGATTTGTCGCCCACAATGACTTTGCTTGAATTTTTGCGCGACAGCGGTCGCGTCGGGACAAAAGAAGGCTGCGGCGACGGGGATTGCGGCGCCTGCACGGTAGCGATAATCGGCGAAAGCCCAAACGGAGTTCCCTGTTTTCAAGCCGTTAACAGTTGTTTGATTCCGCTCGGCGCGGTCGCCGGATGTGAAATCGTCACGGTCGAAGGAATCGGCAACGGAAAACCGCATCCGGTTCAAATTGCGATGGTCGAAACCGGAGGCTCGCAGTGCGGTTATTGCACGCCCGGTTTTGTGATGAGTATGTTTGCCGCTTATTACGACGGCAAAATAACCGACGCCGCAATCGAAGGCAATCTTTGCCGCTGCACCGGATATTTGCCGATTCGGCGCGCCGCCGACCGTTTGACAAAAACAGAAGACCGATTCAGTGAAAAACTGAACGCCGCAAATCTGGAAACCGATTCGTTAGTTTATGAAACAAACCGGCAAAAATTTTATCGTCCGACAACGCTTAAAGAAGTTCTGGATTTGCTCCAAGAATTTCCCGAAGCTGTTTTGGTTGCGGGCGCGACCGATTTAGGTTTGGAATTTAGCTGGCACACCAAAGAATTTCCAATTTTGATTTCGACCGAAAACGTTGCCGAGCTAAAAACGTTGATTCAAACTGATGAATATGTCGAAATCGGCGCGGCTGTTTCATTGACTCGCGTTGAAGAAAAACTAAAAGGCGTATTTCCGGGTCTCGATGAAATGCTGCATTGGTTTGCCGCCAGACAAATTAAAAACCGCGCAACCATCGGCGGAAACGTCGGCACGGCTTCGCCGATTGGCGATTTGCCGCCGGTTTTGCTCTCGCTCGATGCCGAATTGAAATTGGCTAGCCCAAACGGCGAACGCGAAATTTTATTGGCTGATTTTTTCAAAGGCTATCGGGAAACCGAATTGCGGGCGGGCGAAATTATAGTTTCGATTAAAGTGCCGAAATTAATTTCCGCCGATACCGCACGCCGCATTCAGCAATCTTACAAAGTCGGCAAACGCGGGACTGACGATATAAGCATCGTCGCGGCGGCATTTGCGATTGATTTAAACCGGGAAAATCGAATCATCAAAGCGCGGCTCGCATACGGCGGCGTCGCGGCGATTCCGGTGCGAGCTTTAACGATTGAAGATTGGTTGATCGGCAAAACGTGGAATCTGGAAACAGTCAGAAATGCCAAAGAACAATTGAAAAACGCTTTCACTCCGTTGACCGACGTTCGCGGCAGCGCCGAATATCGCAAGCTGCTTGCAGCGAATTTGTTTGAAAAATTCTTTGTTGAAATGGAGGCGATTGGATGAGCAAAGCCGGACAGCCAATATCGCACGAAAGCGCCGCACATCACGTTTCGGGCAGAGCCATTTACACCGACGACCAGCGGCAGCCAGCCGGAATGCTTTCGCTTTATCCGGTTTTAGCTCCGCACGCGCGTGCAAAAATTATAGCGATTGACTCAAGCGCGGCGTTTGAAATTCCCGGCGTTGTGACGGTTTTAACTGCCGCAGATATTCCGGGCGAAAACGATACCGGAACAATCGTTCACGACGAACCGCTGATTCCGATTGAAGAAATTTCGTATTGGGGACAAGCCGTAGTTTGGGTTGTTGCCGAAACCGAATATGCAGCGCGCGAAGCGGCAAAACGAGTTGTCGTTGAATACGAACCGCTCGCGCCGGTTTTGACGATTAAAGAAGCAATTGAAAAAGACAGTTTTCTGACAATTCCGACGATAATGAAACGCGGCGAGCCGGAAAACGCGGCGGCTGAATATTGGCTCGCGGGCGAAGTCGAGATGAATGGGCAGGATCATTTTTATCTCGAAACGCAAACTTCCTGGGCGATTCCTGATTCCGAAGGCAATTATCAAGTTTATTCTTCGACCCAGCATCCGACCGAAACGCAAATTATCGTTGGGCGCGTATTGGGAATTCCGGGCAATCGAATCAACGTCACGGTTTTGCGAATGGGCGGCGCTTTCGGCGGCAAAGAATCGCAGGCTAATCCTTATGCGGCGATTGTCGCGCTGGCGGCTTATAAAACAGGGCGTCCCGCGCGGGTTCGTCTCCGCCGTCACGAAGATATGATTTTGACCGGAAAACGCCACGGCTTTTTGGCAAACTACAAAGTCGGTTTTAACCGTGACGGAAAACTTATTTCCCTTTTGTGCGAGCTATTCGCCGACGGCGGCTGGAGCCTGGATTTGTCGCCTCCGGTTTTGTCGCGCGCAATGGTTCACATTGATAACGCTTATTACATTCCTCACGTTGAGGTTCTTGGGCGAATCGCCCGCACAAACAAAACTTCAAACACTGCTTTTCGCGGCTTCGGCGGACCGCAGGGAATGATTGTCATCGAAGACATCATTGACCGGATTGCGAGAACTTTAAATTTACCGCCCGAAATTGTCCGGGAACGCAATTTTTATCACGGCGCGGGCGAGACGAACACGACGCCTTACGGACAAGAAATTTTCGACAACCGAATCGAGCGCGTTTGGAGCGAAGTTAAATCAAACGCTAATTTTTCCAAACGGAAAAAGGAAATCGCTGGATTTAACCGCAGCAATTTTTATAAAAAACGCGGGCTGGCGATTACGCCTGTAAAATTCGGCATTTCGTTTAATAAAACCGTTTACAACCAAGCGGGCGCGCTCTTGCTGATTTACACCGACGGCAGCATTTTGCTGAATCACGGCGGCACGGAAATGGGACAAGGCTTGCATACGAAAATGCTCCAAGTCGCGGCGCGAACGCTAGGCGTTTCCGTTGAAAAAATCCGAATGTCGCCGACCGCAGTTGATAAAGTTCCCAACACTTCAGCAACCGCAGCATCAAGCGGTTCGGATTTAAACGGGCAAGCCGTCAAGGACGCTTGCGAGCAAATCAAAGCCAGGCTTACGCCTGTCGCAGCCAAAATGCTTAACATCGGCGCTGCCGGAGATTTTGTTTTTGAAAACGATTGGATTTATTCGCGCGATTATCCGTCAGACCGCGTATCTTTTACAGAGACGGTGAAGGAAGCGTATCAGCAGCGCATTAGCCTTTTGGCGACCGGATATTACCGCACCCCGAATATTCATTGGGATGTAAAAACCAACACCGGCAGACCGTTTTATTATTTCGCCTACGGCGCTGCTGTTTCCGAAGTCGAAGTTGACGGTTTTACCGGAACTTTCCGTTTACGGCAGGTTGACATTGTTCACGATGTCGGTGAATCTCTCAATCCTTTGATTGATTTAGGGCAAATTGAAGGCGGTTTTGTTCAGGGAATGGGCTGGCTGACGATGGAAGAGCTTGTTTGGGACGATGAAGGACGACTGCGGACGTTTTCGCCCAGCACTTATAAAATTCCGACCGTTGGCGAGATTCCCGAAAAATTTAATGTCAACCTGCTCGAACGCGCCCCGCAAAACGGCGTGATTTACGGAAGCAAAGCCGTCGGCGAACCGCCTTTGATGCTGGCGATTTCGGTGCGCGAAGCTATTCGAGAGGCAATTGCCGCTTTTGGCGAGCGAGTCGAGTATGTTCCGCTCGCTTTGCCCGCTACGCCTGAAGCGATTTTGATGGCGATTGAACGAATCAAAAACGAATCGCCGACGCCGAAACCGCCCGCGCCTGTTCGCGCAGATGAATTGGAATTAGTGACGCAAGACGATGGAATTCTTTCGCCGGTTAGCTGATATTTTGCGGCAAAAGGGAGCGGCGGTTTTGGCGACCGTTATCGAGGCGAAAGGCTCGACGCCGCGCGAAACCGGAGCGAAAATGATTGTTTGCGCAGACGGCGAGATTTTCGACACAATCGGCGGCGGCGCGGGCGAAGCCAAAGTCATTGAAACCGCGAAAATAGTTTTACGAAACGGCGAAAAGCAAGCAATAGAAATTGATTTGACAACATTGCAAGCCGAAGGGATCTGCGGCGGCAGAATGCGGGTTTGGCTGGAAAAGTGGCAAGGCGCGGAATCTCTGCGAATTGTGAATCAAATTCTGGCAAATCTCGAAAACAGGCAAAGCGCGATTCTGGCAACTCCTTTTAATCAACAAGTTTCGCCGTATTTATTGACTGAAAATGAATTACCGCTAAAAAACGCTTTCGTCGAGCGTGTTGAGCCGCCGCCGGTTTTGTTAATTGTCGGAGCAGGTCACGTAGGAATTGAGCTTGCGAATATCGCCGCAAATATCGGATTTGAAATTGTCGTGCAGGACGAACGCCCCGAATGGGCGAACCCCGAAAATTATCCAAACGCAAAAGAAATTTTGGACGAATCAATTGAAACGATTATCAACCGATTTGCCAACGAATCGCGACTTTTTGTCGCTTTGCTGACGCGCGGTTTTGATTACGATGTGCAGGCGTTGGCGGCTATTTTGCGCCGCGAAAAACCCTGCGTGTATCTCGGAATGATCGGCAGCGAACGCCGCGTGCGCGAAGTTTTTCGAGAGATGGGAAAAAGAGGGTTTTCTAAAAATGAATTAAACCGAATTCGCGCGCCGATTGGTTTAAAAATCGGCGCTTTGACTCCGGCGGAAATTGCCGTGAGCATCGCGGCGGAGTTAATTTCCGTTCGGAGCGAGCTGAAAAACAGCTAACGATTGTAAATAACGCCGCCGGTTTTGCGATACAAATCAAATGCTTTGACGGCTGCATCGCGCAAAAAACCGCGTTTGACGTTAATACCTCTCGCTTCCAAATACTCGTAAGAGCTTTCGTAAACCGGACCTTCGTCAAAACCGATTTGCGAGGCGTCGTCTTTGTTGGCGGCGCAAACCAGACGATTGACGCCGCTCCAGAGCGTTGCTCCCAGACACATACAGCACGGCTCGCAGGAGCTGAACAATTCGTATTTTGTCGAATCAGCCGAATTGAGCGAAAACGTGCCGAGAACGGCTTGAGCCGACATAATCGCCGTTACTTCCGCGTGCAAAGTAGAGTTGTTTAATCTGACGACCTGGTTCATTCCGACTGACAACAACTTGCCTGATTCGACTTCAAAAATTGCCGCTCCGAAGGGACCGCCGGTGTTTTGCCTGACATTTTCGAGCGATAAATTTATCGCCAGAGACATTTTATCCTCGTCCGATTTGTATTGTTTCTCCCATTCGACAAAGGTTTCAACCCAAACGGGAAGCTCGATTTTGATTGCTGGAATTTTCACCAAAATATTTTAATAAAACAAAACCGCTTTTTAAACGGAAGCATAGCATTTCGCCAATAATTATGGGTAGCGCGAAATAAAAATGTGTCAACCAAAAGTCGGGCGGAAAGTTATGCTGCATTATGCTTGACTTTTTTTTTAGCCGGGAGTAGCTTTTTTTTGTTTCTGTGTTATCGAATATCGTGGCGAGTTGTTTCAAGCCTGTCTCTCTCTACAAAGCTTCTTCCTCTCGTCGAAACGGTTTGTAAACTCATCAACCTTTGACTGAACAAGGAGGCTGAAATGCCCACTGCCAACCAACAAGATTTTCTTTCGCGCTCAGCTTTACGCCGCCCCGATTTGTTTCGCAGCTTATTTTGGGTAATCGTTCCAATCATCTGCGCGGTCACGGTTTCTTTCGCCGGGTATCGCTACTTTCAAACAAACGCGCCGCCTGAAATCGGCGATGAAGCTGTGCCGCTGCAACAGCAGACGGCGCCCGTCGTCGCTCCGAGTCCGCCGCCGCAGCAAATGCAGGCGGAGCTGATTACAATTACTCCGCGCGGATTTGAGCCGAGCGTAATCAGAAGACCCGCCGGACGAGTGCTGCTGGCGGTCGTCAACCGCAGCGAGCGCAGCACAGTGACGCTTCGTTTGGAGCGCGAAAACGGCTCGGTTTTAGGTCGAGCGGATATGCCCGCAAATCGTCGTCATTGGCGCTTTCCCGCCACTCTTCCCGCCGGGCGTTTTCGGCTGGTTGACGCAAATCACCCGAATGTTGTCTGCAATATTGAAATTACCCCGTAAATAATATTGCGGTTCGTTGGGCTGCCGCCGCGCTCCGATTACTGTTCGATGCTCGTTTGGCTGTCTCTGCCTTTCGGTCCGATTCATAGCATTGTCATTTTCTGTTTTGTTCAATTCCGGTCTTGCTCTAAGGAGTTCTGATTATGTTCAGGAAATTCGCTTTTATAGTTTCGCTTCAGGAAATTGCTCGCTTGGCTCAAATTTCGCGCTTTTCTTCTACGATTCGCGTTTTGTTAGTGGCGTTATTGCTCTTGCCGGCAATAACAAACGTGGTTTTCTCACAAGACGCGCTCAAAGGCATGACACCATCAGGTTTGGCGCCGGGCGCTCCAGCCGGTTCTTACTCCTTGAGCGGTTTCGAGACCGTCAATCCTTATAACGGCGGATTGAACTTTAATTTGCCGCTGGTTTCCGTATCGGGGCGCGGCGGCGTCGGAACAAGCGCCGGATTAACAATTGAACAAAAATGGTCGGTTGAGAAAGATGTTTCCGAGGACGGGCAGTCGGCGACTTATTGGGCAAATTACAATAAATGGGTTTTCAGTCCGTTTTACGTCGGAGCCACGATTGCGGGGAGAAAGGGCGGCACTGCAACGCAGCTCTGTCATATGGGCGGCGGAACTCCCGAAACCGATCCGCGTTACTACATCGAAACTTTGACTCGCTTCACGGTCACGATGGCGGACGGAACCGAATTTGAACTGAGAGACAAATTGACGGGCGGCGAGCCGAAAGTTGCTCCGAGAAATCAAAACTTGTGTCCAACCGGCAATGTGGCGCGCGGGAAAGTGTTCATCACGGCTGACGGCACGGCGGCGACGTTTGTTTCCGACGCGGATATTTACGATGATTACGATCCGAATAATGCTGACATTGAACTCAGACCATCGGGTTATCTGATGCTGCGCGACGGTACCAAATATCGCTTTGACAACGGCTATCTTTCCTGGATGCGAGACCGCAACGGCAACAAGCTGACGTTTGCTTATACTTTTAATCAACAAATGCTCACCGTGACAACCGTTACCGATTCGCTTAACCGGCAGGTGACGATTGAAAGAGATGTCACGGACCAAACATACGGATTATGCGACCGCATCACTTATAAAGGCTTTGGCGGCGCGACGCGCACCCTTTACGTTACAAAAACAAGTTTAAGCAATGTGCTTCGCACGGGTTATTCGCTGCAAACCTATAATCAATTATTTCCGACTCTTTACGGCAGCAGTTATACATACTTTAATCCGACTGTCGCAAATGCCGTTAAGCTGCCGAACGGCAAGCAATATCAGTTCTCTTATAATAGTTACGGCGAATTGGCGCGCGTCGTTTTGCCGACCGGCGGAGCGATTGAATATGATTGGCAGGCTGGAGATTCTGCCACCGTTTCTGCCGGGGGAATGATTGAGAATCAAACTGTTACACCATATGATTACGGAGTTTATCGCAGAGTAGCGGAGCGAAGGGTTTATGCCGACGGGTCAACTTTAGAGCATAAAATGATTTATCCGCGCGCCACTGAAACCGACAGCAACACACAAAGTAACGTCGCGGTGGAAACGAGAGACGCTTCAGGAGCGCTGCTCGGCAAAACCATGCACTATTATTACGGCAGCGCCAGACAGTCTTTCTTGCAGCAGGCAACGAATTACTCGAAATGGCGCGAAGGAAAGGAAAAGAAAACCGAAGCGTATAACTTCGACGGCGCGACGGTGCTCAGAACGACGGAGCAAACCTGGGCGCAGCGCGCTACTATTTCATGGTGGACTGGTACAGCAGATGATTCTCCGCCGCTTGATCCGCGATTAACGGAAACCGTCTCGACATTGAAAGATGTCAGTCCGAATAAAGTCAGCAAACAAACTTTCGCTTATGACCAATACAACAATCAAACCGATATTTACGAATATCATTACGGGGACGGCGCAGCAGGCGGATTAATCAGGAGAACACACACGGATTATGTGACGACGGGATCGAACGGCGATTACGCGAGCGCTACTCCCACGGCTTCAAGCGTTCACATTCGCAATCTACCGTGGCAAACCTGGGTTTCGACCGATGCCGCCGGAAATGATAAAAAATCGCACACCACTTTAAACTACGATTATTATGTTTCGGACGGCAACCATGCCGCGCTTGTAAATCGCACGGGAATCAGCGGACACGATTCTTCGTTTACAACCAGTTATTTGACGCGCGGGAACGTCACTTCCACGACCAGATGGATGATCGTCAACGGCAATTACGTGGCGACTTACCAGCAATACGATATAGCGGGAAATCTGGTGAAAGTAAAAGACGGGCGCAGTTATGAAACCGAAGCCGAATACTCGGATCGTTTCGGTTCTCCAAGCGGAGAAGCCCGCGCCAACTCCGCTCCCTCGGAGCTTTCCTCACAGGGACAATCGAGCTACGCTTTTGTCACCAAAGTCACCAGCGCTTTAAATCAAACGGTCAGTCAGACGGTTTATTCGCAGTTTGATTTTTACACGGGAATGGCGGTTGACGGCGAAGACCAGAACGGAATCGTCGCCAGCGGCTACAGCACGAATGATTCGCTGGATCGTCCGACCAGAATCATTCGCGGTGTCGGCACACCTCAACAAAATCAAACCACTTTCCTTTATGACGACACAAACCGTGTGGTGACAACTACGAGCGATTTCGGTTCTTATAATGATAATCAACTAAAAAGCGAATCTCGCTATGACGGTCTGGGCAGAACTTTCGAGACGAGAAGCTACGAAACAAGCTCTGCTTACATTAAACAGACGCAAACCTTTGACGCGCTCGGAAGAGTCAAACGTGCCTATAATCCGCATCGCACCACCTCGGATTCAACTTACGGCTGGGGTGAATCAACATATGACGCGCTCGGCAGAGTTACGAATGTGACGACCTCGGATAACGCCGTAGTCACTACCGCTTACAGCGGAAATAGTGTGACGGTTACGGATCAAGCCTCGAAGGTGAGACGCAGCATCTCTGACGCTTTGGGAAGACTCGAAAAGCTGGATGAACCGGATGCAAACGGAAATCTCGGCACAATAGGCAGTCCCTCTCAACGAACGGAATACACTTACGATGTGCTGAATAATCTCACGCAGGTTCAGCAAGGCTCTCAGACCCGAACGTTTGCTTATGACGCTCTGTCTCGATTAAGCTCTGCCGCAAATCCCGAATCGGGAACTGTTTATTACGGTTATGACGCGAACGGGAATCTGACGAGCAAATACAATGCTCGCGCAATTACGACTACAATTGCTTACGATGCTTTGAATCGCCCGACATCGAAAACCTATAATGATTCGCCGCAAACGGCAGGGGTTTATTATTATTACGACAGTCAAACTCTGCCTTCGGGA
>DASWLV010000132.1:0-1820 GCA_036400075.1 Pyrinomonadaceae bacterium
TTCCGATACGCTTGTCAAAGCGATTAACGACGCGGCGGAAGATTCGTCAATCAAAGCGATTGTGCTGCGCGTTGATTCGCCCGGCGGCTCGGCTCTGGCGTCGGATTTAATCTGGCACGCGATTGAAAATGCCAAAACGAAAAAGCCGGTCGTGACTTCGATGGGCGACGTGGCGGCTTCCGGCGGTTATTACATCGCCGCGAACTCAAATAAAATCGTCGCCGAGCCTTCAACCGTCACCGGCTCAATCGGCGTCTTTCTGGGTAAACCGAACGTAAAAGGTTTGTATGATTGGCTCGGAGTTAGTTCGGAAACCATTTCGCGCGGCAAAAACGCCGGAATATTTGATGTCACCAGGAATTGGACGCCCGAGGAAAGAGCCGTTTTTGAAAATCAGGCGAAAAATATTTATTACGACAACTTTGTCCCGAAAGTCGCCGCCGGGCGCGGAAAACCCGCCGAATACATTGATTCAATCGGTCAGGGAAGAGTTTGGACGGGAATGCAGGCGAAAGAAAAGGGCTTGATTGACGAGTTCGGAGGTTTGAACAAAGCCGTAGAAATCGCCAAACAACTGGCAAATCTGCCCGCCGACAAAGATGTCAAACGAGTTGTTTTTCCAACTCCGAAACCGTTCCTTCAGGAGCTTTTCGGCTCCGACGACGAAGCCACAGTTCAGGCGAAACAGCGGGAAGCGCTGATGCAGGCTTTGCCGGAAGACGCGCGCCGATTATTCCGTTACGCCGCTCTTTTCGACGCAATGAAACGCGGCGAAACAATGGCGCTAATGCCTTTTGAGTTAAATATCAAATAGTTTCTAAACAAAACATAATCAGAAAAAAGGCGGATTTTACATAATTCGCCTTTTTTTGTGTCAAATAAAGCTGAAGTCACGGCGTCCTGATTTGAGCTTTGTTTATCTGCTGATTTTTTATTGGCTAAATTCGATACGATTATTGTATTGAGTTTTTACAAATGAACTGCTGATAAATCTCCAAAACCGCCATTTACCAACAAAAACTGCTCTGGCACGGTGCTTGCGACTAGATTTGTTAAAAAATTACGTAATTCGCATTTAGCTTTTAAATGATCGAATTACTATTTTTATTTAAATGGAGGTTTTTATGAACAAGAAAATATTCAGTCTCGGTGGAAGTTTAGCCCTCGCATTTTCACTGTCCGGCGTTGCATTGGCTCAGGACGCAACGACTAAAACGACAACTACAACTACAACAACCGCCAGAACAACGGTTCAAAATCCAGATGGCAGCTACTCGGTTATCGAATATCCGGTTGGCAAAGAAGTAACGGTTGAATTGACGCCGATGAATTTGCAGGGCGCAAAAGGCATGGCGCGCGTAATGCGTTCGACCAGCGGAACAAATGTTTCGCTCGATCTGTCCGGTCTTCCGGCTGATGCAAAAAGCTATTACGTTTACGCGGTTGATCCGAACGGCGCAGTTACTCTGCTCGGTCCGACGCCAATTAGTAACGGTGTCGGGACTGCGACTTTTACCACGCCGATGAATCAATTTATGCTCGTTTTGTCGCCTAACGAAGGTTTGACGACAATCGGCGGCGATACTCCGGTTGCGTTCCGCAGCGCAGTACCGCAAGGCTACGCAATTGTCGGCAATCGTCCTTCAAATTCGATAGAGGAAACCAAACAGGTTGCCGGCAGCGCGCCGGTTTCTTCGACTTATGAAGTGCCAATGCTCGGCATTCCGAGCCTCGGCGGTAAAGATACTGAAATTCGAATCCAATTTTCGGGCGAACTTCAGGGCTTAAAAGGCAAAGCCTATATTGACCCGAAACAAGCC
>DASWLV010000133.1:0-32009 GCA_036400075.1 Pyrinomonadaceae bacterium
TTTCGGCGTGATTTTGCCGATGGAAGAATGGCAGGCTCTGGCGGCGCGTCTGCGCGGTTTGAATGTCGAATTTATCATCGAACCGCATACCCGTTTTGCGGGTGAACCCGGCGAGCAGGCGACAATGTTTTTCCTCGATCCAAGCGGCAACGCGCTGGAATTTAAAGCCTTTGCGGATTTTTCGCAGATTTTCGCCAAGTAAAAACGTGAATTTCAACCACAGATAAACACTGATTTAAGACGATGAAAACAGATATAAATCAATATTCATCCTATTTCATCTGTGTTTACGCGAAGCGGGATGGTTAAAACAGCCTTCGTTCAAGAAAATCGTTTCGATTTATGAGTAAAGCGGAAATTGTCATTATCGGCGGCGGCGTTGTCGGCGCGAGCGCGGCATTTCATTTAACCGAGCGCGGCGCGAAAGATGTTTTAATTCTCGAACGCGAAGCGCGGCTTGGGCTTGGCTCGACCGGAAAGGCGACGGGCGGCGTTCGGGCGCAGTTTGAGACCGAAATCAATATCCGAATGTCGCTGTATTCGATTGTTTTTTTTCGCAGATTCGAGGAAATTACCGGTGTTGATAGCGGTTATGAGCCGCGCGGTTATTTGTTTTTCGCCACTGATGAAGCGCAGCTTGATTATTTACGGCGCAGTTCACAAAAACAAAAATCGCTTGGGCTGAAAACGGTCGAGATTGTTGACGCTGAAACAATCGCAGAAATCGTGCCGGGAATGAATTGCGCGGATGTTGTCGGCGGCAGTTTTTGTTCGACCGACGGTTTTATTGATCCGCTCGGCGTGTTGGAAGGCTTTGCGAAAAAAGCTGCGGAAAACGGGGCGAAGATTGAATTTTCAACAACAGTTTCGGCAATCGAAACCGAAAACGGCAAAGTCAAAGCCGTTGAGACAAATCGCGGCAGAATCGAAACCGAAAACGTCATTTTAACGGCTGGCGCCTGGGCGCGAGAAATTGCCGAAACAGCCGGAATTGATTTGCCCGTTGAACCGCTCAGAAGGCAAATCGTTTGGGCGCGCAGCCCGCGAGAATTGCCCGCAAATCTGCCGATGGTAATTGACATCGGCACGGGTTTTCATTTTCGTCCCGCCAAAAATTCTCTTACGGAAGTGCTTTTCGCTTATCCAGACCGCGACGAAAAACCAACTTTTAAAATTGATTTTGACGAGGGATTTATTGCCAAAGTTTATGAAAAAGCGAAATCGCGCGCGCCTTTTCTCGCGGAAACTTCCGTTGTCAGAGAAAAATGCCGCGCAGGGCTTTATGAAAACACGCCCGATCATCACGCGATTATCGGCGGCTGCGAAATCGAAGGCTTATATTTTTGCAACGGTTTCAGCGGTCACGGCGTGATGCATTCACCGGCTTCGGGCAGAGCAGTTGCGGAAATTTTGCTTGACGGTGCAACGACTTTTATGGATGTTTCAATGCTTGATCTAAAACGTTTCAACGAAAATCGTCTGATTCACGAAACTTCTTTTATTTAGAATCTTTGCGCTGACCTTTGCGTCCTTTGCGGTTAAGTTTTTAATTTCAAGATTAACCGCAAAGGTCGCAAAGTTTCTTTTCAAATATGAAATCGCTTTTTATCTTATTTTTTCTCGTTTTAATTTCATCAGTCGTTTCGATCAAAGCGCAAAAGGCAAACAGATTTATCGCCGTTACGATTGACGATTTGCCTGTCGTTTCAAAACAAAAAGATTTAAACGTGCGGCAGGAAATCACCCGCAAATTGCTCGGTCACATCAAAAAGGCAAAAATTCCGGCAATCGGTTTTGTCAACGAAGGCAAGCTTTACGCAAACGAAAAGCGCGTCGAAACTGAAGTTGATTTGTTGCGCCAATGGATAGATGCCGGACTCGAACTCGGAAATCACACTCGTTCGCATATGAATCTTCACGCAAATTCTCTGGAAAAATACACCGAAGATATTTTAAAAGGCGAGATTGTGACAAAAGAGCTATTGGCGTCGAAAAACAAACAGATTCGTTATTTTCGCCACCCGTATCTTTTTACGGGACTGGATTTGGAAATCAAACAAAAGCTCGGCGCGTTTCTCGCGCAGCATAATTACACAATCGCGCCCGTGACGATTGACAACGCCGATTGGATTTTTGCGCGCGCCTATGACAACGCGCTTGAGAAAAACGATAAAAAGCTGATGAAACAAATCGGCACGGCTTACGTGCCGTATCTCGAAGCGAAAATGGATTATTGGGAGCGGCAATCAATCAAGCTTTTTAACCGCGAACCGAAACAAATACTGCTGCTTCACGCCAATTCAATCAACGCCGATTATTTTGACGACGTTGCCGGAATGCTCAGAAAACGCGGTTATCAGTTTGTAACTCTGGAAAATGCGTTGACGGACGAAGCCTATAAATTGCCCGACACTTTCACAAAAAGAGCCGGAATTTCGTGGCTTCATCGCTGGGCTTTGGATAAAGGCAGAGAAATGGTTTTGCCGAACGAACCGAAAACGCCCGATTTTGTTTTAAAAGCGGCGGGCGTAGATTCTGAATAAAGGCTGGGCGTAAAAGGCAAAATTTACAAATGATAAAGCATTAAATAAACAATCACGCCCGACGCAGAAACGTAGAGCCAAATCGGGTAAGCGTAGCGGACGATTCGTTTGTGTCTGTCAAAACGATTGGTGCCCGCGAAAAACATCGCGCGCAAAACGAGCGGCAAAACGATTAGCGACAGCAAAACGTGCGTGATCAAAAAGAAGAAATAAACGTATCTGGAAAAACCTTCGCCGTTATATCGGTTTGCCGGATTTGTCAGGTGATAAGTGACATAGCAAATTAAAAACAGCGCGCCGAGCGAAAACGCACCAATCATCGCCGCGCGGTGTAAATTGATTTTGTTTTGACGGATAAAAATCAGTCCGGCGACGAGCAAAACTGTGGTCAAGCTGTTAATCGCGCCAATTACGTGCGAGAGCGATTTTGTCCACGCGCCCAAATCCAATTTCGCCGGAAGTCCGAGCAAAACGGCAACGATGACCGGCACGACGACCGAAAGCAGATTTATCCAAAAAATTGATTTGTCGTTCGATCTTTCGGAGGTTTGTGCGTTTATCATTTCCAAAAAGCGAGCAGTGCGAAGAGAACAAGCCAGAGTCCGTCCATTGAATGCCAATAAAGACCGACGACCGAAGCGGCGGTTTGGCGTTTGAAAAGGCGTTCAGAGTTTCGCGTCGGATTCCAAGAGCGCAAAACCAGATAACCGAGTGCGGCGATTCCGCCGATTAAGTGAAAAGCGTGAGCGGCGGTTAAAACATAGAAAAATCCCGCATAAGGATTGCTTGACAGATAAACGCCGCGTCCGACGAGTGAAACCCAGGAAAAAAGCTGCGAGGCGATAAACATTCCGCCAAGAGCCGTTGTCGCAACCATCCAGCGGCGAAACGACTCCTGATTTTCGTGATTTATCGCCACGCGCGCCAGCTCGTATGTGACGCTGCTTGCCAAAATCAAAACCGTGCTGACGAAAATTGCAAAAGGTAAATCAAACGGTCGCCATTCCTGACTTTTGTTGACGGCAATAAAAATGTAGGCGCTGACGAGTCCGGCGAAGGTCATCATAATGACGAGCAAAACGAACCACATCATTATGCGGTATTTCGACGGGACAAATTGCTCTTCTTCCATTTGATTGCCGTTGTCGCGCCGGTCGCCGCCTCCACCGCCGCCTCCGCCGCGCCTGCCGTTCCCGCCGTTTCCGCCTGCGCCGGATTTTCCGCCCAATCTCGTGCCGCGCGCGTTTCTTTCTTCAATTTGCGGCTGTAGTTCCTTTGTCGTTCCCAGTTCGTACTTCATAAACCCACCTTGAACGCTTCGGGGAAGATTTAAATCAAATTCGTCAACTCAAAGCCTTATTCAAAACCATCAATCCAAACAAAAGCGGCAGGTACATTACAGAAACTTTTAACAGGCGGCGCGCTTTTTCATCCGATTTCGTTCGCGCGAAATCAATTCCCGCAAACAAAAACCATGCGCCGAGAAGCGCCGCGCCGATCAAATAAAACAAGCCTGCCAAACCTAAAAAGAAAGGTGCGAGACTGATTAAAAGCGTTAGCACAGCAAAAATCACGATTTGCTTCGCTGTGATTTTGCCCGCCGGTTCGACCACCGGGAGCATTAAAATTCCCGCGCGTTTATATTCCTCGCGGTACATCCAGGCAATCGCCAGAAAATGCGGAAACTGCCACAAAAACAAAGTCCAAAACAATGCCCAAGCGCCGAGCGAAACTTCGTTGGCGGCAGCCGTCCAACCCATCAAAGGCGGCATTGCGCCGGGAAACGCGCCGATTAAAGTCGAAAGAGTCGTTCGCGTTTTCAGAGGCGTGTAAAGCAAAACGTAGCCGACGATGACGGTCAAACCCAAAATTGCCGTTAGAAAGTTAACAAAAACAGCCAGATAAATTTCCGCCGCGAAACACAGCAAGATACCGAAAACGAGCGCTTGCGCCGAGCTTAATTTCCCGGAAGGCAGCGGGCGAATCGCCGTCCGCTTCATCAGCAAATCAGTGTCGCGTTCGAGATATTGATTAAGCGTCGCTACGCCGAAGGCGAGCAGCGCAATCGAAATCATCGAATTAAGGAAAAGCAGCCAATCGAAACGGTTTGCCGTGCCGAGATAAAATCCGGCGGCAGCCGTTATGACCAGCATCAAAGCGATGCGCGGTTTTGTCAGCACAACATAAGCGGCGAGCTTTTCGCGCCCCGTTATGGTTTGCGCTGCGGCTGCAATCGGTTGTTCTCTGATTTCTACGGCGACGTTTTCCATCAAATTTGAGCTTTAAATTCGCACTTTGATTCAGATTATAACGCCGCGCCGCAAATTACCAAACTTCAAGGGCGCAAATTTAGTGCAAACTTTCACAAGATTTTTTGCTTCTCGGTAAAAGAATTTCTAATTTTGCGGACGTGGCAAAATCAGAAACGCTGAGTTATCATTCTATCAGTCAAAACTCTCTTATTTTCAATTAATAGTTTATTTAAATGTCTGTTGCAGAAGAGACAATCAAAAAGACTGAGGTGCAAACGAGCGCGCCAAAGGCAAAACCTCGTGGAAAACCGATTATCAACCGCATTTTGGATGGTTTAAGCTCGGTCAGATTCGGCGTCGTTTTGCTCATTATTTTAACGTTGCTCTCAATCGTCGGAATGCTCGTCGTTCAGCAAAACGTTGACGGTTTCGACCGTTTTTACGCAAGAATGACTCCGGCGGAAAAACTGGTTTACGAAAAGCTCGGCTTTTTCGATATTTATCACGCCTGGTATTTTAACCTGCTCCTGCTCGTGCTTTCGCTCAACATCGTGCTGGCTTCGATTGACCGTTTTCCGACCGCCTGGAATTACATCGTCAAACCGAAGCTGGATGCGACGCGAGCTTATCTGCTCAATCAGAATTTCAATGCGAGAATCGAATCAAGCGATAAAGCGCAAGTCGAACGAGTTTTCCGCAAACACGGTTTTAAACCGCGCGTGACGACGAAAGAAAATGGGCGAACGGTGATTTTCGGGCAGAAATTTGTTTGGAACCGTTTGGGCGCTTATGTCGTTCACGTCGCATTGCTGACGCTGTTTCTGGGGCATTTCGTCGCGTTGCAAACCGGATTTGATGCAACCGTGCGAATGATTCCCGGAGGTTCCGCAAACGAAATTCAGCGGCTCGATTACAATCTCGACAAAAAAGTCGAGACGCCTTTTCCGCTTCCGTTTACGCTTTTTTGCACCGACATCGAACAGAAATTAATTGACCGCGACGGCTCAATCGAAATCAACAACACGATGGATTGGGCGACTCGAATGCGAATTTCCGACCCGAGTTACGGGGACAGAGATGTAACAGTTTCGCTCAATCAGCCATACACCTATCGCGGTTATCGCTTTTTTCAGGCGAGTGCCGATGTCAGGCGTGGCAGCGCACGCGCGATGACTTTTCGTTTGACGCCCGAAAACGGCGATGCTTTCAACGTCAATTTAAAGCGCAATGGTTCGACAACATTGCCGGACGGAACGAAAATCGAATATCTCGGATTTTTCCCTGATTTTACGTTAGTCGGCGGAAAGCCCGATTCGCGCTCGCCCGATTACAACAATCCGGCGGTGCAGACGCGAATCACTTCGCCGACCGGCGAGCAAAAAACAGCCTATGTTTTCGCCCGCGATTTGCCGACCGGCGCACCGGTCGGCGGAGCGGTTTTCGGATACAAATACAAAATGGTTGATTTTGAAAAATCGCCGCTCGCCCACGTTCTGTCCATCAAATACGATCCGTTTTACGGCGCAATGATCGCCTGGTATTACGGCGGCGGATTGCTGATGCTGGCGCTTTGCATGGTGTTTTTCTTTTCGCACCAGCGCGTTTGGGCAATCGTCGAACCGACGGGCGAAACGATTTTGGGCGCGCATACAAACCGCAACGAAACGGCTTTTGCCGACAAGTTTGAAAGTATAAAAGTAGATTTGAACTACAAAGATATAGAGAAACAGAATTCATAACGTTTTGTTTATTCTCCGTTTCTCAGTGTTTCTGTGGTAAAAGGTAATTTAATAATGGACGCAACGCTTTCTTCCAAAATAATACACACGAACGAATCGAAACCGCTTCCGGCGTGGCGCGCTTATCTTCCGGCGATTTTGGCGATTGCCGGTTCGTTTGCGGTGCTTGGTTTAAAACTGCAAATCGGCGAAAGATTCATTTCCGACACGGCTTTGATGATGCTGGCGCTGGCATCGTATTTGATGGCGGCGATTTTTCAATTGACGAATCTTTATGCGCCTTCACGGATGGCGGCGAGCGCCGGTTTATGGCTCGGCGCGCTTGGGGTTTTCTTTAATTTTTCGAGCTGGCTGGTGCGCTGGGTGGCTGCTTACGAACACGAAATCGCCGTTTTGCGCCAGAGCGGAAATCCCGAAACGCCCTGGATTTTTCGCTACATTCCGTTTTCAAATCTTTATGATTTAAGCCTCGCGTTCGCTTTCGGCGCGGGCATTACGACGCTCCTGCTCGCCAACCGCAAAAAATTTCAATTTCTGGCGGCTTTTTCGCTGCCGCTGGCGGCTTTGATTTTGACGCTCGCGCGGTTTATCGGCGGCGAGTTCGTTGATTTACCACCGGTTCTCGATTCCTACTGGCGACCGATTCACGTCGGCGTCGCAAGTTTGAGTTACGGCGTCGCGCTCGTCTGTTTTGCCGTTGCGGTAATTTATTTGCTCAAAGATCGAGTCAAACCCGAATCAATGGCGATCTGGTCTTCGGCTTTTGTGCTGCTCGTCGTCGGAACGATCAGCCGTTTTTCGATTTTCAGCGAAGCCGTTTATCGCGCCGGTCTGTTCGTTCCGAATCCGGCGGGAAACAAAAAACCGTTTTTAACTTCGTTTCGTCTCGACATTCCGTTTGTCGGCGAAATGCTCGTCGTCGCGGGCATTTTGTCATTTGCAACAAGTGCGGCGTTTGCGTTTTACGTTTATCAAAACAATGAGCGAGCCAAAATAATCGGTCATTGGGCGTTGCGCGGCGCGTTTGTGGCGCAGATTTTGGCGATTGCGTTTTTGGTTTCGGGGATTAAAAATACAACGGACGTTTTGCCGCGTCTCGAAGCTCAACTGCAAGCCGCGCCGCAGCAAATGCTTTACGCCGGACGCGCAATCGGCGAGCGTCAGGGCTTGCGAGCCGACGAATTGGCGCAAGTCACGCCGCAGCAATTTAACGAAGCGGCGCAGGCGTATTTGCAGCAAAGCGGGCAGCAAATGTTTTTGAGTCTCAACACAAATCCGGTCGAGTTGGCGGGATTGATTACGGCTCTTGCAGGAACGTTTTTCGTGCTGCTGTTCGGTTTTCGCACCGAAAAATTAAGAGAAGCTCTGCCGTCTCTCGAAACGCTCGACGGTTTGATGTACAAAACCGCGTGTCTGGCGTTTGCCGGAATTGCGATGCTGCTCATCACGGGCGCGATTTGGGCGAACGAAAGCTGGGGCAGACCCTGGGGCTGGGATTCAAAAGAAACCGGCGCGCTCGTCGCGTGGCTGACTTACGCGGCATTTCTGCATACGAGAATCTCGCGCGGCTGGACGGGCAGAAGCTCTGCTTATTTTGCCGTAGTCGCGTTTTTGCTCGTGATTTTCACCTATCTCGGAGTCAGCTATCTGCTTCCGGGCTTACATTCTTACGCCTAAAAATTTAACCAATTAACGAACAAAAAAGCGGCTCGCGTTTGAGTCGCTTTTTTGTTCGTTTCCGAACCGAACGGACTGTCAAATCCTGTTAATGTTTGAAAATACAAGAATTTAATTTTCAGGGGGGTTTATGAAAAATTTTCGGAACTACACAATCGTTTTGTTAGCATGTTTGACGCTTGTCTGGTCAAACCAAAACGCCTTCGGGCAAAACAACAGAACTGCAACGGGCGGGGCGGAAGAATTCACAGGAAGTATTATCAGCTATAACGGACCGCAGGTTGCGACCGCTTTTTTTAATTTGCGGCTAAATGGGCGAACATCCGATGAGCAGTCGCGCCAGTATCTCAACGTTTTGAAAAACAGAGGACAAAGCAACGCTTTGGAAGCGATTCGCGACAACGATTTAGGCTCGTTTTCAATCGGTAACAATCTAGCGCGGACTTTAAACGTCGTGCGCGAATCAACGGTTGACGGTCAGCGCCGAATTTTCATCGTTTTTGAACGCTGGACTCAGTTTGCCGAACACCGTTTCGGCACGCGCTCGCTCGATTATCCGTTCGGCGTTATCGAGCTTTACATTGACCCGCGAACAGGCAAAGGCGAAGGCACTTACATCGCCGCTGCGCGGATTCGTTTTGATGATGATACTAAAACCAAACAGCAAACGGTCGAAATCGAAAACTTTGCCACATATCCGGCGCGTCTGACCAATGTCACAGTAAGTCGTTCGGGAAAATCTTAAATCAATTTTTAGGCAAACAAAGCCGCAAACGAATAGCTTGTTTCTGAAAAACAATTGTTCGTTTGCGGCTTTATATTTTCTTTTAGTTTTCCAAACTGTTTTTGCCAATACAACGCAGAACTGCCAGACTTTCTTCAAATGAGCCGCATAGAACGCTCTTGTTCGATTTTGGAGAAACGATTATGAAAAAAATATTTCTAACTTTGGTTTTAACTCTTTTGTTCGGAAGTTTCTGGTATGCATCGGCGCAAACCAGCCAACAAATAAAGCTCCGCGTTAACAATCAGAAAGCCGTTGCCGGCAGTAAACTGACGATTAAGTTTGTCTCTATCGTGGAGGAGTCGCGTTGCCCCGAAGGCGTCAACTGCATTCACGCGGGGAACGCCAAAATACAAATCAAAGTCGCAAAACGCGGCGGCGCGGCGAAAACTTTTGAATTAAATACAAACTTTGACCCAAACAGCATTTCATTTGAAGGTTACGAAATTAAACTGACAAATCTCGTCCCCGTGCCTAAAGAAAACATCAGAATCAATCGCAATGGTTACACGGCTACTTTGGTTATCGGTAAATCACGAAATTCCAAATAAATTTCTCAGGTGGGATGGGTAAATTCTCGGATGAATGCTCCGTTTCGCCGCTAAATTTGCGATAATTCGTAACTTTTTGTTGAATCATAGGAATGGAAGAATCTGTAGAGATAAGTAACTTATTGCAGCCGACTCTCGTAATGTCCGTCCGCCGCCGCTGGGCTGTAACGGCGGGAATTATGACCGGAATGTTTCTCGCCGCGCTGGAAGCGACCGTTGTTGGAACTGCGATGCCGACGGTAATCGCTTCGCTCGGCGGTCTAAATCATTATAGCTGGGTATTTTCGGCATATTTGATTACTTCGACGGTCACTGTGCCGGTCTGGGGAAAGCTCTCAGACCTTTACGGGCGCAGAATAATTTATCAAATCGGAATTGCCGTTTTTCTGCTCGGATCAGTACTTTCCGGGTTGTCCGGTTCAATGACGCAGCTCATTGTTTTCCGCGCCATTCAGGGTTTAGGCGCTGGCGCTCTCGTACCGCTCGGAATGACAATTATCGGCGACATTTTTACGCTCGAAGAACGGGCGCGAATGCAGGCATATTTTAGCGGCGTCTGGGGTTTTGCCAGCGTCGTCGGACCGATTGCGGGCGGATTTATCACCGATCAACTATCGTGGCGCTGGGTTTTTTATATCAACCTGCCAATCGGTTTGATCACTGCGCTTATTCTTGGGCTTTCTCTCAAAGAACCGAAAAGAACCGCCCGCCCGGCGATTGATTATTTTGGAGCGGGGCTTTTGATGGCTTCAATCACGCTGCTAATGTTGGGTTTGGTCGAAAGCACGAGTTTCTCGGCGCTTTTAGTGCCTCATAATCTCGCGCTTTTTGCCGGAGCGTTTGTTCTTGCAATTTTATTCTTTTTCATCGAACACCGCGCTGCCGACCCGATTATTCCGTTTCAATTATTTCGCAATCGAGTGGTTTCGGTTTCAATTACCGCAGGATTTTTGGGGGGCGTGGCAATGTTCGGAGCAATTTCTTTCGTCCCGCTTTTCGCGCAGGGCGCGCTTGGCGCATCGGCAACCGAAGCCGGTTCGCTGCTGACGCCGCTGATGTTGAGCTGGGTTGGAATGTCAATCGTCGGCGGGCGGTTGCTGCTCAAAATCGGTTATCGCACCACAGCCATTGTCGGTTTTATTTTTTTAACGCTCGGTTTCGTTTTTCTTTCTCTTTTCGAGCGGGACACAATGCGTTTGTGGCTCTACGTTGATTTGATTTTAATCGGAGCCGGTCTCGGATTAACGATGCTGACGTTGATGATCGCTGTACAGCAAGCGGTTCCGCGCAATCAGCTTGGAATTGCAACTTCGCTCAATCAATTTTCCCGTTCAATCGGCGGAGCAATTGGAGTTGCCGTAATGGGAGCGGTTCTTTCGGCTGGACTGGCAACGCAGTTAGGAGAATATGCAAGTAAGGAAAATAGCGGTTTGACAAGGGAACAAGCCGCCGCGCTTGCCTCAAATCCAAACGCTTTGATTGAACCTTCCGCGCGAGCCGGGCTTTCGCCGGAAGCATTTAACGCTCTTCAAAACGCGATGGCTGGAGCAATTCACAACGTCTTTTGGATTGGAACGGCTCTCGCCGCTTTAGCTCTACTTGTCGCATTTTATCTTCCGCGCAACGGCAAAGGGACGATTGAGCCTCCGAGCAAGGATGCCTGTAGCTCTGAAACCGGTGAACGGATGATAATAGCAGAGCTAACGACAATTGATCCCGAACATGAACCATCGAGCAAATCTTATTAAAGACTAGGTTATTCGTTGGTTAAATAACCAGTGACCGAAATACTAATGTATTGTCCGGGTGTTGAAGTACCATCGGTATAAGCATACAAACTTCTTCCCGACTCAATTCCGTATCCGGTGCAAAGATGAATATCGCCTCCGTCGTTCGGTGAAACCAAAGCTTGAAACAAAATGCCGTAGCCGTTGTTAAGATTTATGGCAACTCCATTTTGCTTGACGCTCCTCTGCGGAATGTAAATAACATCCGTAATGATAAGCTTCTTTCCTTTCGGAACAACATCGAAGTATTCTCCCATCTTATTATTTGGAGCAAACTTGAATTTTTCCGCATCGTTAGGGTCTTTGCCTGTAATTGCTCTGCCGTGACCAACTACAAGTATTTTCTCGGAATCAGCTATAGTCTCATTTCCGTGTGCAATTACATTGTTTTTGAAATTGTTTTGAATAAAAAACCCCAAACAAATTCCAAACAGCAAAACAATCGTCAAAAAACCAAATTTTAAAATCATAATTTAAATCTCACTTTCTCGCTTTCGCCATTAGTTCTTCGATTTCTTCGGCTTGTTTCGGACATTTTGCAGTCAGATTGACGTTGCCATCTTCAGTCACGAGAACATCGTCTTCAATTCGGACTCCGATGCCGCGATATTGGTCGGGAACGTCCGGTGCGTCGGGCGGAATGTACAGTCCCGGCTCAACCGTCAAGACCATTCCCGGCTCAAACGGGCGCGAATTTTTCGCCTGCTGGTCGGCGAAGTAACGTCCGGCGTCGTGAACGTCCAGACCGAGATAATGCCCGACACCGTGCATATAGAATTTCATAAACTCTTTTTTCTCGATTATTTCTTCCGTCTTGCCTTTCAAAAGTCCGAATTGAAGCATTTTCTCGGTCAAAAGCTGAATTGATAAATCTTGGCGCTCTTTGACGGTTGTGCCTTTTTTTGTCGCTTCGACGCATTTGATTTGCACATCCAAGACGGCGTCGTAAATCTCTCGCTGCGGTTTGGTAAAACGCCCGTTGACCGGAAATGTGCGCGTGATGTCGGCGGCGTAGCCTTGATATTCCGCGCCCGCGTCAACCAGCACCAAATCGCCGTCTCGAAGCGGCGCGTTGTTTTCGACGTAATGCAAAATCGTCGCGTTTTCGCCGCCGCCGATAATCGAGTTGTAAGAAACTCCGCTCCCGCCGCGCATTCGAAAATGATGCTCGATCAAAGCTTCGATTTCGGCTTCATTCATCCCCGGTTTTGTCCGCTGCATCGCTATAATATGCCCTTCGACCGTAATGTCTGCCGCCGTTTGCATAATCTCGATTTCGTCGGGCGTTTTGTGCAGCCGCATATCGCCGATAATTACAGTCGGATCAACAATTGTGTGCGGCGGATACGCGGTTTTCAAACGACTAAAACGCTGTTTCGACAAATAATCCAAAATCATCTGATCGAGCTTGCGGTCAACGCCGAATCGGTAATAGAGCTTTTCCACTCCGTTTAAAAGCTTGGGCAATTCGGCGGCAAATTTTTCAATCGGCAGAGCTTTCTGTGCGCCGTAATTTTTCATCGCGCCTTCCGTACCTTGCCGTCGCCCGTACCATGTTTCCATTACGGGATCGCGCGGGCGAACAAAAAGCGTGAACGGATTTCGGCGGTTCGCCGGATTAATCACAGCAATCGCGTCGGGTTCGGGAAACCCCGTTAAATAATAAAAATCGGGGTCTTGATGAAATTTAAATTCCGTGTCGTAAGCGCGCGTCTGTTCATGCGCCGCCGGAATAATTGCCACGGCGTCTTTGCCGATTTGCTGCATAAACTGTTGAAGCTGCGGTCGAATCATTTTCCAATGTTCCTTTTTGTTAAATGTAAAAATCAAATAAATCACAGACCATAGGGCGAAAACAACCCGCACGAAGATTTTACGGCGCACGTCAAAAACATTTTTCAGAAATTTTTCGCAAGCCGTGCAAGTTTTTTGCAGCCGCTGCGTTCTTAAATTAATTTGGGAACAAAAAGCCGATGTTCGGCATCCTTAGCGACGAGCTAAAGAAACGGGCATCGGCTTTTAATTTCGGTTTAAAAGTCTAGCTTTCCGGGAACTAATTTTCATCCCGGCATCACGAAAGAATTGATAAAATTTCACTTATCTATTCTTCCTTTATTAAAACCGGATTTCAGATTTCAGAATTAAATTCAAAAAATATTCTTCCGCCGCTGAAACCTTTTCGCCGTCTCGCGCAACATAAAAAACGGCTAGCCAAAAAACAACAACTTTACAGCGAGGAAGAAATGAAAAAAACTCTCTTTGTTTTAGCCACTTTGTGGCTTTGGCTGGCGTTCGTCTTATTTGCAAACGCCGAGGCGCAAACCGCAGCAACCGAAGGCACGCTTAGAGCCGTCGCGGAAGACGGAAAATTATTGGGCGATTGTCCGCTTAAAAACACGAATGTCAAAGCCGAAATCTCCGGCTTTCTCGCCCGCGTTCGGGTAAGGCAGGAATTTGAAAACAATTTCGCAGACAAAATCGAAGCCGTTTACGTTTTCCCTCTGTCTCAAAATGCAGCCGTTGACCAAATGACGATGCGTGTGGGCGACCGCACGATTGCAGGGCGCATTATGAAAAAGGAGGAAGCCAAACAGGTTTACGAAACGGCGAAAACCGAAGGCAAAACCGCCGCTCTGTTAGATCAAAATCGCCCGAACATTTTCACTCAAGCGGTCGCCAATATTCTTCCCGGTGAAAAGATTACAGTTGAAATCAGCTATGTCGAAACTCTGAAATACGAAGACGGCGCTTACGAATTTGTGTTTCCGACAGTTGTAGCGCCGCGTTACAATCCGGCGCAGGTTACTGATGACCATAGGATTTCTGCCCCCGTTGCGGCGACTCGCGCCGGTCACGACATTTCTATTGAAGTTAATTTAGACGCGGGAGTTCCCGTCGAAAACGTCGCATCGAAAGTACACGAAATCGAATCGGCGATGCTTTCCGCCAATCGCCGCGTCGTCAAGCTCAAAAACGAAAAAGATATTCCGAATCGCGATTTCGTTCTGCGATACGACGTTTCCGGCAAGAAAATCGCCGATGCGGTTTTGGCTCACCGCGACAAGCGCGGCGGATTTTTCACGTTAATGCTCCAGCCGCCCGACACAATTTCTTATGAAGACGCGACGCCGAAGGAAATTGTTTTCGTTCTGGATACGTCGGGTTCGATGTCCGGTTTTCCGATTGAAAAAGCCAAAGAAGCGATGAGACGCGCGCTTGACGGGCTTCATCCGTTCGACACTTTTAATCTCATCACTTTTGCGGGCGAGACGCACGTTTTATTCGATAAACCCGTTCCGGCGAGCGTAGAAAACTTGCGAAAAGCGCAAGAGCTTTTGAACGGAACCGAAGGCAGCGGCGGAACCGAAATGATGACTGCGATTCGCGCCGCGTTCGCGCCTTCCGGTTCAAATAGTCACGTCAGAATCGTCTGTTTTATGACCGACGGCTTAGTCGGCAACGAAGCGGAAATCATCGCCGAAGTGCAAAAACATCGAAACGCTCGCGTGTTTTCTTTCGGCATCGGCGAATCTGTCAATCGTTTTCTGCTCGACAAAATCGCCGAAGAAGGTCGCGGCGAAGCCGCGTATGTTTCATTAACAGATGATGGCTCGGCGGCTGCCAAAAGATTTCACGAGCGCGTCCGCTCGCCGCTTTTGACGGACATCTCGATTGATTGGAACGGTTTGCCCGTAGCGGATGTTTATCCAAACAGAATCCTGGATTTGTTCGGCGCAAAACCGATAATTTTGCACGGCAGATTTACCAGGACGGCGAGCGGCACGATTCGTTTGAGAGGCAAAAGGTTCGGACAAGATTTTGTCCGCGAAATTCCGGTTGTGTTTCCCGAAAACGAAGCGCAGCACGATGTTTTGGCAACGCTCTGGGCGCGCACGCGCGTTGACGATTTGATGTCGCAGGATTGGAACGGAATCCAAAAAGGAAAAGCCCGTGACGAGGTGCAGAATACAATCACACAGCTTGGGCTTGAATACAATCTACTAACGCAGTTTACATCGTTTGTCGCGGTCGAAGATAGAATCGTTACGGACAGTGGTCAGCCCGCTCGCCGCGTCGAAGTTCCTGTCGAGACGCCCGCCGGAACGAAAAAGGCTTATAAAGAATGGCTGGATAAAGATGTTGCTTACATAATTACGCAACCAAAATTTGAACTTAAGCAACAAGCAACATTGCAAGGACCTCCCATCAATGGAAGCGGGATTGGCAGAGGACAGGGTAGCGGAATTGGCGGTGGAAACTCGGCAGCGCAGCCGAATAATGTGACAGCAACCGTCGAAGTAACGAGCGATTCCGCAATGGTAATTGATGCAACCGACACAAAAGTACAGACAAACATTACAGCAAAATCAATTCAAAATTTGCCGATTAACGGCAGACGAATCCAAAATTTGCCGAAAGGCGTTGGCTTTTCGAGCGCGCTGAAAACCGTTCCCGGTACTCGCGCTGAAGGTCTCTCCGGCAGTTTTTCGATTGACGGCGCTTCAGGTTCGGAAAACGTATTTATCATTGATGGTCAGGAAGTTAGCAACTTCCGCACCGGAGCATTAAATTCCGCCAATAGCGTTCGCGGCAGAGTCGAAGATTTAATCAAACCGGAATATACGGAAGCAGCAAAACGAGCGCGGGCTGCCGGAATGGTCAACGTTCGCATTAAGATTGATGAAAGCGGCAAAGTCACCGAAGCAAAAGCCGTTTTTGGAAATCCGCTGCTCCGCGCCGCCGCTGAAAAAGCGGCGCGCGAAACAAAATTTGCTCCGGCGTCTGTCGCAGGTCGCGCCGTAAAAGTCATCGGAACTCTGGTTTACCATTTCAAACGCGGCACGGGCGTTGATTCGATTTCCGCATTTGGAATGAGAGCCGCGCCTCAGCCACCTGCGGGAAAACGTTTGATTGCAGTTGAATCCCGGCTTCATCCGAAAATCGCCGAGCTGATGAAAAATCCGACCGCAAAAGCTGAGTCTGTAAACGGCGGAAAATCGGAAATTATCGTTCAGCTCAAAACGCTGAATCCGCAAACGATTGCGGTCTTAAAAACGCTTGGTCTCGAAATTTCGCGCGAACTGCCGAATTTAAAAGCGGTTGTCGGGAAAATTTCGACGGTAAAGCTGGCTGCTTTGGCTGAAATGAAATCTATCGTTTTTATCTCGCCCAAAATGGATTGAGATTTGCGGCTCGCGAGCCTATAAGCGGCGATGAGTACCGTTCTAATCGCCGCTTTCTTCATAATTTCCGCGAAGCTTTAAAACTTCGCGGTTTTTTTGCGCTTCGACTTTTGATTTAGCGCGACAAAATCAAATAAATTCAAAGTTTTGCTACAATTGTATTTGCAAACCTAACATAGTTTGAAATCGGTGAAGTTTTAAACCATTGTGAATTCGAGCCGTGTTAAAAGGGAGAAAATCTGATGGCTGCTGTGCTGACATTCGATAAAACGAGCGAGAAGCGAATCGAGGAAATTGTTTCTTACAATCCGGCGACCGGCGCGGAAATCGGGCGCGTCCGAAACGCAAACAGAGAAGCGGTTTTTGCCGCTGTCGAAAAGGCTCGCGCGGCTTTTAAAATTTGGCGCGTGACTTCATTTGCGGAACGTAAACGAATTGTGTTGCAGGCGCGCGATGTTATTCTGTCGGAAATGGACGAAATCGCGCGGCTTATCTCCGAAGAAATGGGAAAGCCAGTAGCGGAAGCGTTCTCCACTGAAATCGCTCCCGTCTTGGATTTAATGCAGTATTTCGCCCGCAGCACTCAGAAATTATTAAAATCGGAAAAAATCAACATCGGTCAATTAGCTTTTCTTGGGCGTTCTTCTCGAATCGTTTATCAACCGCTCGGCGTTGTCGGAATTATCTCGCCGTGGAATTATCCGCTGGCTATTCCACTCGGCGAGGTGACAATGGCTTTGATGGCTGGCAACTCGGTCGTTTTAAAACCGAGCGAACTGACGCCTTTTGTCGGTTTGAAAATCGGCGAAGTTTTTCAAAAAGCCGGACTACCAGAAAACGTTTTACAAATCATCACGGGCGACGGACGAACCGGCGCGGCTTTGGTCGAAGCTGGCGTGAACAAAATTATGTTTACGGGCAGCGTCGCTACCGGAAAGAAAATTGCAGAAGCCGCTGCTAAAACTTTGACGCCGGTTGTGCTGGAACTGGGCGGCAAAGACCCGATGATTGTTTTGGAAGATGCAAATCTTGAAACAACGGCGCAAGCCGCCGTCTGGGGCGCGTTTGCCAATTCGGGACAAACCTGCGCTTCGGTCGAGCGGCTTTACGTTCACGAAAAAATTGCGCCCGAATTTATCGAGAGAGTTGTTGAACTCACAAAAAAACTGCGGCAAAACATCGGCATTGAAAACGAGACGGAAATCGGCTCGATGGTTTCCCAAAAACAACTCGAAATGGTTGAAAATCACGTCTGCGATGCAAGAGAAAATGGAGCGCAAATTTTAACCGGCGGAAAACGAAACGAAAATTTTGCCGGCGCGTTTTATGAGCCTACGGTTTTAACCAATGTTGACCATAGTTTTCGAGCAATTCGAGAGGAAACCTTCGGTCCGACATTGCCGATTATGACTTTTAAAACTGAGGACGAAGCCGTTAAACTGGCAAACGATTCCGAATTCGGGCTGACGGCGAGCATTTGGACTAAAAATATCGAAAAAGGCAAACGAATTGCCGAAAAAATTGAAGCCGGAACCATTACGGTGAACGAAGTCGTTTACACTCACGGCGTTGCGCAAACCCCTTGGGGCGGCGTCAAAAACAGCGGATACGGCAGAACGCACGGCAAAATGGGTTTAATGGAACTGGTCACGCCGCAACATATTCACGTCAACCGCATTACGCAGATTCCCGATGTTTGGTGGTTCAATTATTCGCCGGACGCAGTTAATCTTTTTCGCGGTTTAGCCCGGAATTTTGCTGCCGGCTCGCTTTTCAGAACCGCGCGCGTCTTGCCGCAAATGCTCAAAAGAATAAAGGAACACTGTCGGAAATAATGCCTCTCAAACGCTATTTTCATCGCCGCGAACGATATTTCGCCAGCCTTAATGACAATCGTGCCGTGCGCCCCTTTGAATGGGGAAAAGAATTTGCCGACTCTGCTTTTCTCTCCGATTCAAATGGCGCTTCGCCCGCTTCGTTTTGGAAACATTATTCTGAAAACGCCGTGAAAAACAGCGACCAATTTTTCGCTTTGTCTGAAATCTCTGATTTAAAATTCGAGGCTCCGAATCTAACTTGGACAAGCCAAATCGAAACCGCTTCTCCCGAAAACAATATCGCCCGCGCCCGCTTTTTTCCGGTTGATAAAAACCAAAAGAAAAAACGCGCGGTCGTCGTTTTGCCGCATTGGAACGCGCCGCCGGAAAGCTATTTTGCTTTGTCCAAAGTTTTAAACCGCATCGGAATCGCGGCTTTGCGTCTAACACTGCCTTATCACGAAGAGCGCCGCCCGCCCGAAACCAATCGCGCAGATTATCTGGTTAGCCCCAACATCGGGCGCACATTGCAATCAATTCGACAAGCCGTTTTAGATACAAAAGCCGCAGTCGCTTGGCTAAAAATGCAGGGTTATGAACGGATCGGAATTGTCGGCACGAGTATCGGCTCGTGTACCGCTTTTCTGACGATGGTTCACAACGAGGATATAAATGTCGGAGTTTTTAATCACGTTTCGAGTTATGTAGGAGACGTTACCTGGCGCGGAATTTCAACTCAGCATGTCCGGCGCGGATTGGAAAATCATGTGTCGCTCGAAGAATTGCGCGAATTTTGGCTTCCTGTCAGCCCCGCTGCTTATTTTGAGAAATTAAAACATCAGCCGCCGCGCCGGATGCGATATATTTTTGCGCGTTATGATTTAACGTTTCCGATTGATTTATCGCGTCAAACCATTGCGGCATTCAAAAAACACGGCATTCGCCACGACAGAACCGTATTGCCCTGCGGACATTACACTTTGGGCGAAGCGCCGTGGGTTTATCTGGACGGCTGGAAAATCGTTTCTTATTTTCGCAGGCATTTGTAAAATCAACTGAAGATGCTCGACAAATTTATCAACAAACGCAAAAACAATTGGCAGCGGCTCGAAGATTTATTGTCTCTGGTCGAATCGGCGACTTTGCGCGGTTTGAGCCGGGAAGAGATTCGAGAACTTGGACAGCTTTACCGCCGCGCAGCTTCGGATTTAGCGATTGCGCGTGCGGAGTCGCGCGACCCAAAGCTGGTTAATTATTTGAATAGCTTAGTGATACGTGCTCACGGTCAAATTTATCGCGCCGAAAATCAGGGATTTGGTTTAATCAAAAATTTTTTCCTGCGCGACTTTCCTCAAACATTCCGAAAAATCTGGGTTTTTACCGCAATTTCGTTTCTCACTTTTGCGCTGTCAGCGATTCTGGCATTTGCCGCAACCTGGCAAAATATTGATTTCGCCGAAACAATCGGCACTTACGATATTCGTTACGAGGTTGAGGACGAGCGTCGTTGGTGGCTTGAACTGAACAAAAGCAATCAAATCGGTTCGGCGGCAATTTTGACCAATAATATTATGGTCACGTTTTACGCTTTTTCTTACGGCGCTTTTTTTGCTCTCGGAACGCTCTATATCATCGGGATGAACGGCGCTTTTTTGGGTTCGATTTTCGCCATCTGTTATCAGCTTAACCCGCCTTTTGGCAATGATTTGCTCTTTTTCGTCGTGGCTCACGGCGTGATTGAGCTTTCATGTATTTTCATCTGCGGCGGCGCGGGAATGATGATTGGTTACTCGATTCTCGTGCCCGGCGATTTATCGCGGATCGAGGCTCTGAAGAAAAGCGGCGTCGAAGCCGTTAAAGTCGTTGTCGGATGCGCTTTTTTGCTTGTGATTGCCGGAATTATCGAAGGTTTTGTTTCGCCTGCCGCAATCAACCCCGCCATCAAAGTTGGAATTGGTTTGACGACTGGAATCGCGATGTATTCTTATTTGCTTTTTGCCGGGCGCATTCGTGATTCAGAGCAAACCGCGCTCTTTAACTCGTAGATATGTTTCAAGTAAAGACGGGGCGAGAGTTCGCCTCGTAACGTCCAAAGCTAATCCGCCTTGCGTCTCGACGTTTTTTAGTGCCGTTTCTCTCTGAAATAAAATTTCTTCCGCAACTGATTGGGTAAAAAGACTTCTGGCAGAATTCGGTTCATCTTGCACGACCATTCGCAAATCTCTGTCACCGATAGTCACAACAAGAGGTAAATGTCTGGGTCGCAATAGTTTGAGAGAAGTAAGCAGCTCTTTTGAGCCTTCTTCATCAACCAAATCGGTTAAAATTACAACAAACGAGCGACGCTTTACATTTGCAGAAATGAATTGAAACGCCCGCGGATATGAAGGCTCTACCATTTCAGGCTTCACGTCGTGGAGAGCTTCAAGTACTCCTTCAAATTGTTCAGTTCCTTTTTTGGGAGGAAGAAATTTCTTGATTCTACGTCCGAAAACTAAAATGCCGACGTTATCTCCGCCCCGTGCGGCGGCTGACATCAATGCGAGGGCTGCCTGAATAGCCGTGTCTAGCTTTGTCTCGTTTTCAATGCGTCCCGTCATTAAACGACCCGCATCCAACGCAATAATAACAGTTTGGTCGCGCTCGATTTGGTATTGACGGGTTACCAATTTGCCCCGCCGCGCAGTTGCCGTCCATGAAAGATGCCGTAGCTCGTCGCCGCGCACATAATCGCGAAGTGACTCGAAATCCCTTCCCTCGCCGCGCAAAATAGCCCGGCGGTTGACCGCAACCAATGATTTTGCTCCTAGCGCCGCTAATTCGATTTCTCGCGCTCGCCGCATATTTGGATAAACTTTAACGGCTGTTTCGGTTCTTATTTCGCTCTGAACCCAAACTAAACCGAGACTTGATAAATGACGGACAATGGTCTTTCCAAATTCAAAATGCCCCCGTTCAGTCGGCGTTAATCCATAAAAGAAATTAGCGGTAGTTTTTGGCGGGATTGATATAAATCCCTCTCTTTTACCCGTTAATTTCATTTCAGTTGGGTATTCGTCTTTTAAAATTATTCTGAAAGAATGGGAGCTGTTATTTTCGATTTTTAGATTTACTTCCGTTTCATCACCAATTGCAAACCGTTTGTTAAATTCGCGTTGAAATGTTATTTCTGCGGGTAAACTGCTTATTCGACGATCTATCAGAGCCAGCAGAATTAAGAACAAATCAAATCCAAGAACAATCCATCTGAGTTGCGGAAAATTCCATGAAAGTGAAAGAGCTATAAATCCGCAGCTTAGCCAAATAAAGAAGTATTTACTAAAAACAAAATTCATTTGATAGTTTTTTAGAATACCTCTATTAAATAATTCGACTTCGGTCCGACTTCCCCAATAATTACTGCATCCGAAAATTCGGATATAAACCTTATGGCTCGCTCTTTTTCCAAACTTATCAACAATCCACCCGCTGTCTGCGGATCAAAAAGCGCACTTTGTGTTTCACGTTTTACATTTTCATCAAAAAATATTGTTTCACCAACATACTTTCGGTTATTTATGTCTCCCCGGGTTAGCATTCCTTCTGAAATCAATTCTAAAACATCAGGTAATAGCGGCACTTTGTTTGAATCTATTTGAATTGTCACATTACTTGCCAGCGCCATTTCAAATGTGTGTCCGAGCAAACCAAATCCGGTCACGTCAGTGCAGGAATTAGCTCCGACTTTTTGCATTATCTCGGAAGGAATTCTAGCGGATGAGGTCATAGCTCTGATTGCAGCTTCGGCTGTTTCTTCCCGTGCGACTCCGCGTTTAACCGCGGTGTTGATTGCTCCGGTTCCAATTGGTTTGGTAATAATTAAAACGTCTCCGGCTTTTGCACCGGCGTTTGTAATAACTTTTTCAGGATGAATAATACCAGTCACTGAATAACCGAATTTGATTTCCTGATCGTCAACTGAATGCCCGCCAAGCACAACTACGGATTCTGCATTGAGTGCTTTTTGACCTCCGCTTAATATTTCACCCAGCACATCCCAATCGCCTTTTTGCGGGTAACAAACAATTGAAAGCGCCGTCAAAGGCTTTCCGCCCATTGCATAAATATCGTTAAGCGAGTTTATTGCCGCAATTCTTCCATAGATTTCAGGATCATCCGCGACCGGCGTAAAAAAATCAACAGTTTGGACTAGAGCCGTTTCATCTGAAAGGCGAAAAACTCCCGCGTCGTCGGCAGTTTCATAGCCGACAATCACGTTTGTCATATCTTGCATAGGTAGCTGGCTCAAAACTTGAGCCAAATCGCTTGGTGCGAGTTTTGCAACTCAACCGGCGCAAGAAACCGTTTCAGTTAAACGCTTTTTCTTCTCCATATAAAATTCAACTAGCCTTTTCCATCAGCATTAAAAGCTGAAAAATTCTGTCTAAATCAGCTTCGCTATAATATTCAAATTCAATCTTTCCACCAGTTCCCCGTCCGTCAGGCGCAATTTTCACTTTTGTTCCGAATCTTCTTCGCAGCTTTTCTTCCGCTGCACGAACATTTGCGTCAACAGCTTTTGATTTTCTTTCCTTTGAGATGGTTTTCTCGACGCTTTCGCCTGCCGCAACTCTCTTAATCATTCGCTCAGTTTCACGTACTGAAAGCGACATTTCCATTATACTTCTGGCGACACGGCGTTGCGCACCGTGGTCTTCTACTCCAAGCAAGGCGCGGGCGTGACCCACCGTAATTTTTTCTTCTTCAACCAGTTTCTGAATATCTTCCGGCAAACGAAGCATTCTCAAATAATTTGCAATTAAAACTCTATCTTTTCCGACTCGATTGGCGACCATTTCCTGGGTCAAGCCAAGAGTTTTGATTAGTTTTTGATAAGCGCGAGCTTCTTCCATCGAATTAAGCTCATGCCTTTGAATATTTTCAATTAGCGCTAATTCAAGCAGCTTTTCGTCTGAAACTTCACGAATAACCGCCGGAATCTTTTTAAAACCTGCTTTTTGTGCAGCGCGCCAACGACGTTCTCCGGCAACGATTTCATACTTATTATTTTTGTTCCGGCGCAGTATTATCGGCTGAATTATTCCATTTTCTTTGATAGATTGAGTTAACTCTCCGAGCCTGTCCTCATCAAATCTGGTTCGAGGCTGTTCTTTGTTCGGTTCAATTAAATCTATATCAATTTCGCGCAGCTCTTCATTTGTACCGCGCTCATCTTCCGGCACTAATGCGCTTAAGCCTCTACCTAAAGCCATTTTTTTACTCATGACTTAAAATCTCCTTTGCTAACTGTAAATAACTTTCGGCTCCGCGTGATCGAATATCATAAAGAATAATCGGTTTTCCGTGACTTGGGGCTTCAGCCAGTCGAACATTTCTCGGAATAACGGTTTGCAATACCTGTTTCCCGTAAAAATCCCGCAAATCATTGGCAACTGCTGTCGAAAGATTAGTTCGCTCATCGTACATTGTCAAAAGTAACCCTTCGATTATAAGCTGGGGATTTAACCCCCTGCGCAAACGTGCCAATGTGTCAAATAATTCAGTAACTCCTTCAAGCGCATAATACTCGCATTGGATTGGAACTAACAGTGAATCAGCCGCTGTTAAGCCGTTAAGCGTCAGCAGGCTCAGCGAAGGGGGACAATCAATAATAATATAATCGTATTTATCTTTTAAAGGCTGTAAAACTTCTCTAAGGCGATATTCTCTGCGCAATGCATCAACCAACTCAATCTCTGCCCCTGCTAAGTTTTTATCAGAGGGTAAGACCCACAGCAGAGGTAATTCTGTCGGTTGAATCGCGTTTTCCGGCGCGTCATTTAAAACTAAAGCGTGATACAAGCTCCGGCGCTTTATACCGCGCTCAATTCCCGCGCCAGAGCTGGCGTTTGCTTGCGGGTCTGCGTCAACAAGCAATACTTTTTTTTCTTCGACTGCGAGTGCTGCGGCGAGATTAACGGCTGTGGTTGTTTTCCCAACTCCGCCCTTTTGATTGGCGACGGCAATGATTTTTCCCATTCTATAAATTTCCCGCTTTTCTATTTTAGCGTTTGCCTCGAAAAACTAACATATTTTGAAGTTTTTTACACTTCTGCATATTTATTACTAAAAGATTACATTGTCTTTTATCCGTTATTCTAAAAACTATCACGAAATTTCTCAGTGATGGCAAATAGGGATTAGGAAATAAATATACATCCTTTTTTCAAATAAGGGAGTAATTCAATTAAATTTAATCTCTGAGCCGATGTTTCACGTTTTACAATTTTCAATTATTGAAAATTGTAAAACGTGAAACATTCAAAACAAATCAAGCAGCTTTTTTATCGGAAGCCGATAAATGAACAAGAAGCGTGGAAAGAGCTGAATGAGTAATCCCCGGAATTTTACGCGCCTGACCGAATGTTTGCGGGCGCGATCTTTGCAGGCGCTCAATCATTTCATATGAAAGACCGCTTATTTTATGGAACTCAAAAGTGTCGGGAACTCGCAAAGAATCGTGCCGATTGACTCTGTTGTTAATATTTTGCTGGCTTTCGATATATCCCTTGTAAATAGAATCGGCAATAACCGAATCCAATTCCGTTTTTTTAGTAGTTGTTCTCAAATCGTTTGGCAAAAGCCCGAAAATAAGTTTTGAATCAACGCTGGGTCTTTGAGCGAGTTGTGCCAAAGTAAACGAATCTCCCAAATCACAGTTCAAAACCTGAGAAGCAGTAGCATAAACAACATCTGAACGTTTGAAACGAATGTTATTAATGGTATTGGAGAGAACAGCCATTCGCTCACGCCGTTGATGAAAGCGTTCCCAGCAATTGTCGCCGACAAGACCGATCTCACGACCTCTCGGTGAAAGCCTCAAGTCAGCATTATCGTGTCTTAAAGTCAAACGAGCCTCTGCACGGGAAGTAAAAATCCGGTATGGTTCATCTACGCCGTGCTGAAGAAGGTCATCAATTAGTACGCCGATATACGCTTCATCCCGCCGTAAACGAAACTCATTTCTACAGAAAACTTGCTGTGCCGCGTTAATTCCAGCCATTAAACCCTGACAAGCTGCTTCCTCATAACCGGTTGTACCGTTTATTTGTCCGGCAAAAAACAAACCTTTGACGGAGATTGTTTCCATTGTCGGTTGAAGCTGTCGCGGATCAACAAAGTCGTACTCAATAGCATAACCGGGGCGGATAATACGGGCGTTTCCCATCCCCGGAATCATTCGCACCAATTCCTGCTGTAAATTGGATGGCAGCGAAGTTGAAAAACCATTTAAATAAACTTCGTTAGTATGATGCCCCTCCGGTTCTAAAAAAAGCTGATGCCGGTTTTTATCTGCAAATTTTACGACTTTATCTTCAATCGAAGGACAATAACGCGGACCGATGCCTTTGATTTTGCCCGAATAAAGAGGTGATTGATGAAGATTTTCACGAATTTTATTATGCAAATCTTCCCCCGTATAACCGATATAACAGGTTATTTGCGGTTGTTCGATTTTATCAGTCGCAAATGAAAATGCGACAGGATTTTCATCAGCAGGCTGGGGTTCAAAAGCGTCCCAATCAATAGTTCTCCCATCAAGCCTCGGCGGGGTTCCGGTTTTTAACCGTCCCACGGGAAATCCGAGCCTTTTCAAACTTTCCGCAAGTTCGATAGAGGCTGGCTCTCCAGCGCGACCGGCGGAAAAAGTGCGGCGTCCCGTATGAATTGTGCCGTTTAGAAAAGTGCCGGTCGCAACAACAACAGCGCGCGCGGCAAATTTTCGGGTATCCTGTAATTCAACGCCCAAAATTTTGTTATCTTTAACAATAAAATCAATAACAACGCCTTGCCGCAAATGCAGATTTGGGATAGCTTCCAAAGTTTGCCGCATTTCAGTGCGGTAAAGCGCGCGGTCAGCTTGAGCGCGGGGAGATTGAACCGCCATTCCGCGCGAGCGATTAAGAAGGCGAAACTGAATTCCGGTTCGGTCAATAATTCTCCCCATTATTCCGCCGAGGGCATCAATCTCGCGCACTAAATGACCTTTAGCGATTCCCCCAACAGCCGGATTGCAGGACATTTGACCGATTAAATCTAAATTTATCGTCACCAAAGCGGTTTCAGCGCCGAGGCGAGCCGATGCAGAGGCGGCTTCGCAACCGGCGTGACCGGCGCCAATAACAATAACATCAAAAACTTCGTCGAAAACCATAAGCTATTATTGATGCGGAAAATCTATTTCCCGATGCAAAAGGTTGAAAAAATACGAGTTAAAACATCCTCGGAAGTCGTCTCGCCGGTGATTTCGCCAAGCAGACGTAGAGCGTTGTGCAGCCCGACTAAAACAATCTCTTCACTCGTTTTTCCGGCGAGTAAATCCAACGACTCCATAACTTCTAGTTGTGCCCGGCGCAAAAGGTCGTGATGTCGCGCGTCGGAAATGAGAAAACCGGAATTTTCAATGTCTTGTGAAGCGAAAGGAGCGATCAACTCTTTTCGCAGCAAATCCAAACCCGCCCCGGTTTTTGCGGAAATTCTTACAACTTTATCGTTCGCCGAAATTGTAGTCGAATCAGTATAGACTGTTAAATCGCTTTTGTTAATCGCTATCAATCGCAAATTTTCTTCGGTTGCTCTGAGAACCTCAAAATCTTCCAACTGTAGTGGAAGCGAACCGTCTAAAATGACAACGACAAAATCTGCATCGGCAATTGTGCGGTGAGTTCTTTCGACTCCAATGCTTTCGACTTGATCCGTTGCTTCACGTACGCCGGCTGTATCGAAAAGCGAAATCGGTATTCCATTAACCGATAAATTTTCACGCAAGCTGTCACGAGTCGTTCCCGGAATTTCAGTCACGATGGCGCGATCTTGACCGATTAAGCTATTAAAAAGGCTTGATTTACCAACATTTGGGCGTCCAACCAAAGCGACTTTCAAACCTTCGCGCAAAAGCCTTCCGGCGCGAAACGTTTCAGCCATCGCGGCAATTGATTTGTTTATTTCAAAGAGCTTGCTTTTGATGTTCTCAATGGCAAAATCCGGCAAATCGTCTTCGACAAATTCAAGCGCCGATTCAAGAACGACAATAATATTCAACAAATCGTCCTTAAGCGGTTGAAGCTGGTTGGAAAGCTCGCCGCCAAGCTGTCTGGCAGCTTGGCGGACAGCGGAAACGGTTTGAGCATCAATTAAATCGCGGACGGCTTCCGCCTGACTTAGGTTCAGCTTTCCACTAGTCACGGCGCGCAATGTAAACTCGCCGGGTTCGGCGAGCCGGGCGTCGAAGTGCAATGCCGCGTCAACAATTTTTCGCAGCAAAACCGGCGAGCCATGGCAGCTTATCTCCAAAACATCTTCACCTGTAAATGAAAAAGGCGATTTGTAAAAAGTCAAAACGGCTTCATCCAAAACGTCCAGACTTGAAGGCTCGTAAATTTTCCTAAGAATCGCATGTCGGGGCTTGGGTGAAAAAAGTTCGTCGGAAACGAGCTTTTGACCGATTTTGAGCGCATTAACGCCGCTTAGCCGAACAACGCCGATACCGCTTCTTCCGAGCGGTGTAGAAACCGCAACAATTGTATCCACAACATTTAACTATGCATTTAATCTTTCGGGCGAATCTGCAAACGGCGATTTTTACCGTCGCCGACCGATTCGGTTTGCAAATCTTCTTCTTCAGCCAGACACATATGAATCGTCCGCCGCTCGCTCGAATTTAAAACACCGAAAGTAAAAGGTCTGCCGTTTTTGCGAACGCTGTCGGCGGCAAACCGCGCCATTGCCTGCAATTCGGCGCGCCGCGTTTGCCGGTAACCGTCAGCGTCGCAAATGAAACGCTGCTCGCGCGGCAAACCGCGCCCGTAAACCTGAAACAAAATATGTTCGAGCGCATCGAGCAACTCTCCGTTTTCGCTGAGCAAAAGCCGGGCGTCATCGCCGGTTATATCAAATAAAACGCCCTCTGAAGTTTGTTTCTCCGTCGCCTTCAAATCCAATTTAAAACTCTCGAAGAAAGAATTTAGAAAATTCTGATAATCCATAAATTTGAAACTCCGATTCAATTTTCGCATTCTGTCTCAATGGTTTCAAGAACGCTTATTAAAATCAAATAAAAGCAGTTTTTCGCGCTGTTTTAAATTGGTTTTGTGTATAAAATAAAAGCCTTGATTGTCTGAATTTTTCAATGTTGTAAGATGGATTTTCGTTAAAAGCGGCGATGAAAAAGATTTTAATTGCTTCGTATTTTTTCCCGCCGTGCAACATCGTTGCGGCAAATCGCGCGCAATCTTTTGCCGATAATTTTCGCCGGCACGGTCTGCATCCGGTAGTCGTTACCAGACATTGGAACGGCGATGAAAACTCAATTCCGGGTTACGAAAGCGAAAACTTAAAGCCGCCTATTGTCACCGAATTTGAAAACTACACGCTGATTCAATTGCCCTTTCGGGCGCAGCTCGAAAAATTTTATCATCGCCCGTTTTTGAAATCCCGCGCCGGAAAACTTCTTTTATACACGGCACTTTATTCTGCCGGAACAGTTAATCCCAAATCCAACGCTTTTGCTTGTTTTTACGATTATCTGGCTGATTATTTAAGCCGCAATCCGGTTGATTACATTTTCGCGACCGGATTTCCGATGAATACCATCAAACTGGGGCATCAGCTCTCGCAAAAATTTAATAAGCCTTTTATCGCTGATTTTCGTGATTTATGGGACAACAATTTGCTATCCGAAAATTACCGTCCCGATCCTGCAAACCGTTTGCAAAACGTTTTTTACGAAATATATCTACGCAAATGGCTTGCCTCGGCGCGGCTGATCACTTCCGTCAGCCAGCCTTTAATTGATGAAATTAAACGCCTTGCGCCACAAGCGAAAACTCTGGTCGTCAGAAACGGTTTTGAAGTCGAATTGTTTGCCGGCGCGCGGAAACATTACGAGCCTCCCAGCCGCAAATTTGTCTTTTCCATAATCGGAACTTTAAAACCGAATCAAGATTTATCGGTGATGCTCGAAGGTTTGAAAGCGTTCTTAACAGATAAGAATTTAAAAGAAATTGAGTTAAACTTCGTCGGCACCGCTGAATTTATAGAAGTGCAGAAGCTAATTGAAAACAAACTGCCTCCTGAATGCACAAAAGTTACAGAACGAATCCCGCGCGAACAGGCAATACGGCAAATGCTTGAATCACACGTATTGTTTTACGCAGGCTGGCGCGGTCATCGCGGCGTCGCTTCTGGCAAAATCTACGAATATCTCGGCGCCGGGCGAAACATTCTGATCGCGCCCAACGACCTAGATGTAATTGAAGAGATAATTAAAGATACCGGCGCTGGCAAATTTGCCGACACGCCCGCAGAATTTGCGAAAGTCCTAAACGATTGGTTTGAAGAATGGAAAACAACCGGAAAGCTTGCATTTGCGGGCAAACCGGAAAAAATAAAGAACTATACGCGCGAAAAACAAGCCGAAAATCTCGTGCGAGCAATCTTATCGCTTGAATAAATTTGCCGCCATCAGCATTTTCCAGTTGTAAGAATTGAAAATCGAAGTTTTCGATTCGCGCTCGCTCATAAAACGTAGCGCGTCTTTATTTAAAATCTTCGCCTCGGTCAGCAAGCTTGCTGCCTCATCAACCATTTGCACAATTTGCGGATTCGCCAGCCAGGATTTTTGCGGCGGCTCATAACCGATTTTGTCGGTTCGATTGACGATTTCAGCGGGCAAAATGTCTTTAAACGCTTCGCGCATAATGTATTTCGTCGCGCCGTTGCGGATTTTAAAATTTGACGGAAGCGAAAATAAAAACTCTGCTAAACGGTGATACAAAAACGGCAGTCGCACTTCGCGCGAATGCGCCATCGAATTGCGGTCGGCGTAGCGAAGCAATTCTTCGAGCGAGCCGCCTGTTGTGCTGCGGTACAAAGACTCCGGCAGATTGTCCGGGCGTGGGGGAAAAGAGAAAGAAAAATCCGAAAACTCTTGCTGAAAGCCGGAATCGAGAAAACCGGAGCCTTTTGTTTTCTGCAAACGATTCCGAACGGCGCGCGCTTTATCTTTGAGTGCGAGGGGCAGAAATCTTCTGACGGTTTCCTTCAAATTAAAACCGTCGCCGTTTATCTTCGCGCCGTAAGTGTCGTAAAAAGCCTGCTGCTCGCGCCGCCAGGTTTTTTTATCGCGCGCCGCTAATTCGCGGAAATAATCTTCAAAATAAGGATGATAACCGGCAAGCAATTCATCAGCGCCTTGCCCATCCAGCAAAACCGTGACACTGTTTTCCTTTGCCAACTGCATCACGCAAAACTGCGCGTAAATGCTCGCCGAGCCGAAAGGCTCTTCCTGATGATGAAAAAGTTTTTCCAGATTTTCGACCAGACCAGCGTCGTCTGGATAAACAAAATGCGGCTCGGCATTTGTGCGGTCAATCACGGCTTGCATAAATTTGCCTTCGTCTTTGGCAAAACCGGGAAAGCGAGCCGAAAATGTCGCCTGCCTGACTTGCTTTTCCGCATTCAAACGGTCAATTGTGCAAACAACCAGCGAGCTGTCCAAACCACCCGACAGACTGCTTCCAACGGGAACATCCGAACGCAGTCGTCTTTTGACGGATTCATTGAATAAAAATCGAAACTCTTCGGCTGCCTCATCGTCGGAAATGTTTTGCTTGACGGTTTTGTAATCGAGATTCCAATAGCGAGTCTGTTCGATTTTTAATTCCTGCGGCGAAATAAAAAAGTAGTGCGCGGCTTTTAATTTAAAAATTCCCTCATAAAACGTTTGAGACAAGTCGTACGGGTTATACATATTGCCCGCGGTCAGATAGTTGTACAGCATCCGGTTGCTGACAGCGCGCGGAACGCCTGCCGCCCAGAGCGCCTTCATTTCCGAAGCGAAATAAAGCGCGTTGCCATAAATTGCGTAATAAAAGGGCTTTTCGCCGAAACGGTCGCGCGCCGCAAATAAACTTTGTTCCTGCTCATCCCAAATCGCAAAGGCAAACATTCCGTCGAGTTCTGCAAGACATTTTTCGCCCCTTTCCGCAAAAAGCGCGAGTAAGACTTCAGTGTCGGAACTTGATTTAAATTTAAATCCGCGTTTTTCCAGATCGTCGCGCAGTTCGAGATAATTATAAATTTCACCGTTAAATGTGATGGAAAAACGCTTGTCGGCGTAAAACATCGGCTGCCGTCCGCTTTCGCTCAAATCAATAATCGCCAGACGGCGATGCCCGAGAGCCGCATTTTCCGAAGGGTTAATCCAAACACCTTCGCCGTCAGGTCCGCGATGCGCGATTGCATCGGTCATTCGTTTGACCAGCGCTTGTTCTAATTTTCCATTTCGGCTGACAATGCCTGCGATTCCACACATATTCTAAAAACAAAAATTTAACACATCCGCTCTGATTCACTGATTTGAAACAAGCCTGAGAAATTTTTCCCGATTTTTATTAGCCGACAATTCATAAGCATGTTCGGCAGATTGCATTTTAAAATGACTGATTTTTTCCGTTGTCAATGTTTTTATCGCCTGAGCCATATTTTCCGCGCTGAAATCCTGAGCAACAATACCTAAATCAAATTCTTTCACAATTCTTGCCATTTCCGGCGAAGGCGCAACACAGATTGCCAATCTTCCCTGTATAAACTCGAATAACTTATTCGGCAATGCGTATTTGTTATTAAAGTTTGTC
>DASWLV010000134.1:0-2302 GCA_036400075.1 Pyrinomonadaceae bacterium
GATATTGGTAAGAAGTTTTTATAGTCTTTTAAATGAATTTGAATTAACAGCTATTTTTGTTGTTTTATCTGTTTTAATCTCATGGAAACTTCGTAATGTTTCGGATTTAGCTCTAAAGATTTTTCCAGATTTCGGATTGCCAATTCTTTATTCCCGGTCAGGAAATAAGTTTCGCCGAGAGCAAAATATGAGCGGAAAGAATGCGGATTCGCTTCGGCATTAATTTTGAAAAGTACGAGCGCCTGTTCCGGTTTCTTTTCATTCAAAAGGCGCTGACCACCTTCAAGTAAAGGCTGTTCGGTGCTGACATAACGATGAGCGGGCTGTGCCATAAAATCACGGTAGCTTTTGACCGCCAGTTCAACGCCGCCTTTTGTTAAAGCTTCGTCAATAATTTCGGTAAGCGATTTCCCGGGCGAATAATTCAGAATCGCCTCCATTCCCGGATCGCGGTTCGTACGATAATCTTCTGAGGAAAACTCCGCCGCTATTTCCGGCGCAGTCCAAAAGCGTGTATCCCAAGGCGCCCAATCTTGCCAGTAATAAACGGAAACCCGCACGGTCATTCCGCTATTGGGAAGCGTGATTCGGCGCGAGTCGCCGTAAATATTTCCTTTTGACGCAGACGGCTCGCCGACGAATATGACATTTGTGTATTCTTCCAGATTATTTAGAAGAAACTGCGATGCCGACCAGGTGCTGCGCCCGATGAGTACAAAAAGCTTTCCGCGCTCATTGATTTTTGATTTTATGATTGCAATTTCGAGCGGGCGAAAAAGCATTCCGTTGCCGCCGCGATTAAGCCGTAAATCAATAATGAGCTTTTCAACCGGATTCGCCTCGACAAATGCGAAAAGACGTTTTGAGAAATCAGCTATAGTTTCGTTTTCTTTATTCGTGCCCTGATTGATTTGTGCATAAACAATGCGTTTTTCGGGAAAATATTCAAACCGGAATTTGTCGTTCGGGTCTTTGAGCCACAAAGGCTGCGCATTTGTCCCGCCTTCGCGCAAATCAACCCAATTTGGTTTGTTAATCCAAGTTGTATCAGTATCTGGCGGCAGCATCTCGGCTAATCCGGCGGGCTTGAGCGTAACGATTTCATGTTTACCGCCTTTTTCAATCGAAAGGGGACCGTTTTCCATATCGCCGACAATCCCGAAAGCGTGCAGAACTTCAGGCATTACGAGCAAGTGCGGGACGAAAAATCTAACACCCATTTCGTTGTCGCGCCCGAGCATTTCCTGCACTTTTGCGATTGATTCTTCAACCGAGAAATTACCGATTTTTGTTACGCGCGCGCCGACAAGCGCGGCGTGTTCGCGCTCGGCAGCTCTGACAAATAAGCCGTCTTTGAACAAATAGAGCTTGACGGGCAAAGCGCGGAAGCCGATTTTCGTGTCACGAGTCGGGTAAATGTTTGTATGACCGTCGTCAACCATTGCTACGATTTTTGCCATTTCAACAATAATCTGGTGTCTGGCAAGCTGTGGAATGCGCTCGTGCAATCTTTTGATAGCGGTGTCAAATTGTTCGGGCGACATCGTGTGAAAGAGATTTTTGTGAAATTTGGGCATTTGATCTGCCATATAACGCAAATCTTCGCGCCATTTGGCGGCTTCTTCCGCATTAACCGCAATGTTCGATTGTTTGTTTTGAGCCGGAGCGATGTTAATAAATAAAACGCTGCAAAGCAGAGTGTAAAAGATGAAGTGAAAGATTTTCATTGATATTTTTTAACCCGATATTTTCCGAGTGCGGGTTTTGTTCTGTCCGTTGTTCGTTATTTTTTAAACAAATTTCTGTGTCAAAACTAAAACTCCGCAAGGTAATTTTTTATGACATCTTTTTCAGATAATTTTAGAAAGGAGATAAGCTGATGAACTTAATTTTTATTTATGGTCCGCCGGCAGCCGGAAAACTGACGGTTGCGGGAGAAATTGCCGCTTTAACCGGTTATAAAGTCTTTCATAATCATCTTTCGATTGACTGCGTCGAGCCGGTTTTCGAGTTCGGCACGCCGACTTTTTATAAATTAATCGAGAAAATTCGGCTCGATGTGATCGGTGAAGCCGCCCGCGGAAACGTCAGCTTGATTTACACATTTTGTTACGCCAAAGACCAGGACGACGCGCATATTGACAAGGTTCTCGAAGCCGTCGAAAAACACGGCGGCAAGGTTTGTTTTGTTTTACTCAGATGCCGACGCGAAGAATTGGAAAAGCGCGTTTTGGCAGAAAGCCGCAAAAAGTACGGCAAAGCAAACAATCTAATTATTGTGAATGAATTGCTGGACAAATAC
>DASWLV010000135.1:0-33767 GCA_036400075.1 Pyrinomonadaceae bacterium
GCGGCGACTTTCGCCTACGAATTCGGAATGCTTTTCGAGAATTTAGAGCCGCGACGGAAAGAATTTCGAGTCTTTGAACAGCCATCGGCAGCTTTCGATTTTTACGAAACTTTGATTGTTCACGATTATCAAACCGGCAAAACTTTCGCAGTCGGAAAACAATCCGAGCAAACCGCGCACCTTTTGGAAAAAGCTTGCGCGGAATCAACTTTTAATCGTCCCAAATCAATTTCGGTTAAATCCAACTTTTCAAAATCCGATTATCTTCAAGCGATCAATCAAATCCGCAAACACATCGCCGCCGGCAACATTTATCAGGCGAATCTGACTCAGCAGTTTTTGCTCGAATCCGAAGAAAAAATCTCGCCCGAATCGGTTTTCCTGCATTTGCGAAAATCTCATCCCGCGCCGTTCGCGGCTTTCATCCGACGCAAAAACGATTGCATAGTTTCCGCCTCGCCCGAACGATTTCTCAAAGTCCAAAGTCCAAAATCCGAAGTCCAAAGCAGTCGAATTGTGACGACCTCGCCGATTAAAGGAACCAGACGGCGCGGACAAACACCGGAAGAAGATTTGCGATTGCGCCGAGAGCTTCAACAAAGCCGGAAAGATCGGGCGGAAAACGTGATGATTGTTGATTTGCTGCGAAACGATCTCGGTCGCGTCTGCGAGTTTGGCTCGGTCAAGGTCGAAAATCTCTGCGAAATCGAAGAATATCCGACGCTGTTTCACTCTGTTTCGACTGTCAGCGGACGTTTGCGAGAAAACGCAAAAGCGAGTGATTTAATAAAAGCGGCTTTTCCCTGCGGTTCGATTACCGGCGCGCCGAAACTGCGCGCAATGCAGATTCTCGATGAAATCGAAACCGCGCCGCGCGGAATCTCGATGGGCGCAATCGGTTATTTCGGTTTCGACGGCTCGATTGATCTAAACGTCGCTATCCGCACGGCGTTTGTCCGCGATAATCAAGCAATTATCAACGTCGGTGGCGGAATTGTTTTTGACAGCGAGCCTGAAGATGAATATCAAGAATCGTTAGTAAAAGCTCGTGCATTGTTCGATGCGTTTTGTGTCTTCTAACACCGCATATGGAATTCAAGTAAAAGTTATAAAAAAAGAAAAAGGGAGAATCCAATCTCCCTTTTTTAAATCGAATTTTTGCTAAAGCTAAACGGTATCTTCTTTTGCGTCTTCCGCCGCTTCATCACCTTCATCATCGGTAATTATGCTTGATGTTTCTTTATCATTAGCAGGCAGACTTTCGTCAAAATCAATATTATCGCCTACCCCGCCTAGATTTGGAACGCTAGAAGTGTTGTCGAAAGTATCCGCATCAAACCGACTGTTTTGTTCTGCCATTAATTTTACCCTCCAGAAAATATTTTAGGTCTATCATATTACAACTTGTCGGTTGGAAATAAACAATCAATTTTGAAAACATTCTCCTCATTTGAAACGGTGGCTTCACTGTTTTTGAATTGCGCTGATAATGTAAGCACAAAAGCGGATTAGCTTTATCTGACCATTAGATCGAGCAATCGGTTGAGAGCAGTTTTTGCATCCACGCAAAATCCGGTATGAACCGGCGATGTTTGGACGATTGTGCTGCGCGGCGCGATCAGCCAGCGAAAACGCGCTCCGGCTGGTAATTTGCCTATTGCTCCGGCTGCGGCTCCGCCCTTGCTGATTTGCTCAAAAGCTCGCAGATGTTTTTCGATTTCCGCAATCTCTAAATCGGGCGCAAAGGCGCGCAGCTTTTTCTCGTTGATTTCAAATCCAACGGCTAAAAACGATTGCGCCGGACAATAGACGATCACGCCGACGTTCACAAATTCTTCTCGCTCGACGCGCGGCACAATGCGAATCACGGCGTATTCAAACAAGCATTTTTCTCGCACGCTGCGCCTCCTCGACAAAGATGCGCGATGCGGAAAGTCGCGTTTGCAGAAAATTTTCGTATGCTTGCCGATGCTTTGCAATTGTTTCAAACTGCGGCGCGTCAGCCAGCCATTCATCGGGAATCAAAGAAACAATTTCGGTAATCTTTTCAGCGTTAAGAGAATCGCGCCAAGCCGCGTCAACGGCATCAAGCTCGGCTGCGACGGGCAGCAAAACGTGATCTTTGACGTGAATGAACGGGCGGCGCGCCTGCTCTTCCGCGTTTTGCCAGGCGTGATGAAAATAAAGCGAAGCGCCGTGATCAATCAGCCACAATTTTTTGTGCCAGACGAGCATATTTGTGTTACGGGGCGTCCGGTCAACATTCATCACAAAACAATCAAACCAGATAATCTCGGAAGCAAGAAGCGGCGCAATTGTTTCAACCAGCGGGTCAAAAGTGATTGAACCGGGCAGATAATCTAAAGCTAGATTCAGCCCGGCGCTCGCCCGCAGTAAATCCTGAATTTCCGGGTCAGGCTCGGTGCGGCTCAGTTCCGAGTCGAGATTGACAAAAACGATTTCCGGCACAGGCAAACCGAGCAAACGGGCTATCTCGCCGGAAACCAATTCGGCAATGAGAGCTTTTGCGCCTTGTCCCGCGCCGCGAAATTTTAAGACATACATTCCGTCATCGTCAGCTTCAACGATTGCGGGCAATGAACCGCCTTCGCGCAAAGGTGTGACATAGCGCGTGACGCTGACAGTTCTGATTTTCGGTTGATTGCTCACAAATTCGATTTAGTCATTCCAGCAGTTTCATCCAAACTTTGATGATTAAGGAAGTTTATTTGTTATTTTTTGAAATATTAACGCATCATCCGTCATAAAAATGTTGTTGAAGAAAACATAAGCGGTTTTGTTTTTCGGGAGCATCGCGGCAAGCTCTTCCAATTCGCTTTCCTCATATTTGTAACGCCAGCCTGTTCTGCCGTGCAGCCGGTAATAAATTTTAGCGGGCGTCACCGTTTGATTTTTAAAAGGGTCAACCGCGTGCCATAAATTCAAATTCGCGCAGATGCTTTTGATGATTTGCGGATTCCAATCGCCGCGCGGCTCCCACGCGAAAATCATTTTGCCTCGTTTGATTGAAGAAAAGAATTTTTCCAGATTCTCGATGTTCTCGGTTGTTTGTTCAAAGCTCGCGGGACATTGAAATAAAACGGCTTTGGCTTTTAACGCTTCAGCGCAATTGAGAGTTGTTTCCCATGCTTCGCGGACGATTTCGGTGGGTTTAAAACTTCCGGCTTCCTGCTTTTCGGTTTCGGTTAATTTCTTTTTTAAACGCCGATATGTCGGACTTTTTGCTTCGTGAGTGATTAATTGCCAGGCTTTCAACGCAAACTCAAACTCGTCTGGCATTGCCGCGCGCCAGCTCTCAAGCGTCTTGATTTGCGGCGGTTGATAAAAAGTGTGCTGAATCTCGACGGAAGAAAGAATTTTAGCGTATTCCGTTTTATTGCCTCGAAAACCGCAGGTGCCGATATTTACTTTGCTCATCTTAAACTACAAAGTTAAGATGATACAGCAGAATCAGGGCATTCGCATCTCAAGCCGGAAATACTTTCAGCCGCGTTTTGCCTGTTAATGAGACAAGTTTTAACCCTATCTAAGCTCGATAAGGAATAGACAAGTCTAAACACTTAATAAATAAATCTATTTCTAATTTCGTTTTGAGCGTACTATAAAGAGAATACCAATCACTAAAAAAACAACAGCAACCCCGAAAAAAGTTCTATTTGTGCTTATACCAACAGCAAAAAAAGTTATTGCAAGAGCTATAAAAGCAAAACCAGCGTTTTTTGGATGTTTCATGCTTTATTAAACGTCAACTATAAACAAAGTGTTTCATTACATTGACGGGCAAGAAATCAATATCATTCCAAAATCCTGCTAATACTCAAATGGACTAAACACATACTTTTTAGGGTTAATAAACAAATCTATAAAAGCATTTAGCTAATAAATCGTTATAAAACCGAGTATTCTTTGAAAGGCACACCTGTTGCTATTACATTCGGCGGAGATTCTTATGAATACAAAAAAATCAACAAAACGTACAATCAAGGGACTTGGAATAGGTTTAGGATTACTTTTCAGCTTTACGCTGTTACCGAGCACGAATGTTAATGCGCAAACACCTCGACAGGAACGTCGTGAAGATCGCAGAGAAGAGCGTCAGGAACGACGCGGTGATCGCCGTGATGCGCGACAGGACGGCTATAACGACGGCTTACGCGAAGGAGCGGAAGATGCTCGTGAAAGACGCCGCGCAAATGCTCAGGGCAACAGAGATTATCGGAGAGCCGGAGGAGAAAACAGTCAAGTCGAGAGACAGGCTTATCGCAATGGATTTATTCAGGGCTACAACGAAGCTTACAACCGTAATCGCCGCAATAACCGCAATCGCCGCGGATACTAATCGGGCAAATTAGAAATTAAAAGTAAAAAGACTGGCTAAATAACGGCTAGTCTTTTTTCGTTTTCAAGTTATTCTCAATCAAAAAGAGGGGCGTTTCGGTTATATTTATCGAAACGCCCGTATTTTTTGTTGGTGACGACTGGATTTTGAAGAATTAGTTACCACTTGGTGATGCCCCACCTATGCAGGTAGCTACTGCATTTTCTACTAAACTTCCATGAAGGGGCGTCTCCAATTTATCGGTAAAGTAGCTCCTAACAATATAAGAAATAAATATCTTGGACAACGCATGCCTATTTCCCATGGAAAAATCCCATTCGTTATTTCAATTGTTAATTTCGTCCATTCTAAATTTCGCAAACATCCCGCACACAAAATGAAAAGAGCCAAATAGGGACATCTTTGAAAACGTTAATTGGTTTCATCAGTGCGCTGCAGAAACCGGAGTAACCGGAGAATATAGCAATTACAGTTTTACGACCTGAAAATTCTAGTGAAAACGTAAATTATAAAACGAATAGAAAAATCCAAAACGCCGACAACGAGGCAAATGATGCCACCTACGATTACGCCTTCGCCGATGGAACCGCCCTTACTACTTCGGATTGACATCAGCGTTTCCCATCCGACGATATACGGCAGCGAAAGGCATATCGCGCCGAAAATAAATAGCGTCAAATCGAATTTGAATTTAAAAGTCCGCCTGCGAGCAGACGATATCGGCTTACGCGGAATAAAATTTGGATCCTTAGATAATTTTGTTTAAATTTAGTACAGTTGATGCACCAATGACGCACCAAAATTGAAAATCTATTCTTTCTAATCAATTCAAATAAAAAGGGTAAGGATTACTGTTTTGGGGATCTCTCCTTTTTGAAATTCCATTGATAAATGAAAATGCCCTAACTTTAGATTTTCTGTAAATTTCTCATTAACCGCTTCATTTGACCAAAGGGCAAAAACACCACCGTTCGATGGCGTTGTTGGTCAGGTATTATTTCACTTGAACTTGTGTGCCGTTACATCACCGTCTTTTGTGTGTACAATTAAATTCCCCTCTGATGTAAAACTGACATTTACCGTTCTGCTTTTGAACAAATCATAAGTCGCAAAATCAGTTTCCGACTGGGACGTAAACGGCAAAACTAACGGCAGATTAGAAAGCGAAAGCCGCATATACGGAACAATAGCAGGCTGCAAACGGTCATCATCCAATTCCCGAAGCGCGTTTTCTCTCCAAGTAACCTTATGAACTTCAACGCTGTTTTTGAAGAACAATCGAAAGAGCGTTTGACTCCCACCCGATAATTGATTAGTCGGCGAAGTACCAAGGATTTCATATTTTTGCAATCCGCCTTTTTGTTTCTCATAAGCCTGCCAACGCTCGATTGCATTTTCCATTGAAACATCCGTTGGCAACAATGTTTTGAGTTTCTCGGCATCTTTCCCGCGTAATGCTTCGATTATCAATGCGGTTTTCGCGTTGAGGTCGTTTGAAAGCTTGGTTAAATTGGGAAGCTGGTTTGCCGAGAACAATAAATCAATCGCTTGCTGCCCTTCGCCGCCGATAAACAATTGACCGTATGTTTTTTCTCCTTCAATCGCAAATTCATCAACTTTGACATGAAACATCGCGCCTGCTTCCAATTTATAAGTCCCTTCGTATTTGCGTAACTTTTTTCGGTCTGTCTTAGCTAATAACGGCAATTGCGGCTGTTTATTTTGCAGCACAATGTCAACCAGATTTGCCATAATCGGACGGCGAAGACTGCCGTAACGAAGTCTTTTGTTGGTTAAGACAATCGCAAAAAGATTTTGGTTTTGATACCAGCGAGCATCCATATTCCACCCTTGCGGAGTCGCGTCCCCACCGCGCCAAACGAATGTGAATTTGCCGTCTTCGCTTTTCGAGATGTTCCAGCCGTAACCCTGATCGCCCCGTGTGTAATGAACAGTGAACATTTTATCTTTCGAATTTTGCGAAACAATTTTGTTGCCTGCAACTGCTATTAGCCATTTGTGCAAATCGTCAAGGGTTGAAAGCATTCCACCGTTGCCTAATAAATCCCAAAGCGGCGTTTTCCTGTCCCATTGCGTTTCCCACGGAAAGCCGTAATCGGTCGGACCGTCGTTATAGCCGCGCGCTACAAGTTTTTTGTAATTGCGAGGAATTGTGTAACCCGTTTCAGTCATTCCGGCGGGTTTGAACAAATGCTCGCGCAGATATTCTTCATAAGATTGACCGGAGAGTTTTTCGATAATCATCGCGAGAAAACTAAAAGCGGTATTTGAGTAACTGCGCCCTTCGCCCGGTTTAAATGCCAGCGGATAGCTCAAAATTCTCTGGACAAATTTGTCTTTGTCTTTTAGGATTTCCCGAATTTCCGGCGTTGATTCGTCATAAAAATCTTCGCGCTGAAAACCGGAACTGTGTGTTAATAAATGATGAAGCGTGATTCCGGTTTTGTCGGCAGGAACATTTGGAAAATATTTGGTAATAGAATCGGAAGTGCTGAGTTTGCCTTGTTCTTCAAGCTGCATAATCGCAGTTGCTGTAAAGGCTTTGACATATGAACCGATGTCGAAAACCGTATCGGCGGTTATAGGGACTCTGTTCCTCTGGTCTGCCCAGCCATAACCTTTCCGCAGAATGATTTTGCCGTCTTTGGCAACGAGCACTGCGCCTGAAAAGCCATTTGCTGTCGCTCGTCGCAAATACTCGCCAAGCTCTATGGGAGTATAAGGCGGCGGATTTTCAGACAAGGCTTTGGTCGAAACTTTTTGCCCGTTTGAATAATCGAATAATGTAAAAAAAAGAGTGATGGAAAGCAGCAATCTGATAAAAATCATAATTCATTATAAATGCTCTTTAACTACTACTTGCGGGGCGGCTGATACGACTTGTTATACAAAATGCTCATAATTCCTCTTACAATTCCGTTCTGCCTTCGTGATGGCGCGTTATCAAGCACTACAATCAATCGCTTGTTGTCAAACACTCGGACAATGGTCTCTATCGCAAATCGTTATTCTGTAGTAAGCGGAAGATCTTAGCGAATCACCTTTGCAAACTTCATACCCGCGTAGGTTAAAGAGTCAATCTTTCCATCGCTGTTCGTGTCGAATTTTATGACGTCACCTTGCCCTGGATTCATTTCGACGCGGATGGTCTCTTTTTCGGTGAATGGCGTTGAAACAACACGTAAATAGCCCATGCGTACACCGAGTGTATTTTGCTCGACAACGATGTCGATATTCCCAAGCATGTGGTTGCTGTACCTGCCTGCGTAGTCTGCAAGCGGCTTCGTCAGCTGCGATGTTCGCGTTGAGCGGCTGCGAACTGAGGCGATCTGCGCCTGCTTCATCTTGCCGTACTGTTCGGCGAGTTCCTGCAGTTGTTTCGCGTAGTTTTCAGGAGTTTCTGTTCCGAGCCACCTGTCGTATGCATATGTCGCCAGAAGGTGTCCGATACGCCCGCCCGCAGTGCTTTCATTGATCATCACAGCGACGCCGATCTTCTTATCCGGCATGTATGAGATATGACTGCTCCATCCGGGGTAACCGCCATGGTGGTAAACCACATTCTCATTGCGATATTTGCCGATCTGCCAACCCAGTCCGTATTTACCATTACCGGTGAATGGCGGGCTATCGCGGACGGTATCGGCATAACCCGTGTGAACGCTTTGCATTACCTCCGCGGGTATTACCTGCTTACCATCCAGCCTACCATTATTCATATTGACCCTGAGCCAGCGGCTGAGGTCGGAGATGCTCGTGAAGATACCGCCCGCTGATTGCATGTTGTTGTCCTGCTTATCGATGGGCGAGCGGATCACCGTTCCGGTATCGGGGCTAAAAAGGTATGATTCTGCAAGGGAAAGCTTCGCCGCGCGAGCTTTCGAAACATATGCGCTCGTTTGCTTTAACCCGATCGGCGCGAAAACCTTTTCCTGCAGCACGTCTTGCCATTTCTTGCCGAGCGAGAGATTTAGCAGCACCGCATAGATGTTGTAACCGAGATTTGTGTACGCGTACTTGCCGTAATTCTGATCTTCGTAATTCGTTCCCTCGGCAAAGACGCGCAATATGTCTTTGTCGTCAATCTCGCCAGTGAACGCCGTCCGCCAAACAAGCGGACTATTCCTTAGACCGCTGGTATGTGTGAGCAGATCCTTTATCGTTACTTTATCCGGTATGGCAGTCTTGAACGTCACGCCCGGCGCATACTTCGTCATTGGATCACTCAGCTTAATCCTGCCCTCTCGATCAAGCAGCACCGCTGCAAGAGCCATATAGGACTTGGTTGACGAAGCTATGTAATACAGAGTGTCGGCGTCCGCCTTCGTGCCCATCTCTTTATTTGCCAGCCCATAAGCACGGATAAATATCGGCTTATCATCTTTGACAACGACCATTGCTACGCTTGGAAGCTCAGGTATGGCTTCCATGCTTCGGCGAATGTATGCGTCGAGATCAGAGTTGAATTCTTTCTCCGAGATTTGTGTTCCTGCCTGCGCGAGCACTGCTAGCGGAGAAAGCACGAGGTTGACGATAGTAAAGATGATTATGTATTTCATAGCTGTTTACAGAAACGGCTCGTTTTGCCGCTGTAAACATACATTATCAGGATAGCGAACCGAAATCTTGAACAAAACGAGCATTTTTCGGCGGCTTACGGTGAAGCTTACGATACATGTATGGCGGCATGCCCATCTTGGTTCGAAATATCCGGTTAAAATGGCTCTGGTCCGCAAATCCGGCGTCGAGGGCTATCTCGCACAGAGGTATCTCGGTCGACAAAATCTGCTGGCAGGCAAATTCAAATTTCAGCCGACGCAGATACTCTCCGACCGTGCAGCCCATTTTTTGGCGAAACACCCGCGAAAGGTGGGCTGAATGAACACCGGCGACTTTGGCGATCTCCTCCAGGCTTAAAGTTGTCCTAAAGTTGTCATGCACATAGTCCGTCGCTCTCACCAGCCATGCAGCAAAGCCCTTTTCCTCGCTTAGCACTTTTCCGCGAGCCCCCTCGGCAAACATCTCCGAGATAAGCCCGTCTACCGCTAACGCCGATGCGCTGTCTGATCGCGCCATTTCGCACCGAAGCCGAAAGCCTAACCAAGTGACAAGCTCGCTGCGATGGCTGGAACCGTGATCGAGACTATCCGCCGTGCGGCTCGCGTTACTGTTAGTGCGAAACTCAACGCTGAGGATTCGTACGTCGCTCTCAAACGCAACAGCGTGCTTTTCATCGGCGGGATGATAGATGAGCGTAGACATCCTTCGGGAATGGGCTTGACGTCCGATGCATTCTTGGTATTGACCGGATAAGACAAAGCTCAATGCCGGGAAATGATGCCGGTGCCCATCTTGCCGCATTCCGCCTGGATAAAATACTTCGTTAATGCGCCGATCATGCAGCACTCGTGTGTTGATCAATCGTGATTCTCCTGGATCGAGTTTCATAAGCTTGCTGAGAGCAGAAGATTTCTAAATCTGAAACGATACCGGTCACGCTCAAGTTCCCTATTTTAACTCGGTCTATTGTTATGCTCCGCCTCCGGGAAACACGGCTAAGCGGGAAGATGGTCTCAAAAATAGTTTATGAAACAATCAAAAGTCTTAAAAACGACTATTTTTGAGACAGATTATTTTAAATTTATAGGTTCTGGAAGTCGCCGCCAAATAATCACAGCAACAATCAGAGCTATACCTGCGCCGGCAAAAGTGCTGCTCCGGTAATCCATTTGCGCGTAAATAATTCCAGCCAGAGCTGCACCCGATGCAAAACCAACCTGTCCCAGCGCGACCGTCAAACTCATCAGCGCGCCGCGTTGTTCGCTAGGCACAAGCGCAGACAAAAGAGCTTGAAACGGCGACATTCTAGCTGCGAGCAATACTGAGCTAAAAAAGAAAACCGGAAACGCCAGCCAAAATTCTTGGATTGCGAATGTAGTACCGGTCATCAAAATCACCAATCCGATGCTCGATGTTAAAATTAGAGGTTTTCTGCCTAACCTGTCCGAGAGTTTGCCGACGAGCGGACCTGTAATTACGCTCGCCACTCCGCCCGCAAAAAAAAGTGCAGCAATACGGCTTGATGTTGCTTGCCGGTACTCGGTCAGCCACGCCGGAAGATAAGTAATGTAGAGCGCAATACTGAAAAACAAAAGTGAGAAAACTGTCGCCGCGATGAATATGTCTTTTTGCTTGAGCAAAGCAAAGTATTCTTTAATCGCGACGATAGCGGTTAATTTCCTTGTGCTACGAGTTACCTCCGGCTGCGGAACGCATTTAAGAATCAACAGGAAAGTCGCGCCCATAGTTGCGGCGAAGATCAAAAAAGGTGTGCGGAATCCGAAATATTCCGCCGACAGCGCACCTAAAGGCACACCGGCAATTTGCCCGACAGCAATTCCCGACATCACCCAACCATTCGCCCAGCCGCGCCTTTCGTATGGAAAGTAGTCGCCAACGTAAGAAACAGCCGCTCCCGACAACACACCACCTGCGACACCGGCGATTGTCCGAGCGATGAGCAGCATAGCGTAACTATCAACGATGACGTGCAGGCAGAGAGCAGCCGTCATCAGTCCAGAGCCAGCAAGCAACATCATTCGTCGCCCGATTTTATCGGAAATGGGACCCGCAATGAGGGCGAAGATTCCCACCATCAATGCATACGAACTAACTAGCAAGCCTTGCCGCGCGGTTGAAATCGAGAGCTGTTCACCGATTGACGGTAGCATGGCGACTACGATCATCAACTGACTACTTGCGGAAAAGACGAGCATCCATAAAGCGAACAATATCAGATACTGATTTGAAACTTTTTCTAATTTATTCTCCATTGATTATCTTTGTTTATAACAAGCTTATTAAAACAACACCTAACTAGCTCCCGATTTTAGTGTTTCAAAATTTCCCGTTTATGAAACACAAGAAAAAGCCTAGAATCTGTCTCAAAAAGGAACGTTTTGAGAGTACGAATGAATATGCAAAGCTATCAATGTTCCACCTGTAGCAAATCTCATTCTGGCTTACCTTTCAGCTATGGTTCACACGCTCCCGCGCTTGAATTTGTTAGATTTCGTCCTTCTTTTTATCTAACTTACTGAGAAATTTCAAATTTGGATTTTTTAAAGGAGCAGCCAAAATTGCAGACTAAACTTCCAAAAGAGTAATGATAATCACAAAACTCTTTACTTCACTAATTTTCGTACTACTTTTGACGAGCGCAAGTTACACCGGTTTTGATTTTGGTTTGGTAAAACAAAACAAGCAGCTTCCAAACCCTTCCTTTACACCGAAATTTCATGTTGAAACCGTTTCCACAAATCTGGAAGTCGTCTGGTCAATTGTTTTTACACAGGATGGTCGGATGTTTTTCACGGAACGACCCGGTAGAGTGCGCGTGATTGAGAACGGCAAACTAAGCAGTGAGCCTTTGGCGGTTATTGCTGATATTGAGCCTTCCGGTGAAAGCGGCTTGATGGGAATGGCTTTGCATCCGGATTTTACCGAAAATCACCTTTTGTATCTTGCTTATGTTTATCGCTCGAATGAGCAGCACGTCAAAGTCGTGCGTTTTCGTGAAACAGGAAAAGAGTTAGTTGAACCGAAAACAATAATCGAAAATATTCCGGCGGCGCGTTTTCACGCCGGGACGCGTTTGCGCTTCGGTTCCGACAAAAAGCTCTATGTAACAACAGGTGACGCGACAAATCAGAGCCAGGCGCAACGGCTTAATTCGCTTTCCGGTAAAACCTTGCGGCTGAACGATGACGGCAGCATTCCGGCAGACAATCCGTTTGTAGATCAAAAAGATGCTCGTCCTGAAATTTGGTCTTACGGACATAGAAACGCGCAGGGAATGGATTTCCAGCCCGGTACGAATCTGATGTTTCAAACAGAACATGGTCCGTCGTGGATTGACGGCGTATCGCTTTTTAAGCGTTCGGGCGGAGATGAAGTTAATATTGTCGAGCGCGGGAAGAATTACGGCTGGGCGGAAATCAGCCATAAAATGAAACGTACGGGAATGGAAACGGCTCTTTTTGAGTATTCACCGGCAGTGGCTCCGGCAAGCGGGATGTTTTACCGCGGCTCACTTTTTCCGGAATTTAAAAACAACTTTTTCTTTGGCGCTTTAAAAGGACAGGCAATTATTCGCCTTGTCCTTAATGGCAGACGAATTGTAAGCCAGGAACGATTAGTGGAGAAACAATACGGGCGAATCCGGGAAATTGCAGAAGCCCCTGACGGTACAATCTATTTTTCAACTTCAAATCGTGACGGGCGGGGTGATGCGAACAAAGAAGATGACCGTATTTTACGTCTTGTGCCAGTTGAAAAGTAAATTCATCGTACCGGAGATGTTTCAGCGCTTGAGATGAACTGACTCATCCATCTTTAATGTTGCTTATAAAAGGGGCGCAAGAGAAACAAAACTATGAGTCTCAAAAACGACCCTTTTGAGACATTTCTTTGTTTTTTTTACGGACAATATAGTTTGGTCTAATATGACATTATACTTCCGATGCAAATAGGAGCAGGTTATGTTTATACCAATCTGGGCGCTTCTGCTATTCGGTCTGCTTATTGCGGTTTTAGTCATTTGGGTAGTTCTGCTAGTAACTGGACGCAATCCGCTTCCATTTCCTGATGCTGGGTCTCGTATCTTTTCCGCCGCCTCTGCTGAAGGAAAAGATGCCATTGTGGAGCTATTGGGTATTTACGGCATTAAAGAGCGTTTTCAAGTTAATACGGGAGGAGTGCGCCGCTCGATAATGTGGGATGGAACCATTATCAATATGCCTTCTCCTGAAGTTGCTCAGAAGCTCAACTTTCCAGCAGCAAGCATTGGCTTAGTTGTCGTTAACCCTGAAGCAAGCGCTCAAGCTGCGGCAGATTTTCTGCATTCAAAAGGATTCACAGCAGAAATTTCCCTAGATGCAGAGCCGGAACTGCCGATAGCCTTCGTTTCGACAAATGCAATGATTGGAACCGTATTAAATTTTCGGAAGCATGTTATTCATTTACCGCGACCTAAGTGAACGAGAAAGCTGTAAATTCAGTATCTTAAAAACGCCCCTTTTTGAGTCAAATGAAAGAGCATCAATTTAGTCTAATAATGGGTTGCCGAATTTAAGAATCTCTATAAAACAGAAAATAAAAGCATTTTGGCAATAGAAGGATTGAGCGCACCAAATGTCAGTTGCGAATCGAGCAGACAAACTCTCGGGCAAATCAGTGGATGGGAAAATGGTGAGCGGGTCTGTGAAAACTTTGCTACAAAATCAACAAACAAGAGATAAACAGATTTCGCAGTTTTTATTTTCTATCTGTGTAATTTAGATAATTATAAGTTTGATGCGTTGGATAGAAAGCAAAGTATGACAACTTCGATTTACGAGCTATACGGCGAGATTTGGGGCGAGATTGACCATGAGTTGGAGTCTGATGTGAGGCAAAGCCTTAATCCTCGCAATCCAAATTTGTTATTTGAGCTATTCGGAAACTTGGGCATTACACCGAACTCAACCGTTTTGGATGTCGGTTGCAGATACGGTCTTTATGCGATAGAACTTGCCAGGAAATATAATTGCCAAGTGATTGGAGTTGACCCTATTCCTCTGCATATTGAGGAAGCTCAAAGGAATGTCTCGAACATAGGCTTCAAGCAACAAGTTAAAGTCAAAGCCGGATGTATTGAAACTCTCCCTCTCGATGATAATTCTATTGATTATGTATGGTGTCGGGATATGTTGTACCACGTTGACCTGCCAAAAGGATTTGCCGAATGCTTCCGTGTGCTTCATCCTGGCGGCACAATGTTGATTTACCAAACCTTTACAACTCCTTTGTGCGAACGGAAGGAAGCTGATCGCTTGTGCAAAGCTCTGTCTTTCGTGCCTGAGAACATGTCGGAGAAATACTTTAAAAGGACGGCTCAAAATGTTGGTTTTGAGATTATTATCAAAGACCGGATAGATAGTGAATGGTGCGAAGCCTCAGTTGAAGTAGGAAGTAAAAGATTGTTGGAATACCTTCTTTACGTTACCCGAATGAGAAGGGCAAAGAAACGACTGATTCAGAAATACGGGGAAAATCATTACGAAGCTAATTATGCCAGCTGCCTTTTGGAAATTTACCCGATGCTTGGCAAGCTATGCCCAACAATATATTTACTAAAGAAGCCATTATAGATGGTAAATTCCCCAAAGATTATGCTGAATCCTACATTGATGTCTTTCCTGTAATTGATGCGCAAGCCTTCTACAATCAAGCGATTACCGTCTGATATTTTAAAATTTCAATTGAAACCATCTCCAAAAGAGAGTACGCTGTCAAGTATTATTTTGATGAACTAAGAAAAGAGGTAAATATATGCCGGGAGGTGGAATTGGTACTGGGCAGGATAAAATACGATTATTCGTCTATGGTTTAGTATCGAGAGAAGTACAATCGGTGTTGGAAAGGCTGCAAGAATTGCTTGGTCCGAGCTTACATATCATTTCGAGTGATGGTAATCAAATTAACTTTCACGTCTGGGGAAATTCCGACCCGAGCGTTTTTCAAAAGTTGAAGACGAATAAAGAGAGCCTTTTTTCTTCGGTAACCGCTCGGGGATCTAAAATAATTAGCCAGGGAGTAGATAATCGGGGATTTGAATTTATCCGTATAGGAATAGATGATAGAGGAATGGGGTTCTATCTACCAATCCGGGAGAATGGAAATGAAAAGGGAATAATTTTCCGATACTAGGGCTAAACCCATATTTAAGCTATGCCTTAGCACAATTTTGTGTGGCAATGTATGCCAAAGTTTTAAATGGACTATTATTGTCTTAAAAAACCTCCTTTTGAGACATAACTGAAAACAGTCATCATTAAATCTTATCCAATGCAGCGGATATTTTCTTTAGTGGATTTTGCAGACCAAGACAGTTATCAACAACTTCGCGAATAATGCTCTCTCCCGTGCTTTGGGGTAATGTCAGTAATCCGGGTTCATTAAGTGTCTTTACGACATGTTTAGCTAGGTCTGAAACCTGTTGATTACTAAGTTTATTAGGATAGTTTTGAGAAGCGTGATCAGCTACTTTAATTAACACATCCTTAAACAATTTGTTAATCATTTTCAAACGCACTTTTAATTTGTCTTCACCGATCTTGCCGAGAAATATTCCTAAGACCTTGCCGGCAACTTTTGGACCAGGCACAGCATTGAGAAGCGCTTCTTTAGCTCTTCCCGTGAGCATTTTCTCTAAACCTCCGAGCATGGACTCGGAAAAAATCACGTAATAAAGTTGTCTGGCGTTCTTTTCAATAAATTGACGGTTATAGAGTAAAACTTCGATAGCTTTTTTATAGACATCGAAGTTTTTTGTTATGTTACCTGTCGCTACTAAAATATTCATTCCCGTAATGCCCATAGCAACAGGTCCTCCAGCGCAACTGAGAACTCCCATAAAGACATCCATAAAACCTTCAATAACTGCTTTACTACCATGTAAGCGTCGCGTAACTTCGGCTGCCGGTTCCCCTAGACTGATGTCAGTGGCAAATCTGAAACGGTTCTGCTTAAAGAATTTTCCAAGCTTTCCAACACTATTCATATTTGCCCTGACGAGAACATAAATGCAGTAATTATCATAATTGCCATAATAAAACCTGTCTCCGTCAGGACCCGGATAGATTTTGCCTGCTTCAGCAAAACCATGTGGTTGCAGGTCTACGGTTCCGGTCATAGGACCTAACCAAAGAAAGTCTGTCATCTCTATCGGATCAGCCATTATAAAATTCTCCACTAATTTTGATTTAATAACGTCATGTCATCTGAGATTAACCGTTTTGTCTGGTTATTATCAAAGACCTCACTAATTAATGCGATAACTTGTTCGAAAACCTATCATCAATCTATTTTTTTATCCAGGCGAAAATAGAAGTATATAAAATCTCCGATTGCGGCTAGCTGGGTTGTTTTATTGTTTTGATAATTCCAATCTTGTGTTTTGGGGCAAAAATGGTTTACTTAAATGTAGAATCTCGATTAGTAAGCCAAGAACCAAGCGTGAAATGTGAATAAGTGTCTCAAAAACGACCCTTTTTGGGGCACCTAAAACCACAGTAAAAATGTGTCAAAAGTCATACCTTTTTGAGACAAAATCAGAACGTCCAAAAAACTTCCAACTCCGAATCACTACCTCTGATGGCAGTATTAGAGAATCATCTCTCTTTCCGGAAAAGCGAACCGTAACTTCTTATCTCCTTCAATTTCCGGTTTCTTTTCCCTTATTTTCTTTTTATTTGTAAAATACAGTGAACATATGGAACTTGAGCATTTTGGCTGGAATGATTTTTTCGAGGAAAATTTTCGAGATTACGCCGATCAGGGATATGAAGTCGGGAGAGTTTATCTGGAGAACCGTCGAAGCTTTTGGCTTTATACCAAAGTCGGAGAAGTTAAGGCTGATGTGAGCGGCAAGATGATTTACCAAGCCGACTCGCGCTCCGATTTTCCGGCTGTTGGAGATTGGGTCGTCTTTCGTCTTCAGGAAGATAAAAGTAAGGCGATAATTCACACTGTTTTGCCGAGGTCGAGTAAGTTCTCCAGAAAAGTTCCGGGTTCTTCGATCAAGGAACAAATCGTCGCTACAAACATCGACACCGTTATGCTCGTCTCGGGTTTGGACAACGACTTCAACCTTCGGAGAATCGAGCGCTATCTGGTGATGGTTTCGGCGAGCGGGGCGACCCCCGTCATCGTACTAAACAAAGCGGATCTTTGCACCGATCTTGAATTGAGGCTCGCTGAAGTCAAACGAATCGCTCCCAATGTGCCGGTGATGCCGATCAGCGCGAAGGATGACGAGCAATTAACCGCGCTCAGCAGTTACATCAAAAAAGGCGAAACCGTAGCGCTCTTAGGTTCCTCAGGCGTCGGAAAATCGACAATCACTAATCATTTATTAGGCGGCGAGAGGCAAAAAGTTCAGGAAGTTCGGACGGGCGATGATCGCGGGCGTCACACCACGACGAAACGGGAATTGATCGTGCTGCCGGACGGCGGGCTGATTATAGACACGCCCGGAATGAGAGAGCTGCAGCTGTGGGTTAGTGAAGAAGGGCTGGAAAACAGTTTTGAAGATATTGAGGCTTTGACCGCTCAATGTTTCTATTCTAATTGTGAACATAACGGCACAAGGGGCTGTGCAATAGAAGCGGCACTGGCGGACGGCAGTCTGGATCACGAGCGGTGGGAAAATCACAACAAATTGCAGAAAGAACTTGTTTACATCACGGAAAAACACGATGCAAGCGCCGCCCAAAAGAAGAAGAAGAACATCAAAAAAATCACCAGACAATTCAATAAAAACCAAAAACGCTGGTAACTGCGGCTTCCTGAGGGTGTTAGAAATTCTGTGTAAATGAGTTTCCAGCGAGTTTTCAGGCTATAAAGGCTCTTTACAAAGCACTGTTACAAGGGATCTGCAGGCAATCAAAGAGATTTTTGACAGAACAGAGGGCAAGGGAAAACTGCCATTAAACTCACTTGTGCAGATGGCTCCGGACACATACCAGAGCAAGATTTTAACTGCAAAATTCATGCTTTCTTTGTTAGGATCTTTTGTCGGGCTATCTTAGGGAATGATGCTGAAAGATTTTTGCAAAATTTAAGATTTTGACTTTATATTTTTATAGCCTGGTAAACTACCTTTCCGCCTTTATATGTCGCTCTCAAAACTTGTTTTCGATTTGCAGGTGCAGCGCTCAAATGTATCCAGTTTGGTCGAGTTAGTGTGCCAAATTCAAGAATAACCTGATCAAATTCCGGGCAGTTTCGCACTACCCATTCAGCCAGTTTTCGTGTGCCGGCATTATATGGAATTACGTCCGCTGCATAACCGAGCCGGTGATCGCTATTTACAACTCCGCCAACAAATTTATTCAGCTCTGCTGAACGAAATCCCGAAGATATTTTTAAAGGTCCGAGAGCTTTTCGAGCCGGCTGAAGAATTTTTTGACAAAGTATGCGCAGGTGAGCTATTTCCCTTTCATTAGGGATATTCTTAATGTTGTTTTGATCAGCAGTTGTTGAAGTAACAAACTCCCACAACTTAAAATCTTCGGATAATTTCATATTAAGGCTGATCATTTGATTTGTTTGAGGCTAATTATATGGTTGTTTTTACACGTTTAAAATTTTAGCTCTCATCTATGTTTAGGCTGTGGTATTCACTTCCGACAGACATCAAAAAACCTTGTCCGCAACCGACTCCGGCTGTTATTAAATGAATCGTGTTGTCGTGTCGGGCGCGGTTGACCACCAAATGTCAAAGCAACTTCTTCCTCACATTCCTTGCTGCAACAACCATCGAATTTCTCCATACAGGTTTTACATTGAATAAATAACAAATGGCAATTATCGTTTGAGCAATTATGATGCGAATCGCATTTTTCGCCGCATTGATGACAGTAGCTGATAATTTCTTCCGTAATTTGCTCGCCCAAACGGTTGTCAAAAACAAAATTCTTGCCTTTGAATTTATTTTCCAAACCTTCTTCTTTGACGCTGTGAACGTATTGGATAATTCCGCCTTCCAGATGAAATACTTTGGTAAATCCGTGGTGCAAAAAGTAAGCGCTCGCCTTTTCGCAACGGATTCCGCCCGTGCAGTATAAGACGACGTTTTGGTCTTTTTTTTCTTCCAGCATTTGGATAGCCAAGGGAAGCTGCTCGCGGAATGTGTCGCTCGGAATTTCAATTGCATTTTCAAAATGTCCGACTTCGTATTCGTAGTAATTCCGCATATCAACGACAGCAGTTTCAGGGTCTTCGATTAGCTGATTAAACTCTCTGGCATTAAGATATTCACCTTTTCGCTCAATCGAAAAAGTCGGGTCATCAATCCCATCAGCCACAATCTTTTTCCGCACCCTGACATGCAGAACCCAGAATGATTTGCCATTGTCATCAACGGCAATATTTAGGCGGACTCCGCGCAAAAAATCTATTGAATCGAGATACTCTAAAAAGTTCTGGAAATTCTTTTCAGGGATGCTAAGCTGCGCATTGATTCCTTCCTCAGCGATATAGATCCTGCCTAATGCATGCAGCTTTTCGAGCTGTTGATAAAACTCATCACGAAACTCTTGGGGATTTTCAATTGGATGATACTTATAAAATGAGAGAGTTTTGCGGGATTCAGTCTCTGCTCTGAGACGTTTTTTTAATTCTGCTTGAGAAGTAAGATTACGTAATTCTGCCATTGCTTTAATATGTTAAATCAATTTTATCAATTAGAATAGAAGTTCCAATCGTTTGTCGTGTGACGGTATAAACATATAGTCAATAACTCCTTAAAACGGCGCGTTAAATTCTCAAAGCCCGTAGTGCGATTTGTTTGTGAATTGAAGGAGTCCGTTGCACAAATTTATTATTCATCCTCAAAACTAATGAAAAACTCTGCTTACGACATTAACGATATAAACGACAAAAGGTGATAAAACTAAAAATAAATAAAGCCTTTTGTCGTTTATATCGTTTCTAAAATTACGAATAAAACCTTGCCAGTAGCGGATCTGTTACATAGCTGCAAGTTATTAGTATTCTGACTAAATTGCCCGACTATACTTCACCTGTCCAGCTTGGGTCGGCAACATTTTTCCAACGGCTTCTAATCGCATCGAACTCTTGGGCGGAAAGAGGTCCTTTATTGAGATGCTCCGCGTTTTCAATCCACCTCCCTGGTTTCGTTGTGCCCACAATAGCAGTGTGAACTCCAAGAATGCTCAAGGTAAAACGAAGTGAGATTCCAAGAGCTTCGCCAAAATTTGTTTTCAAAAAGTCATAATCCAGCTTTTGCAGCCGTTCCCAATATGCATGAACATAAGGATTTTCGGGTTTTGTCTCATGCTTCCAAACCGCATTGGCGACTGGACGTTTGGCGATTACGCCCATTCCTTGTTTATGCGCCAGCGGTAAAGTTAATTCGAGTGCTTCCTGATCGGCAATGTTAACTGATGTCTGCAAAGTATCAAACGCACCAGAGTTGATGGCGTAAAGAGCGTCATTGCTGTCGCCGCTGTAACCAATGAATCGTGTTTTCCCTTCCTCGCAGGCACGTTGTAAAACTTCAATCACATCTCCTTGCCGTAAAATTTCAGCCGAGCAACTATGTAGTTGCACTAAGTCCAAATAATCGGTTTTGAGCCGTTTTAAGCTGCGGTTAATGCTTTCGGTCAGTAGTTTAGGATTCCAATCGGGATAATCTAAACCAGAGGAATGCCCGCACTTGGTAAAAAGATAGTAATCGTTTCGACGATGAGAAACAGCATTTCCGATCAGCTCTTCGCTGTCAATGTAACACTCGGCTGTGTCAATCACGTTTAATCCGGCATCAAGCGCGCTTGCGAGTAACCGCTCGACAGCTTCGACATGTGTCCGTTCGTAACCAATCTCAGCCCCGCCAAAGCCAAGTACGCTGACTTTCAATCCAGTACGTCCGAGAACTCGTTTCTCAATTTTAGCTTTATTCATAGATCTATGTTTAATCTCTAATATTCCAAATTCTATGATTTAGAAATAGAGGAGTTGTTTCTGTACGTTGAAGCACAGAGGATTCTATTAGTCGAATGAAAGTCTGTTTACATGCGGAGAGAAACTCTAGGCAAAATTCGTATTTGACAATAACCATTACTCAGATTATCTCAGTTATTTCTAAACGCGGCATTATTTGTTGAAATTGAAACCAACCTGTAGATTGTCTATTCTGATCAACATCTCGAAACTGAGAAACTACGCGTTATGCCAACAGACAATTTACCAATCGTTTCATTTGAGTCACCAGAACAATGGGAAAAATGGTTATCCGAGAATCATGCCCAACAGAGTGGAATCTGGCTTCGTATTTTCAAAAAAGGTTCGGGTGAATCTTCCGTGACATATGCTGAGGCTCTTGACGAGGCATTATGTTATGGCTGGATCGACGGACAGAAAAACAAATATGACGAGCGATCTTGGATCCAAAAATTCACGCCCCGCCGCAAGAAAAGCATTTGGTCTAAGGTGAATACAGAGCATGTCGAACGATTGATTAAAGAGGAAAGGATGAAACCCGCCGGATTTAAAGAAGTGGAGGCGGCACAACAAGATGGGCGCTGGCAGCAAGCTTATGATTCTCAAAAAACTATGACTATCCCCGAAGATTTTCTTCATCGACTGGAAAAAGATTCCAAAGCTAAAACTTTTTTTGAAACACTTAATAAAACAAATAGATATTCGATTGCCTTTCAGCTTCAAACCGCCAAAAAGCCAGAGACGAGGGAAAAGCGAGTGAAAGCGATTTTGGAAAAGTTATCGAAAGGTGAAAAATTCCATTGAAGGAAATCTAAAATATTTCATTCGATTTGTTTGAAGCTTTCTCAATTTGAGTGAAGATTTAATCCATCCAAATGTGCGGTTTGTTCTTACGAATCTCCTCATCGTCGTCTCCCTCTTCTATTTCCATCGGTATCCATTCTTCATCCCATACTTTTGGCGGAGTCAGCATTATTTTTGCGGCTACTCCTGCCAACGCACAAATTGAAAGGATGGCAAGCAAAAGTGTAAAAATATCAATCACTGTTTTTCTCCAATTCCCTTAATCCCCTCCGCACACAAGCCGCAACGCGTTCGTAGACTTTTTCGGCGGCATTTATGAGTGTAAACAGATTACTCTGTAAGAAGCATTTGTATATTTTTTACAACTTTGTTTGGAGTCGGATACCAAAAGCGGTTTGTGTCTATAACCTTTTCTTCATCAATATAGACACTAAACTCTCCAAATCCGCCTTTGACCATTTCAACCTCGATGTTGTTTTCTTTTTTCAGTTGGGCTGCCACACGGGTAGCCATCATTCGCTTGATCTGTCAAACAAAACAATAATGAATTGATACTTTTTTCATAATTTTATTTTACTTTTCGGAAACGATCTAATTCATACCATACAACAATCAAGCAAGCCATACGTCAAGCAAGGGCGTTATTGTTTTGCACACTCATAAATCAGGCAGATTTAATCTCAAAAACTATCCTCTCCGAGTTTGTCCATCTCTCTCTGCCCCACGACGCCGTTTTTGAAGCCGGCGCGCAAGAAGGTGACGGCGTATTCGACACTTTAAAAGCTGTTTCGCAACAGTTTTTGACGGAACTCAGAAAAAGTTAATTTTGTTTTGCAACAAACCGATTTGGTTTCGTCCCAATTGACGGAGACAAATATCTCCGTCAACTTTTTTTGGAGGAAACAAAATGTTTGGAAAACTATTTTTGATTGTCGCTTTCGTTCTATCGCTCTCTGCCGGAACATTCGCTCAAAGCGAGATGAATTTTCAAAAGGATTATGACGATTGGTTAAAAGCGCACAAACAATCCTTAAATGGCGCTTTGTTTGTCGGAGTCAAAGCGAAACGAATGAACGCAAAAAACGTGGTCATTCATATCGCCATTGGTAAGCACACCGACAATTTCCAAATTTCCGCCCGACTCGTCAAGATCGAAAAAGATACCGAGGGGAAAATTGTCATCAAGTCTATTTCGGGAGCGGAGAGAGACGTTGTTGATAACAACAGCGATTCAACGGAATATGCCGAACGATCTTACATCAAGGTAAAAGGCTCGCAAAAGGCAAACGCCTTTGAAGTTTTGATTACGGTCGCTGGAAAAGAGCCTGAAAAAATTATCCTGGAAATTTCCGACAAATACAGTTACAAAACATTTTCTTCGATTGATTAGCTTTTCCTTCAAAAAAGTGAAGGCGGCGGAGCTTGCATGCAAGCTCCGCAAAGGTTATCCATCAGAAACATCAGGAACTGAATGTTCCCCTTTTTGCTTTGAACACACTCTTGCACACATTTTTAGCTTTAACTCTTTGGGATTCTGATCCTCTTTAGATGCTGTTTTATCGTTGGTTAATAAAAAGCATATCCCTATCACGAACCCCTTTTAGAAGATTGACTCGATTTTTATCTAACAAAAGCATTTGGCGTCGGCGTGTCGCCGCTTAATCCAAACTGCAGGGCGGTAAAGCCGGAGGTTGTTTGCTGTATGTACCACGATGCAGCACTCGGTCTGAAAACCGCTATATCCGCTCTGCCGTCGCCGTCATAATCAGCCGGCACGGGTTTATCTTCCGAAATACCAAACTGTTCCCCGACAAATTGATTGTTGCTGCTGTTCAAACGATACCAGCTACCAGCGCTCGGTCTGAAAACTGCAATGTCGGTTTTTCCGTCACCGTCATAATCTGCCGGAGTCGGAATGTCTGTGGAAACGCCGAACTGAACGCCCGTAAATGCCCCGTTGCTGCTGTTGCTGATGTACCAGCTTCCAGCCGAAGGTCGGAAAACTGCTAAATCGGATTTACCGTCACCGTCGAAATCTCCAATAAGCGGTTTATCTTCGGCAATGCCGAATTGAACGGCGACAATTTGACTGTTCGAGCTGTTGGTGCGATACCAGGTTCCCGCCGACGGGCGATAAACGGTTATATCGGCTTTACCGTCACCGTCGAAATCACCCGGAACCGGAATGTCGCTGCTCAAACCCCAGTTAACCGCCCGAAAAGCATTGTCCGAACTTTGCGAGATGTACCAGGCGCCGCCGCGGAAAACCGCGACATCCGTTTTGCCATCGCCGTCATAATCCGCCGGGACGGGCACGTCGGTCGAAATTCCAAATTGAACGCCGGTAAAGCCTGATGTTGATCCCTGAATGTACCAAGTTCCGTTGGAAGGGCGAAAAACCGAGATGTCGGCTTTTCCGTCGCCGTCGTAATCGAAACGAACTTTCGTCGCCGTCGTGTCAAGCGGAACGGTCAATGACAAATCTCTGCCGTAATCGCGCTGGCGATCGCGGTAAACCGTGTGATAGTGGTTTGAGCTGGGAAATATAGGAGCAATTCGAACATTAAATTCGATCCATACACTCGGTCCGTCAATTCGCACGTAATTCGTGTTGGCATTTAAAAAACTGCTTGCATTTCCTGCCGTACCGTTCCCGGTATAAGCAATGTATGTATCGTTCAATTCGTTTTGATAAATTCTGAGCAGGTTCGCTGCCACGGCGGGGTCCAAATCACTCGTATAAGGTAGAATTGCCGCCACGACCAATGCCTTTTGCGCGTCGCTCAAACTGCCGACCTGAATGCCGACTCTGGTTGTCGGAAACGTACCGTTGCCGCCGTTGGTTTCGCCCGGACTCATCGTCACATCGCCGAATGTTTGCGTAAGCCTCGCAGTTGTCAATTGCGCCGACGAAAACGACGCTAGCATTGTCGCCAGCGCATCGCGCTCTTGTGTTAACGGCGCATAGGTTGTTCCGTTAAACGTGAACGAAACCGGCTCGATGCCTCTAAACTGTGGCGTGACGCTCACGACGCGACCGTTATTGTACGCGATATTCGCCGCGTAGTGATGTCCGCCAAATTGCAGCATCCACCCGCCGGTTGTCGAAGGCTCGTTTAGAAATGCAATGAAAAAAATGCCGCTGCCGTAAAGGCTGCTGCCGCTGTTTGCTGCTAAAGCATCATCGAAAAGCCTGATCTGGTTGAATTCGTCGTAACCTTCATTGGCGGCGGTTCCCATCGCTGCTTGAATCACGGCTAGCGCGGCAGCGAGCTGCGCCGACGTTAAATTGCTGAATTGAATGCCGTTGCGACAGCTTGAGCCGCACGGCAGGTTTGACCATCGCCGCGCAAGCGTAGCGGTATAAGTTTGTTGTAGCGTTGGTATTTGCGCTGCGGTCAAAGTCGCTTTAAAAGCCTGCGCTTTGGCAACCACGTCGGCAACAGTTGCCGGGGACGCCGCTGACGCGTCAATTGTAATCGGTTGCGCCGCGGCGATTGTTTCGGGCGAACCGGCGTGAGTCGTTGCATTTGCCAATGTGTAATAAAGCGCGAACGCGAGCGATAAACCGGCAAAGGCGATTATCAAAATTCTTTCGCCGAGCGAATGCCGCTTGACGCCCGCGACGATTTGCGGTTGACTGTTTTCCATATTCTATCCTCTTTTTGGTTGTTGTTCATTGAGGGGGATTCTTTTGTTGTATTGCAGACCAAAAGCCAGCAACGCGAGCAAAGCTAAGACGAAAATGCCCAAATGAGCGTATTGCGAAACGTTTTGCACAAAAACGGCGATTTGGTTCGGATTGCCCGTTATGCGCTCGACGATCCAGGCGATTGCTGCGATTGCCGCCGTTACAGCGCCCGCGATTCTGAGCGGGGAGTAAAAAGCGGTTTGACTGAGCAGCATCAGCCACGGCACGACGAGCGCGACAACGAAAAGCTGCATCAGCTCGATGCCGATGTTAAAGCCCAAAATGCTGAGCGCCATCGCGCTCGGAGTTAAATGCAGTTCGGACAAGGCGGCGGCGAAAGCCAAACCGTGAATCAAACCGAAACCGGCGGCAACGTACATTTCTTTGCCGGGAAATATCGGTCGCACGGCGTGAACGGCGGAAATCAAAATCGAAACGGCAATCAAAACCTCGATCGGTTGTTGCGGAACGCGAAATAAATCGAGCGCGCCGACGAGCAAGGTGAGCGAATGCCCGACTGTAAAAGCCGTCACGATTTTGAGCAATCGAAAAAGGCTGTTTCGACTGCCCCCGAAATCGCCCCACCGTTTGCCGTTCGTCAAAAGCGTCGCCGGAAGCAGCAGCACGAGCAGAAACAACAAATGATCGGTTCCTTCTTTGATATGCTGCATTCCAAGTTTGACCATTCCGCCAAACGCTTGTTGCAAATCGCCTTTTTCCAAGTTTATTTCGAGCGCCGAAATCTTTCCCGTTCCGGTATCAACGGCAATGACGTTGGCTTCCGCCGCAGGCGTAATTTCTTCGCCGTTTCTCCCAGTCTCCCAATCGTTGCGGATCGAAACAAATGCGTGATGCGTGACGACCTGGTGCATAATCAGGTCGTAATTGAGGGTAAACTTTCTGGTGCTTGCGCCCGCAGGCGGGGTTAAATCGAGATTGACTCTGATTTCCTGAAATGATCCGCTTTGCGTTTGCTCGGCTTTTTCGACTTTGATTTTTGTTATTTCGATTGACCAAAGCTGATTGTTTTCAGAAACCGGGCGAATGTGTAAAAGAAGATATTCTTTTAATTGCGGTTCAAAGTTTTTGATTGATTCTTCCGGGCTTTCAGTGAGATTGTGACCGACGGCGAGTTCAAGCTCACTTAAAGGAATTTCCAGTTCCATTCCGACTTTTTTCGGCGTGATGTCGAGCAAAACAATTGTCGTCGGTTGCTGATGAGCAAACGAAGGCTGCGGCAAAATAATGAATAAGCCTAAAATGATAAAAAGCAGAAAAATGCATTTGTATTGCAAGAATAAGGATTTGAAAGCGAATATCTTCATTACTTCTTCACAAAAACGAGGCTTTGCAATCAAACAAAAATAAAAAACTTCGATAGTTGAAGCTGTAAAATGCGTTTGATGGCATAAATACCAATGAAATTTGCGATGTTGCAAATACAAAAATCTAATTATCGATAGTGATTGTAAAGTTTTGATTGTTAGAAAGCGAGAAATTGTTGAGAAATGTAAAGCCCTGAGGTAGAAATATTTTGGAAATACTAGCTGGAAACTAATAAGTTCCGAAAACACCCCTTTATGAGATAGCTAAAAACACCGAAAAAGTCTCCCATAAATGATGGGGCTACCAATAATCTACTCCTAAAAAAACGAGACTTTTGGTTAAGTTTATCTAGAAGTGATGTGTTTTGAAGAGTTCGCACACATTTCGCACACAATTTCATCTTTCAAATAAATAAATAGCATGTCGGAATACCGAAATTATACTAATAAATTAGTGCTCAATTATTACGGCAAATTCAGGAGCTATTTATGAGCATCAATTAGCGAGCGCCGCCGAGTCCACCTGGCGCGGTCTTCACGAAGGCAGGTTTGACGGAGCTGCCCGTACGGCATTCGTGGGCAAAGGACGCATAGCTATCGGCATTCAGGAGACGCTGGTCGGCGCTCAGAGGTCTGATGAACACGTCGTCAAACCAGCCGCGACCATTGTCCTCGATCCGCTCGCCATCGCGCCGTCCGGTAAAATGCGCAAGTTCGTGAAGGAGAATATGGGCAGCGAAATCGCTCGTTACGTTTGGAGCAAAGAATCCTAGTCCAAGTCGGATATTGCGCGCAGGGTTAGGTGCCCCGTCCTTCAGCGCTGGCTCAAAAACGCCTTTGGGAGTGGTCAGCGCGATCTTAGCGTTACCCGGGTCAACGTCGAACGCATCAATTGCGCCGAACATGTTGAAAAGGTCGGGACGGTTGACGACGAGCGCCATCTCCGAATAAGTCTCAAACAAGTTTACGCGTCCGTTGCTTTGACCGGAAGCATTAGTTGTGTTGAGCGCAAAATGCCGGTTAAGCCGGTCTGTGGCGACCGCTGCCGGTCCAAATGTAGCCGGTCCGCCCGTGATCACCATAGTCACGTTTTGGATTGCGGCGGCAAGCGAGGCTCGTAAGAGCGGCAGGGCGGCTGCAAGCTTCGCGTTCAAATCGAATTTGGAGACCGGAGCAACAAGCTCGTTCAGGCGTAAGATAGTCTTCCCGCCGGGCTCGACCAGCCCGTCCGCTCGAATTGATTTCACCTGAGCCTGCTGGAATTTAATTATCGCAGCCTGAGTCTTCGGACCTTTGATACCGTCGGTGACCAGTAAGGGAATTGGACCTCCCGCTAAGCCCTTGACCGTCACCTGGTTCAGAGCTTCCTGGATAGTTTTAACATCACTGGGAATATTGCGAGCGAGTGGACCCTGCCCGACGGGTTTCGTAATCGCAACGGGTCCGGATCTGGTCGGTAATGTTGCCGCCCGGATGCAGGACCCGACAGCCGGCATTATCAAAATAGTACTCATAATCGCTCAAATCCTCCTCAACTGGGTTAAATCTCATACGAGTTTATGAACCGCCAATTAGGCGCCTTGATCCTGGATAACGCAAGAAACTCTGGAATTATCCTGATAAACCTTATACCCTAAAGACAGTGATTGAGTGATATTTTTGCGCAACGAAAAACCTAGGTTTGCGGAATTTGTAACTTGAAAAGCCGCGAGGGTTAAAACTTGCGGCTTTTTATTTAATAAGAAAAACGAGTTGTAACATCTCAATTCTGCGCCGAAAAGTTTGAAGAGTTTTCTTCTACCAACATAAGGCTCAAACTAGTGTTTTCTACCTGGAATCTAAAGCCATTTATCAAACAATTTAGCTACTCCTAGATAAATTATTGCAAACAAAACTCCCCAAACGATAAGACCTGGTGTGCCGCCGGGGGTAACAACAAACTTGTTAGGAACAAGGATGTAACTATCGAAAATATTAACGCCAATTGGTTTAGAGATCTGGTTATGAAATATCCCATTCGCATAAATTTACAATCCTCACTAATTACAAAAATTAAAATAAACTACTTTCAACCAATAAGGCGGAAAAGAGAAACTAAATAGCCAAACCTAGAACAGATTTATTGATTTGTGAAAATTTATACTTAAAATAAGGATGCGTTGTAACTCAGGTTAGTATTTGATACCTGTTCGGAATTAAAACAATTATATCTGAATAGAAAAAGCCGTAGCTTTAAAGATTACGACTTTACAGAGGGAGATTTACTTAATAGAAACCGTCATGGTGAAATTTGTAGCTTCACCGCCATTTGATAATTCAATTATATAGCTGCTGTCATATTGAAGTTTTCCGCTTACTGTTCTTCCCTGCCCGATTCCTTCGACTCCGGCAAAGACATAATTATTTCCCGAAATCACTCTGACAGTTATCGTCTGTCCGGCTTTTCCTCGAATCGTGTAACGTTTATCTCCGTTCTTGGCGATAGAGCTTTTGAGGGTTGCTGAACTGCTTCCTTTAGCAAATTTGATATTAGTTTGTGTGAACGATTTGTTCGTGAGAGAAACTGTAATCAGAAACAGCAGTACAATTTTCAACCCTAAATTATTGAACATATCTGTATTATCCTTAGCTAAAGTAATTATTTGCCGGAATACTAAAGTAGAAGTGCAAAGAAATGCAACAATAATCTGATCAGGATAAAAGGACAATGCTCGATTACAGTATTGAAATCATTAACGATCAGACGAAATTAACACGTTTGATTGATAGCCTCGCTTCTGCAACTGTGATGGCAGTTGATATTGAAACGATTAACTGGTGGAATCGTCATCAGGAAAGAATTTCGCTTATTCAAATTGCCTTTAAAACTGAACGTAAATCAAAAGTTGCTGTTATTGATGTTCTTGCTGATCTGGGTATAGAGTTACTGCGCCCTCCACTTGAATTAAATACGACAATTAAGGTCGTTCACAATGCTGCTTTTGATGCAACACGCCTTTCAAACCACTATCAATTCAAAGTTGCGCCAGTTTATGACACTATGCTTGCCGCCCGACGCAACGGTGAAAGGCGTTATTCTCTCATAGCTCAAGCACAAGCTCATCTTAATCCGAGACTCGATAAACGAATGCAGACAAGTGATTGGAGCAGACGTCCCTTAGACATCAAGCAAATACATTATGCCGCTCAAGATGCTTTCTCAACACTAATGCTCTATGAGAATCAAATTAAGCGAAATTTAAACGGATATTTTCAATTAAAAGATAAAACTCCTTCACAGCAAGCAAGCTTACCGCTCATTGATTTAACGGAAATACAAATTCCATCAACTCTAGACCAGGAATCGAAGAGGAAAGAGGAAAAAGCTACTCCGCAGAAAACGACCTTGTCTGAATCATCACTAGCTTTATTAGGTGTCATTGCTGAACTGCCAAGTCGTTATTATCCGGAACAATTAGCAGTTTCTGTTGGAAGCGAGCAAAGAGTTGGAATAGCAGGCTGGATTGTTGACAAAACTTTAGGCAGAGATGCTGATTTAGATGAAGAGACAGCTAAACTTGAAATAGCAGATTTATTGGAACGTGATTTAGTCAAAATCACATCAATGCGCAGGCTCGAAGCTACAGCAGAAGGCGAAAATCTTTGGCATCAATTAAAAACTACCTAAACGGATTTATTTCTTTAAGGAATAGCGTAAAAGATAACTACTAAGAGAGGTAATAGGAAAGGCTCTTCCAAAGATAAGCGAATCTCTTTAACTTTGTCGCACAATATTTGAGGATAATTAAGTTATAAACGTCGGTAGAAATTCAACCTCACAGATTTAGCCTTTGATATTGAGCAAATAGCTTCATAATCTCAGCATTTAGAGCTTGTTTGGCTGTATAATTCGATTCCTTATCTCGCTGTTTAACCAGTTCTTCAATTTTCTCCTGAATGATTTCCTGTTTTGTTTCAGGCTTCTTTTTCTTAATGATCTGATATTTATCGTTCATAAAACGAGTTTACTACATTAAGTAATAGACTAATCATTAACTTAACCAATCTAGGAAAACAACAAAAATAAAGGGGAACATGACGCAGCTAAAGAGGACAAATACTTTCCTGCTTTCCTACTGGCAATCGAAACAGGTATGCGCCCTGAAGAGTATCTTGGATTGGAATGGAAGGACATAGATTTTGATAACAAAGCGTTGTCAGTCAGACGAGCCTTAGTTGCCAAAAAAGGTGGCGGGTTTATTTTTACCGAACCGAAAACAAAGAAAAGCCGTCGAAGCATACCAATTTCAAATACCCTGATAGACGCATTGAAAACTCACAGACGCTACCAGTTTGAAGAAAGAATAAAACTTGGCGCAAATTATCAAAACTTTGATTTAGTTTTCGCGTCTGAAATCGGAACCCCTTTGTTTCACGGCAACCTTTTACGCAGACATTTCAAACCGATTCGAGATAAAGCTGAATTGCCGAAAATCCGCCTTTATGATTTGCGGCATACAACGGCAACTTTGCTTTTGTCCGCTGGTGAAAATCCGAAAGTCGTTTCGGAAAGACTTGGACACGCCGGCATCGTTCTAACTCTCGACACTTACAGCCACGTTTTGCCGACGATGCAGAAAAGGGCAACCGACAAAATAGAAAAACTGATGCTTGGAACGTAAAATTTTGGAGTTGGCACTCACCAGGCACTCAAACAGAAAAAGGGCAAGTCATTTGGTTTGACTTCGCCCTTTGTTTTATTCATCAAAATTGATGAGCCCAGAAGGACTCGAACCTTCGACCCAATGGTTAAAAGCCATTTGCTCTACCGACTGAGCTATGGGCTCATTTTAGCAGTCGGCGCGTCGGATTATCGCCAACCGAAATTTTGATTTTACACGTCGTAAATGGTTCACGCAACCGTTCCTGGTGAAAACTTTCACGCAATTCAAGATTTAAACCAGCTTTCCATTGTCGAACCGGGATATAAAATCGTTTGATCTCGTTCCGGTCCGGTTGAGATTAAACCGATTTCGACGCCGATTGATGAAGATAAAAACTCGACGTATTTTCTGGCGTTTTCAGGCAATTCTTCGACGTTGGTAACACCGACGGTTGAAGTCGCCCAGCCCGGCAAAGTATCGTAAATCGGCTCGATGCGTCTGAGTTCCGAAGCGATTGACGGAAAATAATCAATCGTCCGCCCGTCTAATCGGTAACCGACGCAAACTTTGATTTCGTCCAGCGCGTCCAAAACGTCCAGTTTTGTCAGCGCGACCGAATTAAATCCGTTTAAATCGGCGGCGTATTTGGTGGCAACGGCGTCGAACCAGCCGCAGCGTCTCGGTCTTCTCGTCACCGAGCCGTATTCGTTCCCGCGTTCGCGTATCAAATGGGCAAGCTCTTCTTCGCCCGCCAGCATCTCGGTCGGAAAAGGTCCCTCGCCGACGCGAGTCGTGTAGGTACGAACGATTCCGAGAACGCCGGAAATGCTGTGCGGAGGAATTCCCGCGCCGACCGCCGCACCACCCGCCGTCGGATTTGACGAAGTGACATACGGATAAGTTCCGTGATCAATATCAAGCAAAGTCGCCTGCGCGCCTTCGAGAAGAATTCTTTTGCCGGATTTTATCGCCCGGTTCAAAAACGTCGTCGTGTCGGTCACAAACGGTCGCAGACGTTCGGCAAGAGCGGAAATTTCATCGAAAATCTCATCGGCGCGCAGAGGTTCGCGCCCGTACAATACAATCACGCGGTTGGCTTCTTCCAGCCCGCGTACGATTCTGGATTTGAGCAAATCCGAGTCGAGCGCGTCGGCGACGCGAATGCCGCGCCGTCCGGCTTTGTCTTCGTAAGCCGGACCGATTCCGCGCAAAGTCGTACCGACTTTTTCATTTCCGAGCCGTTCTTCCGAAGTGTGATCCAAAACACGGTGATACGGCAAAATCAGATGCGCGCGCGATGAAACTTTCAGGCGTTCGGGTGTGATTTCAATTCCCTGCGCCGTCATCTGGTCAACTTCCTCGAAAAACGCTTTCGGGTCAATCACCATTCCGTTGCCCAGCACGCAGGTTTTGTCCGGGTGAATAATTCCCGACGGCAAAAGCCGCAGAACAAACGCACGGTCTCCGACATAAACCGAATGCCCGGCGTTATGTCCGCCTTGATAACGGGCGACCGTATCGAAACGGTCAGCCAATAAATCAACAACTTTTCCTTTTCCTTCGTCGCCCCATTGAGCGCCGATAATTACAATTATCATTTCAGTTATCAGTTATCAGTTATCAGTTATCAGTATTTTTGTTGACTGCTAGCTGATAACTGATAACTGTTTTTCCAATCTTTTGCGAGCATCGAATAAACGACCAAATCTTTAAAATGGTCGTGCAGCCATTGAGTTTGGCGAAACGTGCCTTCTATTTTAAAACCGAGCCGTTCGGGTATCGCACGGCTTTTCAGGTTGTCGGCGGCGCAATTGATTTGCACGCGATTCAGACGCATTCCGTCAAAAGCATAATTGATAAAAACTTTGCTCGCGCGCGTCATCAACCCTTTGCCCTGAGCGGATTGAGCTAGCCAATAACCCATATTGACGGTTTTATTCGCCCAATCGAGATTATGAAAACCGATTTGCCCGACGATTTTGTGATTAAGAACGACGCTTGCGTTAAATTCGTGATTTTCAGCCAGACTTTGCAGATTTCTTTTGATGTAATCCCGCGCCGAATCGAGCGAGTAATCATCAGTCGCCCAGGGCATCCAGCGCTGCAAATGCTTTAAGTTTTCGCGGACGACCTGATAAATCTCAATCGCGTCCAACTCGGTCGGCAGACGCAGTTCGGTTTCGTCGTCTATTCGATAACTGAACATAAAAACAGCCACAAAAATAACACAAAATAATTCTTTTTGCGTTTTTTCGCGGCTGCGATTTAAAGATTTTTTGATTTAGAAATCCGGCTCTGCCGTGTTATATTTATAAAAATAACCACTTAACTTTTCATCGCCAAACTGTAAAGCTGCA
>DASWLV010000136.1:0-48215 GCA_036400075.1 Pyrinomonadaceae bacterium
TCAGCGCCGCTTTGGATGCTGAAGAATTCCGACAAAACATCGCTGAGATTTGGGGCGGTTGCCAATTCGTAATTCGTAATTTATAATTCGTAATTGCTTCCGGGGTCGTAGCTCAGCTGGGAGAGCGCTTGAATGGCATTCAAGAGGTCAGGGGTTCGATCCCCCTCGACTCCATCAATTAAATCAATAACTTAGGGCATCTTTCGAGATGCCCTTTTTAGTTTTAGTGTGTCATTGGTGTGTCAAGCTTAATTGAGTGATTTTTTAATGCTTCTTTATAAGACTAGAAGTTATTTCGCTTTTCTCAAAAGGAGCGTTTCAAGGCGCTTTTTATTACTTTGAAAATTTAACGAGTTTCTTTACTTGAAAATCATAATTTTGCTGAGATTTTGAGAGAATTGGAAAAAATAAACCAAACGGTCGTTTTCTTTACTGATTAAACTATTACCTCATTGTATTTGCATAAGAAAAAAAACTAGTTTATGTTTTACAACACCAGATTTTTTTAGATTTATTTTGTTTTGCTCAATTAAAGGAGAGGAATATGGATGATTACCAATTAGGTAAAGATATACAACAAATAATGAATCGGCTTGAAGCCATAGAAAAGAAACTGAATTCAAAAGACTGTGGCTGTGGAGGTGCTGAAGATGGCTCAGTTGTTTACTTAGGAATGGCTGAAAAAACTGATCAGGAGGCAGACCCCAATATAACTACAAAGATTGATGACACTGATCGAGGTGCAGCTCCAATGGCTTGTACTGATGGACATCTCAGACGTGTTACTGTTAATGGAGTCTGTTATTGTCAAATGTGTTGCGGGGGGCAGTGGGTTTATTTCTGTTATTCAAATGGACAATGTATTCAATGTCCTGGCAGAGTGACAGTAAATTGTGCTGGTAATAATTGGATTCTTAGTTGTTAAATTCAATTTAAAGTTCATTGAAAATCTTTCGGTTCCGCATAGCTACAACTACGCGGAACTGATTGTTTATTTGTACTTTGGCTAAAATAACTTTTTGTCCGGTTAGTGGTATATCTATTTTGTAAATGAGCAATTATTTAGGAATCTACCATAGGATAGTTAAGTATCGTTTGAATTTGCTCTAATGATGGAACACTATCCCCTTCAGCCCAACCAAAGCCACTGTTAACAAATCGCCAAGTACCTCGTTTCTTCTTAAAGTTAATTTCAACAATCGTTGCAATGCCCCATTCCCCCCACCTCATAGGAGTGGAGTTGTAGTAAAGCCACCTAGAAGCATCTGCCTCTAAACGTATCTTTCCCATCCACTCTATACCGTTTAATATATCTGCTTTACTAGGCACAGATTTAATTACAGAAAAACGAAAATTATTTATTTGATGATAACTATAATTGGTGTTGCCATAATAATCCCTTGATGTTATTCGGCTAAAGGTATCACCATTTGAATGAGTAAAGAAACGAGTATTAACCCACCTATTTGCTTCCTGCTGTGCTTCGACATCTACTTGTGCCAAAACATTAACAGGAAAAGAAACAAATAAACAAAATACAAATATAAGATATGAAATATATTTCATTACTGCGGTTTTAATGCTGAAAAATTGTATCATGCTTGTCAAGTTCAATGCTTTTATCAAAACGCTCTATAGAATAATTCTCACAAACGAACGTTTATTTTACTTAACCAAACACATTTTTTTTTGGCTCTTTAACCTGTTTAGTCTGAATTTATATCTGCCTCAAAAATGGGTGTTTTTGAGGCAGATATAAATATAGCCAAACATTATTAGAACACTACCCAATTTTGCGGTAAAGCATAGTTTCCAGCTTGTCAGTTGCGCTTTGCTGCATATCCGGTAAAACGTGGCTGTATGTGTCGAGCGTCATTTTTACGCTGGAATGTCCGAGCCGTTCTGAAACTACTTTGGCATTTTCTCCAGCCGACAAAAGTAATGTCGCGCAACTGTGCCGCAAACTGTAAAGCACAAAACCTTCTTTATCTAATTCGGCTCGCTTTAAAATCTTCTCGTAATGCCGTTGTGTGAGATTGCGATAATGATGCGGCTTACCGATCTCATTTGCGAAAACTAAATTGTGGTTTTCATAAACAGAGCCAAGTTTAAAACGATGTTCTGTTTGTTGCCGTTTGTGTTCTTTGAGCTTTGGCAAAATAGATATGGGTAAGGGAATTGTGCGGCGTGATTTCGCGGTTTTGGTTTCAGTGAATTTAAAGCCGCTTCCCTTTATCCAAACAATCGCGCGTTGAATGGTTGCAGTGCATCGCTCAAAATCAATGTCCGTCCATTTCAGAGCAAGATATTCTTCCGGGCGCATTGCGGACATTAAGGCAAGCTCGAAAATAAGACCGTGCCGATCTTGCGCCGCGCATTCGAGAAAACGCTTTGCCTGTTGGGGCGAAAAGGCTTTTGTTTCCTTTCTAGTTTGCTTCGGCAATTCTGCATAATCGCACGGATTTGTTGCAATATTTCCCCATTCAACCGCTTTACTTAAAGCCATTGAAAAAACGGCGTGAGCATAACGCACGGTGCGCGGTGAAAGTCCATCTTCTTGCATCTCCGAATAAACATTTTGAACGGTCATAATTCTGATGTCGGAAAGTTTCAACTTTCCAACGTGGGGGCGAATATAGACGCGCAACATCAATTCATAGCTGTTAAAAGTTTGTTCAGCAACGCGGGGCTTGATGATTTTTAGCCATTTGTCCAAATACTCGTTTAGAGTCAGTTTTTCGTCTTTGACTAAAACGCCCTTGTCGAGTTCGGCGAGTTTTTCGGTTAAAAGTTTATTCGCATCCGATTTTTTGCCGCGAACGGTGCGAGAGAAAAGGTTCTCCAGCTTTCCGTTATTTCGCGTTTGGATGCGGACAAGAAAAACACCTTTTTGTTTTTCGATTATCTGTCCTCTCATTTTGTATAATCTCCATTGGATTGAACGCGCCGCCCGTCTTGGAAAATGTTCGGCGCGTTCGTTTTCGGGTGAAGGCTTAGAATAATGTTGACGCATTATCTAAGCCTTTCGCTTTTATGCCGCAACCGAAACAGCTTTTCGATTGAGTCTGCCTTGTTCTGCTAGGCAAGTATTCAAAGCCGCTGCCGCTGCAAGATGTTTGCAAGCAAATCTGCCTTGTTCTCCAGCCGGACAAGTGCAATGCCCAAATCTGCGATTATTGCGAACGAAGAAATTAACCGTATAAGTTTTGCCGCTTTGTCTCGATTCAACGCGGTACATTCTTACCGCCTCAGTTAAGCGAACAATTAGATTATTGCGTTCAGCTTTTGCTTTATTGATTGCGTTTTGCATCGTTTCTGTTTTCAGTTCAATCATTGTTTTGCTTCCTTTCAAGATTTGAAAATTTGTCATTTCTGACTTGATGAAAGTATATCGTAAGAATAATAATTTAGCAATCTAAATAGTTTCTTTTACGCAATAGTTTTCCGTGTTATTCTGTTAACGTGAGCGAGAAAACATTTACAACAAATCAAGCCGCTCAAGAGTTAGGAGTAACTCCGGTTAGAGTTCGCGCAATGATTCGAGCCGGACGCTTGATCGCCGAAAAGTTCGGGCGCGACTATATAATTAAAGAATCGAATCTCGAACTTGTTCGTGGGCGAAAAACCGGCAGACCCTCAAAACCTAAAGAAAACAAGGGAAAATAAACTATTACTATTGGTTTTCGCTTTTTTCTTGGTTGACGTTTATTTGTTGACCTCCGTCGGCAGCGACATTGACTTGCTTGCCGATATTCACATTTTGCGGATTGTTGATTGTTAACGGCGGCGAATATCTGCGCCAATCTCTTAATTGACGCAATGTGCGGAAAAACATTCTTTGAAATCTGTCGAGCATTGCCGCCGCTTTTTCAATCGCTTCGGTTTCTGAAATTGTCGGTATTTCCCAAAATCCTTTTTCTTCTTCCCATCGTCGCGGATGCAATTCTTTAAATTGTTGCCTTTGTTTTCGGTATTCATACGGAAGGCGTTGCGGTTCGGTCATCATTCGCTGAGACAATTCATTCGTCCACCACTGCACCATAAACCAATTCTGCGCCAGCAGATCAACCATTCCGGTTTCAATTCCGCCATTTGGCTGATATTCCTCGCAGAAACTTTCTCGAATAGCGATATATTTTGCCCTTGTCCAAGCATCTCTTTTGCTTCCAAGCGGCTCAAGTGAGTTTGCCGCTAGATGTCCGCTTTCAAATTCGTTTGCGGCTTCTCGTTTAATCAATTCCCAGACATTTTCCGCCGAAGCTGACGTATCTCTTGCCAATTCCCATAACTGAGAAAACGAAATCCAATCAACCGGAATTGTCATTAAATATTCAAATAATTTCTGACAGGATTCTTCGTCTTCGATCTGTTCGCTATAAATCTTTTCTCTGGCTTCCTCGTTTGAAAGCGATCCGCCTTCCTCAGAGCGGAAATAAGCTATGCGCTCGGAATGATAACGCCTCATTATGCGAAACAAAGATGAATAGCCAACCATCGCTTCAAAAGAATTGGTATAAACGGCACGCTCGCTACGACATTGTTCATTCCATTGGTCAATAGCGTTTTGTGTTTGTTTGAACCGTACAGGCGTAAGACGAAAGCGTTTAAAGTTTTCTTTTGGAAAACGAATGCGTTTAGCTGGTCGGTTCGCCGTTGCTTCCGCGCTAATCTCGACTTCCCCAGTTTCCGGCAATTCAACCATTTCCAATTTAGGACGGGTCTTTTTTTCGACTTGCTGATTTTCCCCCGTCTTAATCAACTCGTTTTTGTCGTTTGTTTCAGAAAGTTTTGATTTCATCGCTTATGACATCTCCTTAAATAATTGATTGAGCGCATCGCGCACTTCACGAAAGGCGGCGCGGGATTCGCGGACAATCCGCAGATTTTCTTTAGCTTGATCGCGTTGCTGCTTTTCCTCTCTTTGCCGTGCGGCGCAACCTGCTTTAATCCATTCGACTTCATCGGATTTGAGATAGCGTTTGTGAAGTTTTCCGCTGATGCGAACGAAATAGTAATATGCGCCGTGCAGTTCGCCGCGCGTTCGGCATTTACAATTAGATTTCCCGCACCGTCTAAATTGAGCGTGAACGGTTCCGGGTAAAATCTGGGGTAACAAATTTTGAGTTTTATTTTTCATTCGCACTTGCTCCTCTCTTCGCTCGGATAAAACATCTTTTTTCTGTCTTACCCTAAAACGGAATTTCATCTTGGTTCGTGCCACAGTTCGGACAATTCGTGGCGCCGTGAAGCAAAGCCCGACAATTTAATTGCCAGCACATTTCTTGAACGAAATCTGATGTATGTTCAGTCTCCGCAACCAACTTTGTATCGAAAAGCTGATTGCCCCCAAATGCCCGTTCTGTGTTTTGGTTTTCGCGCAGATGCCCATTTTCTGAAATTTGGGCATTTGTGGGTAAGTCGGTGTTGTAACTTGAGTTTTGATAATCGTTTCCCTGCAAATGCCCATCATTTTTCGGAATGGCATTTGTGGCGTTCTCGCGGGCATCTGTGGCGGGCAATGACCAAAACGTTTTCTGTTCTTTGCCAAATCCTTCTCGACTGATTCCGTTACCAAAACAAATTCCCAGTCTCTGCTTTGCCGTTCGCAATTGTTTTGGCGTAATACTGCATTTTTCAGCTTCCTTCTCAACTTCCTTAGCTTCACGCTTGCCATCACGCAAAAACTCACGCAGAAAAGCAACGGCTTCCGAATCTTCTGAACTTGTTTCATTGCTGCCAGCCATTGCTAACATCCGTTTTGCCGTTAATTTGCTTTCGCCTGTCCAAAAGAATTTACCCGTTTCGATTTCTTCGCCATTGTCGAGCGTGACTAGCGTTTTCTCGATTTTGAAGCCGAACGACTTTTGTGATAACTCGCCAACATTTGATTTGTAATGACAAATGGCAAGTTCGTTTGAATCCGGGTCTTTGCCGACAAGTGAAGTCGAACGCGAGCCGCTATTCCAACCGACGCCGCCCATTCCTGCGGTTCTCGCATCGCCAAATCCTTTGGATTTGTTAATGTGACGAACTCCCCAAATCGCGCAATCATACTTCTCGGCGATTTTGTTCAATCTGTCTGTAATTTGTTTGATTTCATTGTCAGTGTAAATATTCGTTTTTCCGGTAAAGGAAAATAATGGATCAATAATGATGAGCCGGGCGTTTGTTTCAGCGATCTTCATTTCGAGCCGCAAAAAGCCGTCCTCGTCTAAAGAGAATGCCTCATCAATGGCAAAGAATTTATCCATCGGTGCGTTCATTGCCATCAGGCGAGGTTTGATGACAAATGCCAATGCGTTTTCAGCCGAAGAAACTAACAACACATTGATTGGTTCAGAAGGCGGTAGGTTAATTACAGCACAACCTTCACCGCTTGCAACGGCGGTGGCAATCGCCAGTGTGACGAAAGTTTTTCCGAGTCCCTCTGCACCGTCTATCAGGTTAAAACCGCCGTACAGGAGAAACGGTTTCCAAACCCAATTTACTTGTTGTGCTTTAACATCCGACAAACAAACCGAACGGAGCGGTATGAGTTTTGATTGTGGATCTGCGTTTGAATAATTTATTGCAGCCATCTTGCCGATAAGTTTAGGAACACGGGCTGCCAATTCCATTAGTCCGATAATTACACGCTTTCGCTCCTCATTGCTTAAACCACTAATCGAGCTTACAAACTTCTCTCGTTGAGAAGCATCCGAAGGGTTGAAAACGTCCAGCGCGTCAATATTGCCTTTGCGGTAAGCCGTGACGCTGAATTGATCGGATTTGCCTTCAAGACGCATTTCAAGTTTGCACAAAACTTGACGGTGCTCGCCAAATACAAATTCTGTGTATGGCGATAGTTTCTTCGGCAGAACACCGCTTTTTTCCAGTCCAACAATAAAGGCTTCTGATTCCGATTGCTTTTGCCGTGTGTGACGGCGAATACATTGCTGGCTTTCGTTTAACCAACGTTGTCGCGCATCATCTTCGCCAACAAAATCTTCTTTGTTTGAAAAGCTGTTTTCGGGTGACTTTTCCATAGTTTAAAACATTTAAATTGATTGAAAATCGGTGAAAAGAACGCGCCGATTTTGTTAGCATCAGCGCGTTTTCTTTTCTTGCTAAACATCCTGATCCTCAGTTTTTACACTGCCGCCTTTTTCCAGCCACTTTTGGATAGCTTGCTCATCAAAGCGATACTGTCTTTCGCCAAGTCGAATTACCGGAATTTGATTGGTGCGAACTAATTCATAAATTCGCTGACGATCAACTCGTAAGATTTCGGCAACTTCATCTGCAACTAAAATTTGTTTGTCCATACTCTTTTACTCCTTAAAATCAAAAACTCGCTGAAATCATCTCAACGAGATAATCCCAACGAGTCCAAAGTAAAATAGATTAAAAAACGAAAAAATAGCGGAAACTCAAATCGGTAGATCGAGAATCCCCCGACTTTTCACTTTTTGAAAATGCCTAGTTGTCTGTTGGAGTTTGGAGAGTTTTTTGTTCCTTTTGGTCTGCCGGTGCGTTTAGATTGTCGAAGTGAAATACTTATTTGCCTAGCTAATTCTTCAACGGCTTCTCTAACCGTTTTTCTGGCTTTTATATTATTCTCTCTGGCAATTTCGGTGTAACCTCTAACAGGTTCTACTTGAAAATCAACTAACCATTCAAAATGTTTGTCATCACTGTACTTCATTGGTGTTCTCACCCATTCTTTCGGCAAGAATTTTTCAATGTCATTACAGTATTTTGTTAATTCAGCCTCGAAATGCCCTTTTGTGAAGGTTTTTAAACTTTTTATTGCTTCATTATTTTTTTTGATTCTCGTTTCAAATTCAGCGCAAGTTTTTTCGATGAATTGAACCCGATCTTGTTCTGAATGAATCCAAGCAAATGTTCCGATTTCTTCTATAGCTATGGGAGCAAAATTGGAAACATCAATATTTTCGGCTTTTTGCTTTTCAATGTCATCGCAATAATTTTCCAAATAACTCCTGCATTGTTTGACCAAATCAGCAAGTTCCGCTTCTGTTGATTGAGGAAACCTTGTCTCTAAACGGCGAATGCTCTCGATAGTTTTATCTAATTTCTCATTCATTATGGCGATAAATTGTTTTCTGGTCGTCATCCGTGCAAGCCAAGTTTCAGAAGTTAATTCAAAATCACGCCAGCGATAATTAAATGCAGGTAGCTCTGCTAAATCATCAAATCCTTCCCATTGATTTGACCAAATTTCATTGTGGTAATAATCATAAATTCCTTTACGAATTGAATTTCGGCTTTCCATTTCATAAGCGGTTATGAACCAACTAATGGTAATGTCAGTCACTGGCATTCGTTTAAATCTTGCTATTTCACTATCAAATTCAGATTTAAATCTAGACAAAACTTTCAAAGCAAAATCAAGAATCCAATCCTCTCTCAAGTTGTAACTTTTCGCCCAATTTTCGAGTGTTAGGCAAAATGCTTTCGCCTCATCCCGGTTTTTTAAATCTTTCCAGTTACCGACAATTTTACCAATTGCCTTATTTCGTCGTGCGGCACTGTTTGGCAAAGTTAATTTTTGAAAATTTTCATCGTTTTCTAATTGCTTAATTTCGTCTTCGTGATCGAACAAAAACGAGTAATAATTTATCAGCGGCGTATCAATAATATTTGCACGTATCTCTGTTTCATAAGGTTTTTTACTCAATAAATAGTGAAGGAAGAAATAAACTGTATTATCAATTCGTTCTTTATCCAGAAACTCTGTCGGCACAAAATTGAAATCAAATAACCGCACCAACTCGAAAAGACAATTTCCCTTTCTTTTGTCCAAGATTTCCAGAAATTTGTGACGAGCAACCAGCGTTGATTGTCTAACCTCGACATCTGCTCTTTCAAATTCACCGTTTCCGAGTCTCTTAGACATAACAGTTTCTTTACTTAAACCTTCGTTAATCAGATAAGAAACAATATATCAAAACTGAAACAAACTCAGCCATACAGTTGTGGCATTTGCGCGTGTAAAATACAATCGCCTTGCTTTCATTCAGAGCGAATAGTAATGACACCAACTGAATTAAAAAACGTCGAAAATAGACTGTGGAGCGCAGCCGATCAGATGTGGGCGAACACGGGCTTAATGCTGTTGGAATATTCCGCGCTGGTGCTGGGTTTGATTTTTTTGCGTAACGCCGAGCAGCGATTCGCCGAAGCCGAAAAGAAACTGAACGCATTGGGCACAGCAGCCCTTACGCGGCTGTTTTTAGTCTTTCAAATTCTCGATGAGTTTTTTTATTTTCAAAGATAATCGTATGCAAAAATAGCGAAGGTGGATTTTTAAATCTACGAAATGCTTTACTCCAAATTCGGCAATTTTGAATAAATACTCGGCAAATTCATTCTTTGGATAGTAAGCTAATAAAAAGGCTTCCATCTTTTTATTTAATTTACAGGAATCCTTCAGCTTTTTTAACTCTTTTCCTTTGCCGAAAATGTCTTCATAATCCCACTTCCACTCGGATGCCTATGGACAGAAATAACTTTCTGCTTATTTCAATTTTGATGAATAAAGCCTCGGTTTCATTCATTTCCTTTTTGAATATAAAATTGTCGAAATGAGTGATAATCTAATCAAATGCGAGTTTAGCTCACATCAAAAGTAACTTTGAATGATATAAAATTTAATGATTAAGGAAACGCAGATAGAAGAGAGTTTAATAGTCAAGTTGTCTGACTTAAAGTATTCCTACAGGTCGGATATACGGGATAGAGATTCACTCGAAAAAAATTTCCGTGAAAAGTTTCAAGCCCTCAATCGGGCGAACTTGACTGATGCAGAATTTGCACGATTGCGTGACGAGATTATCAATTCTGATGTTTTTGCTTCTTCAAAATTATTAAGAGGAATAAATTCATTCCAGAGAGAAGACGGAACTCCATTGCATTACACATTGGTAAACATCAAAGACTGGTGCAAGAATGAGTTTGAAGTCATCAATCAACTACGGATAAACACAGAAAATAGCAATCACCGCTACGATGTTATTTTGCTCATTAACGGCATTCCTATTGTTCAAATTGAATTAAAGACGCTTGAAGTCAGCCCGCGCCGGGCAATGCAGCAAATTGTGGATTACAAAAGCGATCCGGGCAATGGTTATACTAATTCACTGCTCTGTTTCATGCAGCTTTTTATTGTCAGCAACCGAGTCAACACTTACTATTTTGCCAACAATAATCCTTCGCATTTCAGTTTTAATGCTGATGAACAGTTTTTACCCGTTTACCAATTAGCAAGTGAAGACAATAAGAAAATCACACATTTAGACGATTTTTCTGAAAAGTTTTTGAGCAAATGCACCCTAAGCGAAATGATTAGCAAGTATATGGTTTTGGTGGCAAGCGAACAAAAATTACTGGTAATGCGTCCGTATCAAATTTATGCGGTTAAAGACATTGTTGATTGCATTCACCAAAACAGAGGCAACGGATATATTTGGCACACCACAGGAAGCGGAAAGACGCTTACTTCTTTCAAAGCCTCTACGCTACTTAAAGACAATCCCGACATTGAAAAATGTTTGTTTGTGGTTGACCGCAAAGACCTTGACCGACAAACCCGTGAGGAGTTCAATAAATTTCAGGAAGGTAGCGTAGAGGAAAATACCAACACTGAAAGATTGGTCAGGCGTATGCTTTCAGACGATTATGCCAATAAGATAATTGTTACCACCATTCAAAAATTAGGTCTGGCGTTGGACTCGAACAACAAGAACAATTATAAAGAACGTTTGAAGCCGTTGAGCAATAAACGAATCGTTTTCATTTTTGACGAGTGCCATCGTTCACAGTTTGGCGAAAATCATAAAGCCATTAAAGATTTTTTTCCGAACGCCCAGTTATTCGGTTTTACAGGCACACCGATTTTTGAAGATAACGCCAGCTACAAACAGGTTGACGGAACGGTAGGTTCTTATGTAACAACCAAAGACATTTTTCAACAGCGATTACACGATTACACGATTACACACGCCATTGAAGATAGAAATGTGTTGCGTTTTCATATTGACTATTTCAAACCTGAGAAAAATGTAACAATCGGTAGTACCCAGCATAAACTGGCAGTTGCCAATGCCATTATCAAAAAACACGATGCCGCCACAAACACCAAGCGATTCAACGCTTTGCTGGCAACGGCTTCGATCAACGATGCGATTGAATATTACGAACTTTTCAAACAATTACAGGCAAAATTAGCTGAGGAAGATGAAAATTATACCCCTCTAAACATTGCCTGCGTGTTTTCGCCGCCTGCCGAAGGAAATAGAGATGTTCAGCAGTTGCAGGAAGATTTGCAGCAGGAGAAAGAAGACAACAAAGTTGAACCGGAAAAAAAGAAGAAAGCATTGCAAGCCATTATTGCCGATTACAACACGCAATATGGTAGCAATCACAGCATCAACGAATTTGATTTGTATTATCAGGATGTTCAGCAACGCATCAAATTTCAAAAGTTCAGCAACGCCGACTATCCGCACAAAAACAAAATTGATTTGGTGATTGTGGTTGATATGTTGCTGACAGGTTTTGATTCCAAATATTTAAATACTCTATATGTGGACAAAAACTTGAAATATCACGGACTGATTCAGGCATTCAGCCGCACCAATCGAATTTTGAATGATTCCAAACCTTATGGAAACATTCTTGATTTCCGCCAACAGCAGACAGAAGTTGACAAAGCCATTGCCTTGTTCAGCGGTGAAGATACATCACGAGCCAAAGAAATTTGGTTGGTTGACGCTGCTCCGAAAGTAATCGAGAAATACGAAAAAGCGGTGGCGGATATAGGCAAATGGATGCAGGATAAAAACCTCGAAAACAAACCGCAGGAGGTTTTCAATATTAAAGGCGATGCCGCCCGTGTCGAATTTATCAACCAGTTCAAAGAAGTGCAGCGGCTGAAAACTCAGCTTGACCAATACACCGATTTGAACGAAGAACAAAAAGCAAAGATTGAACAGCTTTTGCCCGAAGATCAATTGCGTTCGTTCAAAAGTTCGTATTTGGAAATTGCTAAACAACTTAAAGACATTCAGCAAAAAGACGGCGATAAAGTTCCCGAAAATATTCAGCAGCTCGATTTTGAATTTGTGTTGTTTGCTTCTACTTTGGTGGATTACGACTACATCATGGGATTGATTGCCAGATACACGCAAAACCAACCCAGCAAACAAAAGATGACCCGTGAGCAGTTGATTAGTATTTTGAGTTCGAGCGCTAACCTAATGGACGAACGGGAAGATATTGTTGACTATATCCAAACTCTTGAAGCCGGCAAGAGCTTAAACGAAACGGAAATTCGGAACGGCTATCAAAGATTTAAGGCGGAAAAAAACGCGAAAGAACTGATTGATATTGCCCAAAGAAACGGTTTGGAAATCAATGCACTCCAAAAATTTACTGACAGCATTTTGAGCCGGATGATTTTTGACGGCGAAAAATTGAGCGAACTATTTGAGCCTTTAGAACTTGGCTGGAAAGAACGCACGAAGCGGGAACTAGCATTGATGGAAGACCTTATTCCCCTCTTGAAAAAACAAGCCGAGGGGCGCGAAATATCGGGATTGAATGCGTATGAGTGAGACAAACGAAAATAAATTAGTGCCTAAACTTCGCTTTCCTGAGTTTAATACAAATGGAGAATGGGATTATCTGAATGGAGATAAATTATTTGAACCGATAGTAAATAAAATTCACAATTCAGATTTACCAATTCTTGCAGTTACACAAGAGCAAGGTGCAATTCCACGAAACATGATTGACTACCACGTTTCTGTCACAGAGAAAAGCGTTGAAAGTTACAAGATAGTTGAAGTCGGTGACTTCATTATTAGTCTAAGGTCATTTCAAGGGGGAATTGAATATTCAAACTATAAAGGTCTATGTAGTCCTGCATATATAATTTTAAGAAAAAAGGTTGATTTAGAAAATAACTTCTATCGCCATTACTTTAAATCTGTTCCCTTCATTCGAGATTTAAACAAAAATCTTGAAGGCATTAGAGATGGGAAAATGATTAGTTATAAGCAGTTTTCAGAAATTTTGATTCCCAAACCTAAACCTAAAGAACAACAAAAAATCGCTGATTGCTTTTCGTCATTAGATGAAGTTATCACAGCCGAATGCCAAAAGATGGAGGTGTTGAAAAAACACAAAAAAGGGTTGATGCAAAACCTTTTCCCGCAAGATGGCGAAACCGTACCAAAGTTGCGGTTTAAGGAGTTTGAGGATTGTGAGGAGTGGGTGATAAAACCTTTAAGTGAAATAGCAGAAAATTTAGATTCAAAAAGAATTCCAATTACAGAAAGTGAAAGAGAAAAAGGGGATGTTCCATATTATGGGGCATCAGGAATTATTGACTATGTGAAAGACTATATTTTCAACGATAAACTCCTATGTATTTCGGAAGATGGGGCTAATCTTGTTGCAAGAACCTATCCTATTGCATTTACAATTACTGGAAAAAGTTGGGTAAACAACCACGCCCATGTTTTGAAATTTGAAAGTTCATTTACTCAAATATTAGTAGAGAATTATTTAAACTTTAAAGATATTGAAGATTATTTAACAGGAATGGCACAGCCTAAATTGAATAGAAGTAAGTTAGATATTATCCCAATACCATTCCCTTCACAACAAGAGCAACAAAAAATTGCCGCTACGCTTTCCTCAATAGGTGATTTAATCAACGCCCAAAGCCAAAAAGTGGAAACTCTAAAACTTCACAAAAAAGGTTTATTGCAGGGCTTATTTCCTGATGTAAATGAAGTCAACGTATGAGCATACCAACATATCCCGATTTAACAGCCTTAGTAACGTATCTGCGTTCCTTAGACAAAAAATATATTTTGCTGTTTGGCTATAATGGCACAGGCAAAACAAGATTATCTATGGATTTCAGACAAGCTGGAAAACAGTTCGATGCTGATGGCAACGTAACTACAAGAGACACCTTGTATTTCAATGCCTTCACGGAAGATTTATTTTATTGGGATAACGATTTGGCGAATGATGCTCAAAGGGTTTTAAAACTCAATCAAGACTCTCGTTTTTTCGATGGCTTACAGGAATTGGAAATGGACAACAAAATTCGTCCGTTGCTTCACAAATACGCAAACTTCAACTTTAAAATCAATTACGAAAATGGTTCAGTTATTTTTGAAAGGGAAGAATTTATTGACGGCTCTCCTCACATCATTGACCACATCAAGGTATCAAGAGGAGAAGAAAACCTTTTTATTTGGTGTTTCTTCGTAGCTATTGCCCAACTGGCAATTGACAAACAAGAGGCTTACGATTGGGTAAAATACATTTATATTGATGACCCTGTTTCATCACTGGATGAGAACAATGTTATTGCTTTGGCATGTGATTTAGCAAACCTAATAAATAGTGACAGCCACATTCAAATAGTAATCTCAACCCATCACAGCCTTTTTTTCAATATTATGTTCAATGAAGTAAGTAGAAAAATAAAGAACAGGTGTTTCTTCTTGCATAAGAAAGATTCTACTGGCTATCTTTTGCAAGATACTAAAGATACACCATTCTTTCATCACATTGCGATGCTTAGCGAATTAAAGAAGGCTGCCGATTCAGATATTATATACACTTATCACTTCAATTCTTTACGGACTATTTTAGAAAAAACATCTAGTTTTTTTGGATATAGCAAGATTGATAAATGTATTCATGGATTAGAGGATGAAGTTCTTTTTGAAAGGGCATTGAATTTATTTAGTCATGGTAAATACTCAATATTCAATCCAGTAATGATGGGCGATGATAATAGAGAGCTTTTTAAACGAATTTTAAATGGATTCCTGACAAAATATGAGTTTGATATACCTAATATTTTTATCGAATCAACACCAATAGCAACGACATGACATCAAACAATCAAACACTATTAGGTAAGACACTTTGGGCAATAGCAAACGATTTGCGCGGAGCAATGAACGCCGATGATTTCCGCGATTATATGCTTTCGTTTCTATTTTTGCGTTACCTATCTGACAATTACGAATCAGCCGCTAAAAAAGAATTGGGGACAGATTATCCGATTTTGAATGACAACGAAAAAAAAACTCCGTTAGCGGTTTGGTATGAACAAAATCCAAGCGATGTGCCGGAATTTGAAAAGCAAATGCGAAGGAAGGTTCACTATGTAATTGAACCAAACCATTTATGGAACAGCATTGCCGAATTAGCAAGAGTTCAAAACCCTGAATTGCTGCGAACTCTGCAAAGTGGATTTAAATATATCGAAAATCAATCTTTTGAAAGCACTTTTCAAGGTTTATTTTCCGAAATCAATTTGGATTCTGAAAAACTCGGCAAGAATTACGAAGAACGAAACAAAAAGCTTTGTACCATCATTCAAAAAATTGCCGAAGGAATCAGTAGATTTTCTACTAACACAGATGTTTTGGGCGATGCCTATGAATATTTGATCGGGCAGTTTGCCGCAGGTTCAGGCAAAAAAGCAGGTGAATTTTATACGCCGCAACGAATTTCTGACATCCTTTCCGAAATTGTGACGCTTGACAGCCAGGATCCAAGCACGGGCAAAAAGAAAAAGATAGAACGAATTTTGGACTTTGCCTGCGGTTCGGGTTCATTACTTTTGAATGTTCGCAGACAAATGAATGAAGCAGGCGGCACAATCGGCAAAATTTTCGGACAGGAAAAAAACATCACTACTTACAACTTAGCGCGGATGAATATGCTCCTGCACGGAGTTAAAGACACCGAGTTTGAAATTCACCACGGAGACACTTTGCTCAATGAGTGGGAGATTTTGAACGAAATGAACCCGGCAAAAAAATTAGAGTTTGATGCCATCGTCGCCAATCCGCCTTTCAGCTACCGTTGGGAACCAACGGAAGCAATGGGCGAAGATTTTCGTTTCAAAAGCTACGGACTTGCTCCAAAATCAGCCGCCGACTTTGCTTTTCTTTTGCACGGATTTCACTTTTTAGGCAAAGAAGGAACAATGGCGATTATTTTGCCTCACGGTGTTTTATTCAGAGGCGGCTCAGAAGAACGCATCAGAGCTAAGTTGTTGAAGGACGGAAACATTGATACCGTGATCGGACTTCCTGCAAATTTATTTTTCTCAACAGGTATTCCCGTTTGTATTTTGGTTTTAAAGAAGTGCAAAAAATTCGACGATGTTTTATTCATCAATGCCGTTGAACACTATGAAAAAGGAAAACGACAAAACAACTTATTGCCTGAAAATATCGAGAAGATAGTCAACACCTACAAAGAACGCAAAGAAGAACCACGCTATTCTCGCAGAGTAGCAATGGACGAAATTGAGAAAAACGACTTCAACCTGAATATCTCACGTTATGTGAGCACCTCGTTAGATGAAGAAATAATTGACTTGAAAGAAGTGAACACAAAATTGGTTGACCTAGACAGGGACATTACAAAGGCAAGAGAAACACATAATCAATTTTTAAAAGAATTGGGACTGCTGCCAATATAACAGAATGAAATGCCAATGCTATCTGCCAGCACAATACCATTTCAAAAACTGTTGTTTGCGAAAAGGTAAATTCGACGGTTCTCTCCGCGATTACTACTTTTAGAGAATGACGAATAACAAAAGGCGCATCATCCGCGCCTTTTACATTCTCTCCTGAAAACCTTTATTTATCGAATATATTTTGATAAATGCTTTTTTCAAATTTGGTGTGTCATTGGTGTGTCAAACCTAGCTAAAGTTATCCAAACAGGGGCAAAATTGAACGATGTAGATAGGGGAAAAGTCCGATAAAATCAAAGCTTTTTCAAAGTTACTTAAACTTAGCTAAACTTAATATTTAGAATGGCATTCAAGAGGTCAGGGGTTCGATCCCCCTCGACTCCATCAAATCCTTAGACTGTAATAGTTTAGCTATCTTAATTTTAAAAACTACTCGGCAAAAGAGCGGTTGAATTAAGGTAGCTTTTCCATTTCCGTTTGTCCGCTTCATCGGAGGACACATGGAAAAAGAGTTTGAATTATTTAAAAGAGAAAAAAGATACGTCCAAAATGTTTCCGAGAGCACGTTAGATTTCTACGGATACGCATTTAAAGCCTTCCAGAAGCATCTTCATTACTGGGCGGTTTTTTATTTTATAGGGTAAATATTTGTTTGTTTTTGACCTGGGATTATTACTGTAGGCTTTTCCTTTTGTTTAACTTCATAAACCATTAAATCTTGGTCAACAGCTTTTGACCATAAAGAAAAATCAGTAAACAAGAGTATTAAGCTAAAAATAAAAAAGGAATAACTAGCAATCATCAATGAAAGTGAATATTGTTGTTGTAATCGAAAGTCAATGTAACATCCAATTAAAATGCACATAATGCTAAAAATAAATATTTTTATCGCATTTAATCTGTCTCTAAATTCTTCCCTAATCATCTCATCCTGTGCTTCTTTATCGTTAAAGAGAAGTTTAAGTTGTTTTTGCCTTTCTGCCCTTTTAGTTTCTGTCCTTACACTCCACCACTTAGACAACCGTGAAAATATCCAGTCAAGCGCATCTCTTATGTATGCACTAAAAACATTGAGTAGAATTCCGACTACTACAACACTAACCCACCAATAAATTGTACTAATATTACTGAGAAACTCACCCATAAAATCCTCTCGTTTTTAAACGTATGTTTTATAATATGTTTTCTAGTTTTATTCAACTAAAAAGACCACAATTTGTTCCTTGCAAAACCGCAATAGGTTGTGGTAGTTTGTATCCAAACGAGCATCGCTGAGAAGCGGAGCGAAGGATTTTTAAGTTTTTCATTTAATTGACTCCTGTGTTGAAAATCACCCCATGGAGGGGGCAAATCATCAAACACAGTAAAGACCCATTCTCGCGGATAGAATGGATATTACTTCGGATAACGTTGCTGATCCTTTCGGTAATTGCTTTGGCGAAATTGATTATTTTAGAACTGAAATCTTTTCAGTAAAAAAGAAGCCGCCCGATTAAAGGCGGCTTTCTAATTTTTAATATTTAACTCTAATTGCCCGATGGCGCACATCCCGTTCCTACATATTCATAGCTTGAATACCAGTAACTCCAAGTCTCTCCTCCATCATAGGAAATATAATAATCTGTTTGTCGGTAATAATCCGTACAGAAACTATAGCTTTTATAGCCGTTGGCACCTCCGTCTCCGATGCCTCCACCGCCTCCAGTCATTCCGGCATATTTAGTTCCACCATTCTGATAAATTGTTTGAAGAAGCGATTTATCGCATATAGTGGGAACCACGCTACCCGTTGAAGTGTCGTTCATACCGTTTGCTAATGAGTAATTAGAGGTAGCTGTATTCTTAGTCAAAATATTAGGATTAGGATGACCGATGCCTAATACATGTCCAATTTCATGAGACATGGCTAGTTCTTTCGCAAGAGGGTCGGTTACATTTGAGTGTATCTGTATATTGGCTCCTTGAAGATAGCCATTGCTATCTGTCGTTCTATTTAGTACTTGACCCCTATTATTAGGATCATCAAATCCCTGCGTTCCTGTTGTAATGCCTAAGGTATATGCAAGAGGACTGCTTCCATCCTCTGTGAAAAATTTAACTTCTGCACCAGGCAAATTATTCCAATTACTAAAAACTCTGCTCCAGATAGCTCTGTCCGCAGGAGATACGCCACTATGGCTCCTTTGGGGAATGAAACATCGTCGTTTGTACCATATTCCATGGCTGGACAATCTAGTTTCTGAGCACAAGCCGGAACAGATATTGCCTCAAGTAAATTCAAACAACATAGTCCTAAGCAAAGTGCCGATAAGAACACAATGGCAATTGAGGAAAAAGAAAAGTATCTATTCATTAATTTTCTCCTCCGTTAGGTATATTGTTTGGGTTTGCTATGGCGTCACGGACGATTTGAAGGAAAACACTTTCATCTTTTGCCGCAAAAGGCATAATTTTCTTTGTTTTGCTTTCACTAGGGGAGAAAACAGTTATCGTCTCCAAGGGGAAAACTTTTCCATTCAACAATTCATAACCGCCAATGATGGAAAGGTCATATCCATCATTAATACGTTTAAGAAACAATAGGTATCTTTTTTTAGTGCGGGGCGAGCTTACTGCTCCACTTCCATTATAAAAAACAGCTTTTCCGTTTGCTAAACTAATAGCGCCCGCTTCTTGGTCAATTGTTATCTTGCTGCCTTCAGAGATATTTTCTGATTCTGTTCCTTTTAGAACACCCTCGACTTGGAAAGTAAACTCTGTATAAATGAGATACTCACTTTCAGTCATAAAAGGTTGCATTTCTGTTACCGTTCCAAAGGCAATCACATCACTTTCAACGATAGGTAAAGATGGTAGTCGTGGGCTTTCGCTTTTAGGACCTAATGAACCTGTACCATCTGGTAGTTCAGTCAATTTCCTGTTTGGTTTGAATTTGATTTTCTTATCATAGCGCCGATTTTTTTCTTTTCTTGCTTTATTTTCCTGAGCTGAAAGGGGTTTGGCAGCTTCATTAATAAAATCTATTTGTTTGTTTTGATTTTGTCGGTTCTGTTGTTGTGTTGAAACAGCAAGCAAACTCTTGGTATTCATTTGTGCAATTAAGCTAACGGTGAAAATGGCACAAATAAGAGATAGGATTAGAATAGTATTTCGCTTTGCAAATATAGTCGTTTTGCCTACATTTTTCATTAGTAACTCCTTAGAATTAACGTAATTGAAACAAATTGTTAATCAGATTGTTTAAATAGAGTTTGGCGGAATAATCATGATTTTTATTCCACTGAGATTTTAGGAAATAACAAGTATCTTGATGTTAAGTATATTTTTTGAGTTGCTTATCATCTTGATGATTCCACCATATTGGAACGCTATATTTTATAGGCAAAATAAAACCCCATTCTATTTAGAAAAGGGGATTTAAATTTACAACTCTGGGCGTGAGCTTCTTCGTTGTTGGTGACTAATTTGCAATCATCGCAAGGAAAATTGCGGTCGTCTTCGTCGGTGAATGTTTCGTCCTGTTCGCCAAGCGATTTAGGATCACGAATGTTAAACGTGAGTCCAGGGTGGGGCATTCCGAAAGAAGCCCTTCTTCTATTTAGTGCGTTATTGGTGCGTCGAGCTAAAACGTGCGCCAAAAACGCCCTTTTTTGAGACAGAATTCTAAAGAGTTTCCCGTTTGGCTAAAATTCCGCTTTTGTCTGGTAAATTTACAAGAAATTGTTGAAAAGGAATCTTTTAGAAATTCCGTATAAACTTTTATGCTGAATTTAATTCCGTATAATACAAAGTCGGCATCTTCTCGTTTGCAAAGGTGGAGTTATGCACGCCGAAATTATGAACGGTGGGAAAATTACGTTTTTAATGAGCGACCAGCCGAAGGTTTGAGAAAAATTATGAAATTATCAACATTTAACGTTTCAATATCAATCTTTTTGGTTTTAGCAATTGTTTCAACTTCATTTGCTCAATCGCGGCAAAAAATTGATAAAAAGCAGCTTGCCAGTCGAGTGAAAAGCGAATTTCTGCATGCCTGGAACGGTTACAAAAAATATGCCTGGGGACACGATGATTTGATGCCTTTGAGCAAGACTCATAAAGATTGGTACGGACAGACGCTTTTGATGACTCCGGTTGATTCGCTCGATACTTTGATTTTGCTGGGATTTAAGCAGGAAGCCGAAGCTGCGCGAAAACTTATCACCGAAAATCTTTCATTTGATAAAAACATTGACGTTCAGAATTTTGAAATCACGATTCGGCTTCTGGGCGGTCTTTTGTCGGCTTATCAAATGACCGGCGACAAAAAACTTTTGAGTTTAGCCGAAGATTTAGGCACACGGCTTTTGCCGGTTTTTGATTCCCCGACCGGGCTGCCGTATAAATATGTCAATCTAAAAACCGGCAAAACGCGCGGCGAGATTTCCAATCCGGCGGAAACGGGAACGCTTTTAATCGAATTTGGAACGCTCGCCAAATTAACGAATAAGCCCGTCTTTTATGAAAAAGCGAAACGCGCTTTGGTTGAAACTTACAATCGCCGTTCCGAAATCGGGCTGGTGGGCACTCGCATCAATATCGAAACCGGAAAATGGACGAATACCGCGAGCCACATCAGTGCGGAAATTGATTCTTATTACGAATATTTGCTGAAATGCGCGATTCTGTTTGACGATGCGGATTGCCGCAGAATGTGGCGAGAATCAATCGCGGCAGTCAATAAATATAACGCCGACGAAGTGCGCGGCGAACTCTGGTACGGTCACGCCGATATGACGACGGGAAAACGAACCGCAACTACTTACGGCGCGCTGGACGCTTTCTTTCCCGCAGTTCTGGCTTTATCAGGCGATTTGGAAAGAGCGCGAAAGTTGCAGGATTCTTCATATAAAATGTGGACGAAACACGGCATCGAACCGGAGGTTTTCGATTATCAAAAAATGGAAGTCGTTCACGGCGGTTATCCGCTGCGCCCCGAAATTATCGAATCAACTTATTATCTTTATCAATACACCGAAGACGAAAAATATTTGCAAATGGGCAAAACTTTCTTTGACGATTTTGTGAAGCATTGTAAAACGGATGTCGCTTACGCCGGTTTGAAAAGCGTGGTTACGAAAGAAAAGAGCGATTCGATGCAGAGCTTTCTTTTTGCCGAAACTTTCAAATATTATTATCTGCTTTTTGCGCCGAAGAAAGCGCTAGATTTTAAGAAAGTTGTGTTTAATACGGAAGCGCATCCGATTAGAAAAACCTGGTAGAGTGATTTTTAAAAGTATAGAGAATGCTTATTGGAACCGTTATATGTACATCGCTAAGCAACATCACTTATTTCGGATTTACTAGAGGGAGCAGGATATTTTGAGCGTATTTAGAATGAGTTCTGCTTGGTTTCTGCATAGATGATTCGCAAACGAACAAAGAAAATCTCTTTCGCCTTGCTGCTTTTGATAGCTGCGTCTTTCCTGCCGGCGGCTTTACTGATTGTGGCAGACGGGTTGAGCGATGTCATCCACACAGCAGATGTTGCTATTGTCTTAGGCAATACAGTGGAAAGTGACGGACGCCCCTCAGCAAGGTTGCGGACACGCTTGGATAAGGCGGTGGAACTTTACCGGCAGGGCGCGTTTCCTTACGTGATTGTCAGCGGCGGAATAGGAATCGAAGGCTTTGATGAAGCCGACATAATGAAGCGTTACCTTGTCAGTCACGGGTTACCGGAGGACTCTATTGTTGCCGATGCAAAGGGAGCGACAACGTATCACACGGCGCGGAACGCGGTGCAGTTAATGAAGGAGAAACAGTGGCAAAGTGCGCTCATCATCACACAATATTTCCACATACCGCGTACGAGATTGGCGGTTAAGAGCTTTGGCATCTCGCCGGTTTATACGGCACACGCAAATTACTTTGAGCTTAGAGACGCATACTCTGTTGTGAGGGAGGTTATTGGATACGGTGAATATTTGGTTCGCAGATATGATTAAAATGCCCTTGTCCGGAAGTTAAACCGAAACACATTCCCGTGTCTTTGTGTCAAAAGTCGGTTTTGTCTCATAAATGCTCAACGTCGGCGCGTCCGGTTGGATGAGTTGTTAGGCGAGGCTTTTAATTGCCCAGCATGAGCCTGTCAACTTTGTCGGACATCATTTCGGTGAACCACATATTTCCTTACTCAACAGAAAATCCTTCTTTTTCCTCCAACGTGATCGGGTCGAATGCCCAGTGGGATTCAAGTTCGTAAGCTAGTGATCGTGCTAAGCCATCCAGTCCCGGAAATAAAGTCGCGTTATTTATGTTCATACTATATAACTCTGACATAACCTCCTTCCTGAGTTTGGCAGTTACCAGAGTAAATTTCTTGATTGAATTACTTGGAGCCAGCTCTTCAACAGGGGCGTCAAGTATACCCGGCATGACGAAAGTGCCCGATTGAGCTATTAAGCGTTGATTCATACGATGTGGCTCGCCAATGATTACAATCTGTTGCTCATTTGGCAAAAAATACTTTTCATAATTGCCCTTGACCCAAGGACCCATCTCATCTTCTGTTACTTTCTGACTGGCACGGATCGTTCTAATCATGGTGTTGCTCAGTCCGGGTGGAAAAAGTGCCCAAATTGCTGCATTCTTTGTTGCCCTTTCAAGTGCGAAGAAGGCAGCAACATAAGGCGACCATGTAAAGTCAAGAAGTCTAGTTGGAGCACCATGATGCTGCATAAGAGCCAGCCACTGGAACGAATCATCCTCTTCGGGAATGTGCTTTAAGAAGAGATGGGCTTTCCTACGAAAAATTCTGAGAATCCGATATTCCTGCTGAGTCCAAGCATCTTTATGTATACGGTAATCTTTAAAATAGCGGGAAAGTGTACTGAAGAGAGCCCAAGTCTCATCTAAATGCCCCCGGAACGCCCAACTCTTGAGCTTTGAGCCAGCTACAACCTCTTGGAATTGTTCCCAAGATTCAATGACAATAGTTTCATATGGTGCGGTCATAATATTCCTCTCTCACAGGGAAAGATACCTAACGATTGAGATGAGCGAGGCAGAAACCAAATACACGCAAGCTGACTTTTAACGAGCAACGTTCATAAGAGTGTAGCTGTTTCCGCCTTCGCTCCATTGATTTGTTCGACATCGGTCAACATTTATCTACAGCAATCAAAGATATACTAAACAAAATAGATTCATATCTTTAAAATTTCACTTTGGATTAACTCAAAACTTTCGTGAAAATAATTAGAGAATTTAGCTCCGAAGTTATTTGAATTAATAAAAAAGTCTTTAAGTTTAGGTAGTTTAGAAGTGTCTATTGCTGGCGATGATGAACTAAATGGAACTTTTAGCTCTCGATACTCTTTAATCAACTCGTTGAGATATTTTTCCATGCGCTCTGCTTTTGGAATTAATTTTTTGATACTTTCAGAACTAAAGGTGTAGCGAAAAGTATTTAGTTGATAATAATGATTCTCGAATTCAAGTTGAGCATCAATAATTTCTATTATTTGGGCTTCGTAAACTGAACAAGGGATTTCCTCCTTATTAGAATTAGCACTTATAGTATTTGCAGCTAAAATACGTCGCGCTTTCTTCACCTTGAAATAGGCTTGAATTAAGTTGGTAAGCAGAGTTTTCCTGAACTCATTTAAGTTTTTGATTCTTTCCCGGCTACGATTGTACTCTTGAATAAGAATGCCTCCAAGAATAACAATAATAAGTAGCTGAATTAGAAATTTCACAAACTCAAATCTGAGGTTGTTCTGATGTGTGATGTCAGCGGGAAAAAACAGATAAATCAAACTTCCTGCTACAACAATCACTAAAATGGGTATAAGAACGAAACTCAACCTTTTCATTATTGCCAATAATTGTTGCATAAAATTTTACACAAGAAAGATGCGGAACTACTGATTAACAATCAGTAGGCGCGATAATACGCCTGATTTGCAGTGTTATCAAGCATCTTGCTTGATAACACTGCTTTAGAGGTTTTGTTTATGGAAACTCTAAAGCCAAAACTGCTCGACCAAGTTCGGCGTGAAGCTCGTTTGCGTCATTTAAGCTTGAAAACTGAAAGAGCTTACATTTATTACATTCGCCGCTTCATTCTTTTTCACAATAAGGGTCATCCTTCAGAAATGGGAGCGGATGAAATACCGCGATTATTTAACACATCTGGCTGTTTGGGAAAAGGTCGCAGCTTCGGTGCAAAACGTAGCTTTCAGCGCATTATTGTTTTTGTATCGAGAAGTTTTGCACCAAGAGTTGCCACAAAAGGGAGGTTTTGAAACATGCTATTTCTTATAATGACTAGTCCGCTGGCGCGCGCCCAAGCATTGAGAAATACTCTTCGTCAATCTCACCTGCTTTGATTTCAGCGGTAAAATAACTTTCCTCTCGAATTGGTTTTCCGGCAAGTCGGCGCAGCATTACAATTTGACCAACGTGAGTTAAAGCATCGGCAATCGGTCCTTGCATAATCTTCTCTATCGGTTGTGCGAGCGGCGCGTCAGATGCTAAATACAAATCAAATTCTTTAACAGCATTGAAAAATCGCTTTACATCATCTTCCCAAATTTGAGGAGACGATTGTAAATAAACAAACTCGCCTTTAACTAAATAAAGCGAACCTTGAATTAAATCGCCTATATGCGCCAAAATCTCTCCAGCGGTGCGCGTTGTGTGGTGAACCCGAAATTCAGCGAAATTCATCGGCGCACCTAAAACTGCAATTCCGCCACGATAAGCCAGTGTCGCAACAAGATGTCGCAAAAGGTCACGTTTCGATTCTAAAGACAAATCCATGCCCGGTTATCTCCTCATTTTTAAGAAACACTTATAATCATTTTCTACCTTCAGTATGTGGAGCCTCATCGCGTTCGATGACTTTTTCGGCGGCGCGTGTCGGAGCGCGTTGCACCTAGAGCGACAAGAACTCTCCTTGCTTAAATCGCTTGTCAATCTTTCGGACGTTGGCGAAGTCTTGAAGCGGATTATTATTTAGCACTAAAAAACTCGCCTCATATCCTTCTTTCAGATGCCCGATTTTGCGCTTCGGAAATATCGCGGCAGCCGTGGTTTCGCACCACATTTTCAACAACGTGCGGTTATCAATCGCTTCGAGCTTCTGCAAATTTAGAGCTTCAGCCAGAGACGTTTGCCGATAGCTGTCGCTTCCAATCGCAATCGGAACGCCGTGTTTTTTCAATAGTTGAAGGTTTTGAACAAGTAAGTCGCGCAATTCGTTGAAAGGTTCACCCTCTTTTTTCTGTAAAGCGATGTCAATGGCGGATATTAACGTGGTTACGACTACTACCCGGTTTCGAGCCGCAAGCCGCGCGTCCCGTTCTGAAATCTTAAAACGGGCGGAGTCATACTTCGTCCAGTCGCCTTTCTCCGGTCTGAATCCGGGTGTGTGATTTATCTCATCAACACGGGCGATTAAAGCATTGTGAAAATCGGTTGTCGTTTCGACGTGAGTTGAGACACGCAAGCCTGCCCTGTGCGCCCGCCGGACAATTTCGGGCAGGAGGGCGGGATTAAGCCCTCGCCAGTCAAAATATGTATTGTCATCTTTGCGTTTCTCATACTCCTCTGAATACTGAAGATATGTTTTGATGAAATCAGGTTTCCCCGCCAAAATCTTCTCCCACTTGCGGTCGAGGTCGGCTAAATTATCAATGATGTGATAAAACCCGCTTTCCGCCCAATCTTCGGGCTTCGCTCCGCGCTCAAGGTTGCGATTCACAACACCCAACGGATGCCCTCCCGAAGCAGTTAATCCGCCGTTGGCGAACACCGCATCAATGCTCGTCGGAATGTTTATCTTGCCGAGCAAAGACGTTCTTGCACTGGGAAGGTTGTTAGGATTTTTGACGTAGAAGATGCCGTCTTGAAGATATTTGCGGGCGAGTTCATCAATGCGTTCCCGGTTTTCCACATTGTGGTTGTGCGCCTCGCCAAAAGGCGGAATCACATACTTGCTGGTCAGGTCAACGACGGAATCAACCCGGACGGGCTTTTTAGAAGTCAAAACTCCGCCCGCTGAATAGAATCGCTTGTTTCTGAAATTCTGTCCGTCGAACCATTGTCCGTTTATAAATTCATAAGTCTTCGACGAAAGCTGCTGACCGACAGTTCTCGCCCCCAGCATAAGTGCGGCGAGCGCTACCGCCGAGTTGGTAAGAAAAGACCTTCTGGTGAAGCCTTCAGCATTGCGGTTTTCAGTTTCAGACATATTATTGCCTCTCAGGTTTCGCGTCTCTGCTACATAAACACTGGGCAGTTTAATTTTATGACAGAAATTTTGTGCTTTTGCATTGAGTTTCATGACTGAGCGAAGACGCCTGGCTTTGAATTATTACGCTTTACTTTATTCCGGTTTGTTCAACTACACTTTATTTGTCTCAAAAAATAGACAAAGTGTTCAAAGAACCGATGCATCTTAAACAAAAAGGGAAGACAAATATATGCTGATTGACAATCTTATAAGCGGCGCGAACAGAGATAACTTTGTTGATAAAACTATTGAATATTTAAATCAAAAGTTTAGTCAGATGGGCTATGAACTGGTTAATGTGCAACTGACAACGGAAACCGAAGAATTAACCGAGAAACAGTTAAACCGATTTGAAGCAATAGATTTTGCGGGACGAGTTTATACGGAACAAAATGATGACGGCACATTTACTCATACATTTATGCCCGAAACGGAAGATTATGAGATTTTAAGCTTTAATGATTTTGATAATTAATTTCGTTTTAGGCTCAATAACCAGTTGCGTTATCAAATAATTTCTAAGAATTTTTGATTTCGCTAATCCGGATAATTGTTTCGACACTCATATAGTCGGAAACATATCCTTTAAGGAAACTTACTTTAATCATATTTTGAATCATTTAATTTTCTGTCTCAGGTAACTGCATTAAACTCAGCACCAGAGCAATTATCGCCAAAGTCACTGCTATGCCTTTAATTACTAACACCCATTCCGAAGCAATAGGAGCAGGATCAATCTCTCCCGAACGCAAACTGTTCAATTGTCCGAAAAAGCTGTAATAACCTAAACCGCAGGCAAAAGCCCATGCTGCTGAAAGATAGCGTTGTCCCTCATAAACATCTTTGCCTGTACGCCAGGCGGCATAAAGCAAAAAAGCTCCCATAATGTAATCGTCAAATAGATTTGCAGGCGATTGCTGCCACGTACTCCAGCGGCGTATTGTTTCACCGAGCGGAGCAAGAATACCGGCTATGACGGCAAACCAACGACTAAAATTAATTGTCATTATTCATCCTATTGAAGCATTTTTAGCCGAATTGAAATCAAACGACATCATCATTAATATAAAATAGACGACTCCATAAAATTAGTGAAGGAGTAAAAGCAGATGTCAGCAGCTTCAAATGTTCAGGTAAGCAATCAATCTGCTTTCATTTATATCGAGCAATTAACTAAATGAACAAGCCAGACCTAGTTATTCGCAGCCGCCGTGTTGTTATGTCGGAAACCGTGGGTTCAGCTTCGGTTCATATACGCGACGGTATTATTGTGGGTTTGGGAAAATGGGATGAAATTCCCGCTCAAACAACGCTCGCAGATGCCGGAGACGCGGTTGTAATGCCGGGATTGGTTGACGCCCACGTTCACGTCAACGAACCGGGACGCACCGAATGGGAAGGTTTTATGACCGCGACGCGCGCCGCGGCGGCGGGCGGTGTGACAACGCTGGTTGATATGCCGCTTAACAGCATTCCGCCGACAACGACGCTAAACGGATTTTCGGAAAAGCTCGCGGCTGCAAACGGTCAATGTTGGATGGATGTGGCTTTTTGGGGCGGCGTAATACCGGGCAACACTAAAGAATTAGAACCGCTGTTGAATGCCGGCGTTCGCGGCTTTAAATGCTTTTTGATACATTCAGGCGTGGATGAGTTTCCGCACGTTACAGAGTCGAATTTGTTTGAAGCGATGCCGGAATTGGCAAGATTAAACTCGGTTCTGCTCGTTCACGCTGAAGTTCCCGAACCGATTGAAACGGCTGCCGAAGAATTAAAAGACGGCAATCCGCAAGATTATCAAACCTTTCTAAAATCACGTCCCAGAGCATCGGAAAATGAAGCCGTTGCGTTGATGGTTCGACTATGCCGCGAGACCGGAGCGCGAGTTCATATCGTGCATCACTCTTCCTCAGATGTTTTGCCCTTATTGAAAGCGGCGCGGAAAGAAGGATTGCCGTTGACAATCGAAACTTGTCCGCATTATCTGACTTTTGCGGCTGAAGATATTCCCAACGGCGCGACGCATTTTAAATGCTGCCCGCCGGTGCGCGAGCGCGAGAATCGAGAAAAACTCTGGGCAGCATTGGCTGACGGCACAATTGATATGATTGTGTCTGATCATTCGCCCTGCACGCCGAATTTGAAATTGATGGAGAAGGGCGATTTTCTCGAAGCCTGGGGCGGCATTGCGGCTTTGCAGTTTAGCTTGCCCGCAATCTGGACGCAATTGCAAAAGCGTGGATTCGGTTTGCGAGAGCTGACTCGCTGGATGTCGGCAGCACCTGCGAAACTAGCCGGTTTGGACAAGCGCAAAGGCAAACTTGCGGTTGGTTACGATGCCGATATTGTAATTTTTCAACCGGAAAAAGAATTCAAGGTTATACCTGAAATTATTGAATTCAAAAACAAGCTCACGCCGTATTCTGGAATGAGTTTGCATGGCGTTGTCGAAACGACTTATGTGCGCGGCAAAAAGGTTTACGAAAATGGAGAGTTTGCGCCTAAGCCTGAAGGCAAATTGATAACCAACTAATGAAAGTTAAAATTTATTATGGATTTTACTGAACTGATTGATTTAGCTTCCGAAAAACTCGGCAGCGCGGTTTTATATGCCAATGACGATTTTTTCGCGCCGAAAGAAAATTTGCTCAAACCTCCCGCCCCGATTTTTATCGAAGGCAAATACACGGATTTGGGGAAATGGATGGACGGGTGGGAAACTCGCCGCCGCCGTTCACCTCGTTTGGACGAAAAATTCGATTGGTGCATTATTCGTTTAGGACTGTCCGGCATTATTCATGGCGTTGTTGTGGATACTAGCTTTTTTCGCGGCAACTTTCCTTCGCATTGCTCGCTCGAAGCGTGTGCAGTTGACGGGCAGCCGAACGTCGAACAACTGCTCGATGCAAAAACCGAATGGAGGGAAATTCTTCCCATATCGGAGTTGCAGGGCGATTCGCAAAATCCTTTTACAATCAATTTTCCTCAGCGTGTTACGCATCTGCGGTTCAAAATTTATCCTGACGGCGGCGTAGCGCGTCTGCGAGTTTTTGGCGAAGTCGTGCCGGATTGGAATGCTTTGCGCCAAAGGATGAGCGAGATTGATTTAGCGGCGGTCGAAAACGGCGGAACCGTGTTGGAAGCAAGCGATATGTTCTTCGGACACAAGCACAATCTGATTATGCCCGGACGCGCCCAGGATATGAGCGACGGCTGGGAAACCAAACGGCGGCGCGGCGAAGGTTATGATTGGTGCGTCATCAAGCTCGGCAATGAGGGAACTATCAAGCGCGTTGAAGTAGATACGTCGCATTTTAAAGGCAATTACCCGGAAAGCTGTTCGATTGAGGTTTGCCGCGCCAACGATGATGCGAATTTCGATGCGCTTGACTGGCTGGAATTATTACCGAACTCCAAACTCCAAGCACATACGCGACACGCCTTTGTTGATGAAATAAAAGATTGCGGCGTAATTACGCACGTCCGATTTAATATTTTCCCGGATGGCGGCGTCAGCCGTTTGCGTCTTTACGGGAAAATTGCGGAAAAATGAGCGAAAGGTTAGATGAGCTAAATCAAGCCGCACAAGAAACGGCGAAAGCGCGATTTCTTGATTGCTGCGGCTCGCGAAATTGGGCGCAAATGATGACTGAGGCGCGTCCGTTTGCCGATTTTGAAGCTTTGATAAAACAAGCCGAACAAATCTGGCTAAATCTCGAAGCTCAGGATTGGCTCGAAGCGTTTGCCGCTCATCCGAAAATCGGCGCACGAAAAGCCGCACCGAAACAGCAAATGCAGTCTGCGGAATGGTCGCGCGACGAACAATCCGGCACTCACGCCGCAGCCGATTCCGTGCTGGACGCATTAGCGGAAGCCAACCGTTTGTATGAAGAGAAATTCGGGTTTATATTTATCGTTTGTGCGTCAGGAAAAAGCGCGGAAGAAATGCTCGACCTTTGCCGTCGGCGTACTCACAATGATGCAGATTCAGAGATTCGCATCGCGGCTGACGAGCAGAGAAAAATAACGGAAATCAGATTAAAGAAATTGTTGGAAATTGAATGAGCGCAATCACTACCCATATTTTAGATGTTTCAAAGGGTTGTCCGGCGCGCGGCGTATCGGTAACGCTTGAGCGGCAATCGTCAACGAGTTGGGAAATCATCGGCAAGGGCGCGACGGATGAAGACGGGCGTTTGCGCGATTTATTAGATTCGGAAGCGATTTTGCAGACAGGAAATTACCGGCTAACATTCGACACCGGAAAATATTTTGCGCAACAGCAAATCGAAGGATTCTATCCACAGGTGACGGTGGCATTTACCGTGCGCGACGCGGCGCAGCATTACCACGTTCCGCTGCTGCTGAGTCCTTTCGGTTATTCGACTTATCGCGGAAGCTAAAATTATGTCAATCCAAATAGTTGATAACAATTACGGCAAGGCGCGCGTGCGCTTGATGAAGGTTGCGCGGCATGGCGAGCGGCACGAATTGCAAAATCTGACTGTCAAAATCGCGTTCGAGGGAGATTTTACAGAGGTTCACAAAACAGGCGATAACAGCCTGGTGCTGCCGACCGACACGATGAAGAACACGGTTTATACGCTGTCGCAGCAGACGCAGGAAATCGAAGAAATCGAAGTTTTTGCGATGCGTCTGGCTGATTATTTTCTGACAAATAACCCGCAAGTAACGCGAACTATCATCGAGATTGCCGAACACGGTTGGTCGCGTATCTTTGTCGGCGGCGAGCCGCACGAGCATTCTTTCATCAAAGGTGGCGATGAGAAACGCACGGCGATAATCAGCGCAACGCGCGATGGCGTGACGGTTGAATCAGGCGTTGAAGATTTGATTGTTCTGAAAACAACCCGTTCGGGGTTTGTCGGTTATATCAAAGACCAATACACGACTTTGCCGGAAACGACGGACAGAATTTTTGCCACATCCATCAAAGCAGTTTGGCGTTACGCAAACGCGGCTACCGGCGATGCCTGGCGCGACGTGCGGCAGACAATTCTCGAAACTTTCGCCGAACACGATAGCCTTTCCGTTCAGCACACGCTTTACGCGATGGGCGAAGCCGTGCTGGGAAAATTTCCAAATATTGTGGAAATCGCTTTCTCGCTGCCTAATATTCATTGTTTGCCGGTAGATTTTACGCGCTTCGGTTTGGAAAACGATAACCGGATTTTTGTGCCGACAGACGAGCCGCACGGGTTGATAGAAGCACGTTTGTCGCGCTAGGGAAAATAACTAAACTCGAATTTTAAAAACCGGAAATTATCATTTGCAAATTTGCTATGACAACAACAATTTCACAAGAATCAATGCAGGAAATTACGCGAGGGATGCGATCATCTCTCGCTACTTTCGCTTCACGTTATCCGGGCGAATCAGCTCGTCGCCAGCCTGTTCATACCGTTTACGGCGGAGCGCATTTATTTAAATCAGACACTGCGCCGCGTCTCGGCACGCTTGCCATGCGCTCATTTGAAACGTATGCGCCGGACGCACAGACTTTCGCGCAGGCGCTCGAATTCCCGGACAAGCTAGCAGATACGATTTACGAGCGTGTGCGGGAAAAGCTCGCGCGCGAAGCGGTCGAAGATTTTCGCATTGATTTTGAAGACGGTTATGGCACGCGCCCCGACGCCGATGAAGACGGACACGCCGTATCAGCCGCGCGTGAAACGGCGAAAGGCCTTGAAGCGGGCACGCTGCCGCCTTTTATCGGCATTCGCATTAAAACATTTTCGGAAGAGCTTCACGCTCGCAGCATTCGCACGCTTGATTTGTTTCTAACAACATTAGTCGAACAAACAGGCGGGCGCTTGCCTGAAAATTTTGTTGTCACGCTGCCGAAAATAATTTCGCCCGCGCAGGTGGCGACTCTCGCCGACATCTTCGATTTGCTTGAGCCGAAACTCGGTCTGGCAACAGGTTCGCTCAAAATGGAGATGATGGTGGAAACGACGCAATCAATCATCAATGAACGCGGCGAATCGAATCTCCCGCTATTGCTCGACGCGGCGCGTGGACGTTGTGTGGCGGCGCATTTCGGAACCTACGATTACACAGCCAGTTGCAGCATCACCGCTGCCTATCAGGATATGCTTCATCCAGCCTGTGATTTTGCGCGTCACGTAATGCAGGTTTCATTCGGCGGGACGGGAATCTGGTTGTCGGACGGCGCAACAAATATTATGCCCGTCGCCCTGCATCGCGGAGAGCTGACTGCGGAACAGGAAGCGGAAAACCGCAGCGTAGTGCATCGCGCATGGAAGCTGCATTACCAACACGTCCGACATTCGCTTACCAACGCTTTTTATCAAGGCTGGGATTTGCATCCGGCTCAGTTTCCGACACGCTATGCGGCGGTTTATACATTCTTTCTCGAAGGCTTAGACCAGGCTTCCGAACGATTGAGCAATTTTGTCGCTAAGGCGGCGCAGGCGACGCTCGTCGGCGACGTTTTTGACGACGCGGCGACCGGGCAAGGGCTTCTCAATTATTTTCTCCGCGCGATTAACTGCGGCGCTCTGACAGAACGTGAAGCGCTGGATTTAACCAGCCTTTCGCTCGATGAGCTTAGGTCCGGTTCGTTTGTAAAGATTTTGCATAATCGGCAAAGGGTCTAGAGCGAATCAACATTGCAAGTCCGCGTCAGTACCGCGAACGGTAGTGAGCGGGTAAGTTTACAAACCCGCTCACTACCGTTCGCGGTACTGAATCTAATGCCTGATTTACCGTTCACTGATTGCAGAACCGCTTTAGGGAAGTTTAGCGCGAATAATGGCTTGCAGCATTTTTCATTGGTCATCCGGCGATCTTTAAGGTATTTTCACTTTTTCAGTCATCCGCCGCTTGATTTCAGTTTTAGCTGTTCTATCGGACAATATAACGTGGTTTAAGTCTCGCACTTCTATCGTAAAATCGTTCGACATTGAAGTGTATTGAGCATTACTTTTATCTACTTTCCAAGCATTAAGAGGCAAATTTAACTTCATTGATAATTCTCTGACAAACTCGGTAATACTGCTCCATTTAATCGGAGGGTTAAAGAGAATATCAATTTCAACGAGTTTGTCATCAAGATAAGTATTCACTACGCCGGCAGCTTCATCATTTGGTCTGGAGCTTAGAGAGAAGCTGACTCCGATTTCATTTCGTCTTTTCTTACTGCTTAATCCTAAATTCGGAGCCGCTTCTCTGGTTTCCTCAATTGACATTCCCAAACGCAAACCGAGCAATTCGGGTGAATCTTTCCGAGTTGAAATGTGTTCTGCCGGTTTTAATTCTTTCAAATTCTGAGTTGTTTGCGCGCCAAAGTTTTGCGCTGCAAACGACAAGGGAAACAATAAAGTAACGAGCAATAAAAAAAGCGAGGTTTTCATTCAATTACACCAGCCTTTTCTTTTGTAATTGACGATTCGGTTCGTTTTCTTTTGCGCTAATATACAGAAAAAAGCTGGGAATCTGTTGCAGGAAAGATATTTATCATTTCATAGAAAATAATAAAGCCATTATTGTTTTGTCTCAGTCGCGTTATTTATGAGGTCGCCTACAGTTATTTGTTGATGCCCATTTCGTTAAGCGCGGTCGGGCGGTTGCGCCAGTCTTCTTCGACTTTGACGAAAAGCTCCAGATAGATTTTTTTCCCCAAAAGTTTTTCGATGTCGCGGCGCGCTTCGGTTCCGATTTGCTTTAATTTCAAACCGCCTTTGCCGATGATGATTGCCTTTTGCGAAGAGCGTTCGACGAAAATCGCGCAGAAAATCCTGGTTTTCTTCGGATCTGATTCGTCGAACATTTCGGTCACGACGGCGGTTTCGTATGGAATTTCTTCGCCGGTTGATTCGAGAATCTTTTCCCTGACCATTTCGGCGACGATTTGGCGCACGGGCTGGTCGGTCATTTCATCTTCGCTGAAAATCTTCTCTCCGGCTGGCAAATGTTTGACGATTTCGCCTAAAAGCAAATCAACCGCCTCGCCTTTAAGAGCCGAAATCGGAATCACTTCGCGCCATTCGTACTCTTTCGCGTACCAGTCAATCAGCGGCAGCAGCTTGCCTTTTTCCCGAATTTTATCAATTTTATTCAAAACCAGAATCGCGGGTTTCTCGGACTGTTTGATTAAATCAAGCACAAAACGGTCGCCATTGCCGGTCGGCGCTGCTGCGTCGCGCATCAGGCAAACAACGTTAACCGAAGCAAGCGCGTCGTGAACCATAGCCATCATTCGGCGATTTAAGAGATGTCCGGGTTTATGAATTCCGGGCGTGTCAACGAAAACGATTTGCCCGTCGGGGCGCGTGACAACGCCTTGAATCCGGTGCCGCGTCGTCTGCGGTTTATTGGAAACGGCAGCGATTTTTTCGCCGACGAGGTGATTTAGCAAAGTTGATTTTCCCGCATTCGGGCGTCCGATTAACGCGGCGTAACCGCTGCGATAATCGGCAGGCGAGCTTTCCGACTTATCAGGTCTGTTTTCCTGTGTCGTGCCTAAAAAGCCAGCCATTAACGATTCAAAATCGTCATTCGGCTGACTCTCAACTCCCGATTCTTGACTCTCGACTCTTTTTCCCATTAGCGCGCTCGAACTTTAACAGATTTTTTGCCGCAGGTTGATTGAAACACGATTGTAAAATCGCCTTTGTTCTCACTGATTGAACGGATTTCATAAAGCGCGCGATTTCCCGAAATCTGCACGTCCTTATTGAGCTTTATTTCAATATCGCTTGGATTTTCAGACGTTGCGACAAGATTTTCAACCGATTCGCCGTCGCCTTCGATTCCGACCAGAAGCGACGCGACACCGCCGCCGCTCAAAACCGAAACTTCGGTTTGATTCAACCAGATCACGCAGGCGAGACGCGGGCGAGTCGCGGGCTTGCCCGGCATTTCGAGCGTTGAAGTAATCTTAACGTTCGGATTTGTTTCCGGCGGTAGCTCGCTGCGAATCGGCTCGGTTTTGGCTGTTTCGGTTTTTTCGGTTTTTGCGACAGGAATTTCCGTGACGGTATTTTTTAAATTATCAATCAGCAAAACTCGCATCGGCGACGTAGCTTCCGGTTTCGGTGCGGGCAATTTGCCCGCATTTTCCGATTGGTTTTTAGTTTCTTCTTTAACTTCTTCCGGTTTTACAGCCAAATTACCGGGCGTTGCATTATTTTCCGCCTTTTCCGTTTTGGTTTCGGACTCGGGTTTTTCTTCCGTCGGCAACGGTTCTGCGAGCGTTTCCTTTTTCCCGGTTTCGAGCGCGGCTTCGTCAGATTTTGCGGTTTCCGGTTTTACTTCCGATTTTACTTCTGATTTCTCTGGGTTTTTTTCTTCGACTCTTGCAGTTTCAGATTTTGTCTCGGTTTTGGGCGCGTCGGGCTTCGGTTCGGTTCTTACCGCTTCCGGCGAATTGTTTGTGCTTGGCTCAACCGTTTCTTTCACTTCCGGCTGCCGTGCAGCGGATGTTTCCGTTTGTGCGGCGTCAGCGACTTTTTTCTCCGGCTCGACCGATTTCGTTTCCGTTTGTGTTTCGATTTGCGGTGGTTGCGGAGTCGGCGCCGGTTTGGTTTGAGGCGGATTTATTTCGGCGATTATTTCCGGCAAAGGATTTTTCATCGTCGCGCTCGTTTGCGTCACCGGCAGCGCATTCGATCCGGGCGCTTGCGCTGTGGCGACTTCGCCGAGCTTGATGTCCAAGCCTCTGCTGGAGCCGTAAGTGCGGACGTACAAAGCCTCAATGAGCGCGCGGCGATTTTGGTCGGGCGCTGCGCTGCGATAGCTTTTCGCGTAAGAATCGAGAGCTTCGCGCGTTTTTCCGGCTTTTTCGAGCGCCGCGCCCAAACGCCACTGGCTCGAACGCCACCACGCGCTTTTTTCCGGCAAAATTCCGACCGCGCGTTTCAGCCGGACAACGGCTTCCTCAGTGCGGTCTTGATTGTAAAGCGACCAACCAGCGATTTCTTCGATTCTGCCGCGCAAAATATTGGTCAAAACGCCGCGTCCGATTTCCGGCACGTTGACTATACTTCCCTGAGCCGCGGCGAGCTGACGCGGCTCATAAAGCTCTTCCGCCAGAACAGCCGCCGAAGCCGCCGGAATTTGCGCACCGGCGTCAACTCCCTCAGTCGCCGCCTGCGCGAACTCCAAAACTTGCGGCAAAGCGATGTTTTCTTTTAACAAACGATTTGCCGCATAAAGCTTGCGGTGAACGCTCGCTCCGTCATTCCCGGCGACGAATTCCTGAGCGGTTTTGGCGATTTCCGTTTCGTCCTTTTTCGTCGAATTCAAAGCGTTGGCAAAAGCGAGCAGCTTTTTCATTTGCTCGGCTCCGTCTTCGGTGTCGGCGGATGCAGGCTGCAATATCGAGGCGCGGCGCTCGAGCGCTAAAAGCTCAATAAAATTCGGGGCTTCCTGTTTGATTCTGCCCGCTAATTTCGTTTCCAGCACTCCGTTTTTGAACTGGAAATTTTTGCGTAAATCCGCAACTGCTTCTTCGTAAAATCCGGCGGCGGCGCGCGCAGTTGCCAATTCGTAATCGAGCGTCGGGAAATTGCCGTATTGTTTGGCGATCAGCAAAGCGCGTTCGGCTTCGAGCGGTTTGCCTTCGTTTAATAAACCGCGCGCCAGAGCGATGTGCGCCCAAGTGTAGCGCGGCTCGATTTCGACGGCTTTTCGCCCTAATTCGACTGCTTTTGCGGCTTCTTTATTGGCGGCGTACCAGTAAGCGGCTGTGGCTAAAAGCTGATAATTTTTCGGATTCTGTTCGAGCGCCGCGTTCATTTCGGTTTCGGCTTCGGTTCGATTTCCGGCTCCGAAAAGCGCGAGAACCAGCCCGCTGCGTGCGGCTTCATCGTTCCGGTTTTCCTGCAGGATTTCGCGGTAAATCCGCGCGGCGTCTTCGGATTGTCCGAGACCGCGCAGAGAATCAGCCAAACCGCGCTTGGCGGCAATTGATTTCGGGTCGAGCTTGAGCGCGCTTTCAAACGCTTGCGAAGCGGCTTCGAGCCGAAAACCGATTCGATTTGCCAAACCGAGCGTGATTTGCGGCGTCGGCGAATCTGATTTCAATCCAGCGGCACGCGAAGCCAGACGCCGCGCATCCTCCGAATTTTCAATCATCAGATAAAACTGCGCGAGAGCAATTAATCTTTCGGGATTATCTCCGGCTTTTTCTTCGACTTTTTTAGCGATTTCGAGCGCGGCGGCTTGCTCGCCGCGGAAAAACAGATTGGCTGGAATGCGGCTGACGACATCGGCGAAAAGCTTATCGGACATCGCGCTTGGCGTTTCTTTGAGTGCGAGCTTGAATTGTTCTTTGCCGCCCAGCGGATCGCCTGTCCGCATCAATTCGTCGCCGTATTCGGCGCGAGCCGCGACAAGCGATTCCTGCGCGCGCAGCTTGAGCGGCGAGCGCGGATATTTCGTCAAGAATTCTTTCAACTTTCCGATTCGCTCAAACGGATTCGTCAGAGTCTGAACTGCTTCAAAAGCCGCTTTTTCGTCTTCGGACGGCGCTTTTTCGGCGACGGCGGTTTCGGATTTCGGTTTGCTGTTTTTGGCTACAGTTTCAACGTTTTTCTTTTGGACAGTCGGTTCGACTTTTTTCGCAGTTTGAGCCGATGATTTTGAATCTTTTTTTGCCGTCGGCTTCTGGTCTTTTTGCGTTTTCTTTGCGTTTTCTTTGGAATTTTTCTCGTCTTTTTTAGCTGCTACAGAATCCTTCTTCGTTGGTTTAGCGTCTTTTTTCGTCGTTTGCGCCGCTGCAGTGTTCGCACCGATTAAACAAAGCGAAAGCAAAAAAGATAAAAGGGTGTGGTTAAAACTTCTCATCGCCAAAACTCGTTTCTCTCCATTTTAATTTGCGAAAACTGATGATAACACGCTTTGTCCGCACGTAAAATTTCAAAACCGACGTTTTCCGATTGTTTGATGTCGTCGGCAAGAGAGTCTATTCTTGTTTTCGAGATGAACGAACTCGAAGAAAACTGGGCTGATTTTATGCGCGAAGCCAATTTGCGCGCGCGCGGAGCAAACAGCGGCGTTGCGGATTATTTGCGCTTGCGCGAAACGAACGATGCGGCGCGCCGAATCGGAATCGAATGGCTGCTGGGCGCTTTTCTGCAAGTCGCGGCGGAAGCGAACCGGCGCGGAATGGGCATCGCGGTCGAGAAAAAAGAGCCGCACAGCTTTCCGGTCGGCGCTGCGACAATGCAAGGCTCGCTCGTTCGCTTAAAGATTGGCATTCGCTCCGTTGCGGTCGAAGCCGGTTATCCACAAACACCGCAGGACGGTTTCGTACGCGGCGGCGGTCTCGCCTGTGCCCGGATTTCGCATTTCGGTCTCGCCAAAGCCAACGAAGAGTTGATGCTGATTCGCAGCGAACAAACACCGCCCGTCTGGTACATAGTCGAAGAAAATAATTTTCGCCGGCAGTTTCACATTCCGCGCCTCAAGCATCATTTCGAGACATTTGTCGGAAAGTTTTAGAACTCTTTTCAACCATCTGCGCCGGAGACTCTACCATTTGGTTTGCGCCCATTTTCCCTTATCTTTCCGCCAATTCGGTTAAATGGCGCAAATAAAATATTTCAGGTTTTTCTTACAGTGTGGTATGGCGCTTGCCATTCTTCGCAACGGGAACACACGCATCAAGTCTGATGTTTCAAACGCGGACGCGAGCGGCAGGATAAAATTATTAGGAGAATGACAATGAACAAATTCAAATCTTTGCTTGGTATTTTCGCCTTTTCTCTCCTGTTATTGGGCGCGATGCCTGCGACGGCTTCAGCACAATACGGCGATATACTCGGAGAAATTTTCGGCAACGGACGCAATAACCGCAGAAACGACACATACAACCGGGGCAATGTCGAAGGCGCGATTGATCGGGTTAAATCTCGCTCTGACGATTTCCGCAACGCGCTCGACGACGCGCTCGATAACAGCCGTATGAACGGCAGAAACCGCGAAGACCGGATTATTTCGGTGGCGAGAGATTTTGAACGCGCCGCCAATCGCCTCGAAGACCGCTACGACGACGGACGCAATTCGCGCCGCAACCGCAACAACAGCGATGTTCAAAACCTGTTGCAGCTCGGTTCGCAGCTCGACAGCTTTGTCTATAATCAAGGTCGGCGTTTAGACCGCCGGGTTCAAAACGAGTGGTCAACGATTCGCCGCGATTTACAAACAATTGCTTACGCTTACGGATATAATTTCGGTGACAACGGCGATTATCGCAACGACCGCCGCAATCGGCGCAACGACGATAACAGACGGAACAGAGACAACTATCCGTACTAATCGCGCATTAAAAGTCGAATCGAAAAAGAGGAAGAGCTTTCGGGGCTGTTCCTCTTTTCTTTTATGCGATTAACAATTTACGATTGACGAATGACCGGAACTCTTTATCTCGTCGCCACTCCGATTGGCAATCTCGGCGACATTTCGCTGCGCGCTCTGGAAACGCTGAAATCCGTTGATTTAATCGCCTGCGAAGACACGCGCCAAACCGGAAAATTACTCAAGCATTTCGGCATTTCCGCAAAGCTCATCAGCTATCACGAACACAACGAAAAGGAACGCGCGGAAGAATTAAAAAATTTGCTGCTCGCGGGCAAAAACGTCGCTATTGCAACCGACGCCGGAACGCCGGGAATTGCAGACCCGGCTTTTCGAGCCGTGCAGGCAGCGATTGAAGCCGAAATCAAAATCATTCCGATTCCCGGCGCTGTCGCTTTCGCTAATGCGGCGATTGTCTCCGGTTTGCCGACAGATTCACTGTTCTTCGGCAATTTTCTACCCGCCAGAAAAACCGAACGTCGGCGAAGATTGCAGGAAGTTGCAGAAATTCCGGCAACACTCGTTTTTTACGAAACGCCGCATCGCCTGCGAGCCGCGCTTGCCGATTGTCTCGAAATTTTGGGAAACCGCCGTGCGGCTGTTCTCCGCGAATTAACCAAATTGCACGAAGAAGCGGTGCGCGGCGATTTAAAAGATTTAATTCAAAAATTTACCGAAACCGAGCCGCGCGGCGAAATCGTCTTGGTGATTGACCACGAAGAAGTTCAAGGTTCAAGGTTCAAGGTTCAAAGTCAGAAAACATTAGCTGTGCGTGTGGCTGAACTCGAATCCGAAGGTTTAAACCCGCGCGCTGCGCTCAAACAAGCCGCCCGTGAATTTGGTATCGCTCGTTCGGAGGCTTATCGGCGACTCGTCGAAGAAAAGAATTTTGAAAATTAAACGCAAGAAATTATACTTTCAGGCTCGCTGCGTTTTCCGTAACCTTTTATCGGGAAACGACTTCCAACAATCGAAAATGAAAACAGTAAAAATTCTAATTCTGTTGCTGCTACTTACCGCACCGGGAAACACCGCGTTTTCACAATCGCCGAATATCCAATTCGACCAAACAATTACAGTGTTAAAAACAAATCCGAAAGTCGTCCGCGCACTTTCTTACATTCGGGAAATCGAACCCGCGACAATCGAAGAGCAAATCCGCATCACGGAAATTCCCGCGCCCACTTTTAAAGAAGCCAAACGAGCCGAATATTTTCGCCAAAGATTTACGGAACTCGGTTTGAAAAACGTGCGAATTGACGCGGCAGGAAACGCAATCGGCGAGCGTCCGGGCAGAACCGATAAACCGACTCTGGTTTTAGCCGCGCATCTCGACACGGTTTTTGACGAAACAACCGATGTCAAAGTCCGGCGAGAGGGAAATCTGCTCAAAGCTCCGGGAATTTCCGACGACGGACGCGGTTTGACTCTGCTGCTGGCGATTTCCAAAACTCTGAACGAAGCCGAAATTGAAACCGAAGGCACGATTATTTTCGTTGCCAACACAGCCGAAGAAGGCTTGGGCGATTTGAAAGGCGTCAAACATCTTTTCAACCAAGAATTGAAAGGACGAATCACGCATTTCATTTCGATTGACGGCGCAGGCTTGGGAATCACGCACGCGGCGGTCGGAAGCCGTCGTTATCGCACGATTTTCAAAGGCGCGGGCGGGCATTCTTACGGCGCGTTCGGAATGCCGAATCCGATTCACGCGCTTGGTCGCCTGATTGAAAAAACGTCTCGCTTTCAAGTTCCAAACAAGCCGAAAACCACATTTAACGTGGGCAAAATTGCGGGGGGCACAAGCGTTAATTCAATCTCGCAAACCGCGATGCTCGAAATTGATATGCGCAGCGAAGAACCGCAAGAGCTGCAAAAACTCGATGCCGCTTACAAACAAGCCGTTGAGCAGGCTTTGCAGGAAGAAAACACACGCTGGCAGCACAAGGAAAAATTAACGGTCGAAAATCTGGAAGTCGGAAATCGCCCCGCCGGAACACAAAGTCTGGATGCGCCGATTGTGCAAATCGCAACGGCGGCAAATCGCGCGCTCAGCGTTAAATCAGAGCTTTCGGCGAGCAGCACCGATTCAAACATCCCGATTTCGCTCGGCATTCCCGCAATCGCAATTGACGGCGGCGGAGACGCGACCGGAACGCACGCTTTGCAGGAAGCGTTTGATTCAACCGACAGCTACATCGGAAGCCAGCGAGCTTTATTGATTGTTTTGGGAATTGTCGGTTTGCGCGGAAATTAAACTGCGAAAAATATGTGAGTAAAATAAAATGTGCGAGAATTTGTAGATGGAGGTTTTATGAGTGTTGCAGAAATTTCCGAAACGCGAGTTTTTAATGCCAATCAAATTGTGCCGCAGCGTTTGACGTGGGAAGAATATCTGCGTTTCGGCGAGGAAAACACCCTGGCGGAATGGATTGACGGGAGAGTTATTGTGTTATTTTCAGGTTCAACAAAACATCAGCAAATTGTTAATTTTCTTCTAACAACAATCCAGCTTTTTATTGAAATGAACGATTTAGGACAAGTTTTTACTGCGCCTTATGCAATGAAACTCAACAAGCTGCGGCGCGGGCGCGAGCCGGATCTGCTTTTCATCAGCCGTGAGCGCGAGCATTTGATTACAAAAACTTTTCTCGACGGCGCGGCTGATTTGGTCGTCGAAGTCGTCTCGCCCGAATCCGTTGAACGCGACAGCGTGCAGAAATTCGCTGAATACGAAGCCGCCGGAATCCGCGAATACTGGCTGATTGATTACACAAATCAAATAGCAATCTTTTATCAACTCGACGAAAAAGGACAGTATCAAGAAGCCAAAACAACCGGCGGCATTTTTCATTCAAATGTTTTGCCCGGTTTTTTCATTCGGGAATGGTGGCTCTGGCAGGAGCGCCCGCAAACATTTGAAGCCTTGCGCGAACTCGGAATTCTTTAATTTAAGCAGCCGTTTGATGAATGCTCGAATTTGCCAAAACGGTTCGCAGAAACTTTCCGGTATGCGAAGCGCTCGTTTCGGCGATTTGTTCGGGCGTACCGACGGCGACTATTTCGCCGCCGAATTTTCCGCCGTCAGGTCCCAAATCAATCACGTAATCAGCCGTTTTTATCACGTCCAGATTGTGTTCGATGACGAGCAGCGAATTGCCGGCGTTAATCAAAGCGCGAAATGCGGTGAGCAGCTTGCTGATGTCGTCGAAATGCAATCCGGTCGTCGGTTCGTCGAAAATGAAAAGCGTTTTCGCGCCGGTTTTCTTGGTTAAATGCGCGGCTAATTTGACGCGCTGCGCTTCGCCGCCCGATAAAGTCGTCGCCGATTGTCCGAGACGCAAATAGCCGAGTCCGACTTCGTCCAAAACCTTTAATTTATTCGCCACGCGCGGGGTTTCTTTAAAGAACCAGAGAGCTTCGCGCACGGTCATATTTAAAACATCGTGAATGTTTTTGCCTTTGTAGCGAATGTCCAGGATTTGCGATTTAAACCGCGTGCCGCGGCATTCTTCGCACATCAATTCAACGTCAGCGAGAAATTGCATCTCGACCGTAACAGTCCCGTCGCCCTGACAAACTTCGCAGCGACCGCCGGGAACGTTGAACGAAAAATGCGAAGCGTCAAAACCTTTCGCCTGCGCCGCGTTGGTCGAGGAGAAAACTTCGCGAATCGCATCGTAGGCTTTTAAATATGTAACCGGATTTGAGCGCGGCGTTCTGCCGATGGGAGATTGGTCGGTCAAAATAATGTCGTCAATGTGTTCGCCGCCTGTGAGTTCTTTAAAAAGTCCGACGTGACCTTGCCATTCGCCGCGCTGTTTTTTTAAACCCGCGTAAATGATGTCGTGAATCAGAGTTGATTTTCCCGACCCCGAAACGCCCGTCACGCAAACCATCATTTCGAGCGGAATTTCAACGTCAACGTCTTTCAAATTATGCTCGCGCGCGCCGCGAATCGTCAGTTTTCTGTCATTCGGTTCGCGCCGTTTTTTCGGCAATTTGATTTCGGCTTCGCCGCGCAGATATTTTGCAGTTAGAGATTGGCGGTTTTGCAGCAGCGCGGCAAAATCGCCTTCAAAAACGACGTTTCCGCCGAGTTCTCCGGCGTGGACGCCGATGTCCAGCAGATGATTTGCCGCCGTCATAATTTGTTCGTCGTGTTCGACGACGAGAATCGTGTTGCCGATGTCGCGCAAATTGTGAAGAATCCGAATCAACCGCGTATTATCGCGCGGATGCAGACCGATTGAAGGCTCGTCCAAAACGTAAAGCGCGCCGACGAGCGACGAGCCTAAATTCGTTGCAAGCTGAATCCGCTGCGCTTCGCCGCCCGATAAAGTCGAAGCCAGACGGTCGAGCGTCAAATAATCCAGCCCGACATCGAGCATAAATCGCAGGCGGCTTTTGATTTCGTACAACAGCCGGTCAGCGATTGCCGCGTGTTCGGGTGCGAGTTCCAGAGAATCAAAAAATTCCGCCGCGTCGCGGATTGAAAGCGCAACTGTTTCGGGCAAATTCTTTCCGGCGATTTTCACATCGCGCGCTTCCTGCCGGAGCCGACTGCCGCCGCATTCGGGGCAAGCCGTATAACCGCGATAACGCGCGAGAAAAACGCGGATGTGCAATTTGTATTTCTTTGTTTCGAGGAATTTAAAAAAGCCTTTGACGCCGCGCCATCTTCCTTTGCCGTCAATGATTGCTTTGCGCGTCGCTTCGGACAAATCCATAAAAGGCGTGTCCATCGAAACGTTTTCGGCGCGGCAATATTTCTTTAATTCGTCCAAAGCCCATTCCGCCTGCGGTTTGGTAAACGGATCAATTGCGCCTTCTTTGATTGAAAGCATCGGATTCGGAACGACCAAATCCAGATCAAGCCCGGTCGTGTTCCCAAATCCCTGACAAACCGGACACGCGCCGAACGGCGAATTAAAAACGAAAAGTCTGGGTTCGGGTTCGAGATAAGGTGTGCCGTCGTATTCGCAGATGAATTTGGTCGAAAACTTTAATTTCTGCCCGTCGGTCGTTTCGATGAGCGCGTTTCCGTCGCCGTTTTGAAAAGCGATTTCGAGCGAATCAACCAAGCGCTGTCGAATATCGCCGCGCATTGCAAGGCGGTCAACCAAAACAAAAGTATTTTCCAGGTCTTCAAATTTATAATCGTCCGGCGTTCGGAGTTCAATCGTTTCGCCGCTGCGATAAAGACGCGAAAAACCTTCGGTTAAAAGCTCGATCAAAACCGCCTGAATTTGCAGATTATCAGTTGTTTCCTGATTTTTAACCGGAAAAAGAACATAAAATCTTGTTCCTTCGGCGAGAGCTTCCAAAACTTCGTCGGCGGCTGATTCGGGCGAATCTTTTTTGACTTCGCGCCCGCAAACGTGGCAGAAAACGGTTCCGACGCGGGCGAAAAGCAGTCGCAGATAATCGTAAATCTCGGTTTGCGTCGCCACGGTCGAGCGCGGATTACGGGTTTGATTTTTCTGCCGAATGGCAATCGCCGGAGCAATGCCGATGATTTCGTCAACATCCGGTTTGTCCATTCTTTCGAGAAATTGACGGGCATAAGCCGATAAAGATTCGACGTAGCGGCGTTGACCTTCGGCATAAATCGTGTCAAAAGCGAGCGAAGATTTGCCCGAACCCGAAACACCCGTGACGACGGTCATTTGATTGAGCGGCAATTTAAACGAAACGTTTTTCAGATTGTGCGTGCGCGCGCCGCGCACTTCGATAAAATCTCCGGCGTTGTGTTTAATGGCGGTTTCGGCTTTCATAGTCGTGAATCTGTCTCTAAAGCGAAACAACTATCATAACTTTTTCCGCCCGAAACTGTGAAGCGCAGCGCAAAGCAACCTTTCGTTTGAGCAACCGCACTTAGCAGCCAAATCTTCTCGCGCCGCAGGAGGCAAAAATGAAAAAACAAAAGGATTTGCTCGACCGCGTATCGGTTGAAAAACCTTGCACGATGGATTGGGATAAGATGTTCGGAAACGAAGAAGTGCGTTTTTGCGAGCATTGCGCCAAATCAGTTCATAATCTTTCGGCGGTGACGCGCAAAGACGCCGAAAGATTGGTTAAAAAATCGAACGGAAATCTTTGCATTCGTTATTACACGGACAAAAACAAAAAAATTGCTTTCAGGGACGCGCCGGTTCAGATCACACGATTGGGACGGCGCGTTTCGCAGTTTGCGGCTTCGGTTTTCACCGCCGCTTTGTCGGTTTCGGCTGTCGCAGCGCAAGGCTCGGCTCGAATCGCGCCGGAAACGCATGCCAAGACCACGCAAACGCAAACCGATAAATCCAAAACTTCCAAAAGCGGTACGTCATCAATCAAAGGCACAATTTTCGATCCAAACAAAGCTGTTGTTCCGGGTGCGACCGTAAATTTGCTCGATTCGGCAGAGAACGTCCTGTATCAAGCCGAAACAAACGAGGAAGGCGTTTACGAAATAAATTATGTTCAAACCGGAAATTACCGTTTGCGCGTTCAAAGTCCAGGTTTTCAAATTCATTTTACCGAGATAAATCTGAAAGAAGCAGACGAACGAACAATGGATGCGACACTTGATGTCAGCGGCGCAGTTGCGGGCGGCATGATGATAGGCGAATCGCAGATCAGCAAATGGGTGCGGCACACGGACAAACGAAACAATGTCGAAGCAGCCGAAGAAGATGGAAAATTAAACGAGTTTTTCAATGCCGTCGAAATGGACGAACTAACTGATGTCAAACAGATGCTGCGCGCTGGTTTTCCCATCAACGCCAAAAATAGCGCGGGCGAGACGGCTTTGATGAAAGCCGACAGCGCAAAGACTGCGAAATATCTGCTGCGGCGCAAAGCCGACGTGAACTCGGTTAATTTTTATAACGAAACCGCTTTGATGCTTAAAGCAACCGACGAGGAAATCGTCAAAGTTCTGCTCGACGCCAAAGCCGATGTAAACGCGGCGAGCAGTTTTGGCGATACGGCTTTGATGTACGCAATGCAGGGCGACGAAATTGAGCCGGTTGAACTGCTGCTCAAAGCCGGTGCAGATGTGAATGCGACCGATTCGGAAGGACGCACGGCGCTAATGCTCGGCGCTTACGCGGGAGAAATCGAAATTATCAAACTGCTTGTCGAATCGAACGCCAATGTTAATGCGCGGGACGCGAAAGGCAAAACCGTTTTGATGTATGCGATTGAAGGCGATCCGGGCGATGAAGCAGAAAATATCAAATATTTAATCGAAAATGGCGCGGACGTTAACGCCCGCGACTCAGAAGGAAAATCAATTTTGAAGCTCGCGCTCGAAGAGGAAAACGAAGAAACGATCAAGCTTTTAAAATCTTACGGCGCGATTGAGTAAATTCTTTTCCATCGTTTTTATGCGGCGGAAATAATCAATTTTGAAAGGAGCAAAATGATGTTTTTGAAAAAACTGAGCGGTTTACTTTTCCTGATATTTGCATTTGTCTTGTACGTTCCGGCTCAACAGCCGAGCATCGAGTACGGACAGCCGACCGAATTGCGGGGCGTAACCAAAATTTTTGTTGACAGCGGTTTCGACGCCGAACGGCGCGAGCAGATTGCAAAAGAAATACGAAAACGCCTGCCGAATCTGGAAATCGTTTCGCGCCCGGAAGAATCGGATTTTCACCTGCGTTTTTTGGCAAACAATGAAGCGGATGAAATAACCGGAACAATTGTTAAAATCGTGGGCGAAAACCGCGTGCGCGTTTTGTTTAGCTTCAAAGAAACACCGCAAATTTTTGCGTCCGATTCAATTGTCGGTTTCGGGATGCGATATGCAAAACCAAATATTTTTGCGGCGCAGTTCGTCAAACTGTATAAGAAAGCAAACAGCGAAAGCTAATTTGTCACGTGCGCTCGGCGCATTGGAATAAAACGGCGGGCGGTTAAATATTATTCGTCAGCCGTTTTATCAATGATTCAATACTAAGTAACAGAAAAAATAAATAACTGGGAGCGCGGATGTCCACAACCGCATCGCCGCAAAAGCGGCGATAATTTAGCGCATAAATTTAGTTTGCTAGCGCAAACTCAGCGGATGTG
>DASWLV010000137.1:0-3650 GCA_036400075.1 Pyrinomonadaceae bacterium
CCTGTCGGTCGCCGTTCCGAAATCGCAGTCGCAGAATGAACAGCAGGCTGAAAACCGTTGCCATTTTCCGTTTCTAAGGGCGAAGACTCATTAACTGCTAATCGAGAAGCGCCGAAACCGTTAGGCGCGAGTTCGATTTGAGGCGGAAGTACGAGTCGCCCGGTTTGCCTGCGAGGTTGCCATTCGGTGTTCGCATCGTTTTGCGAAACGCCGAAATCCGCCGTTAAAAAGGCATTATCTTCAGTCAGACCGGCTTCGGCGACTGAAGCCAAACGACCGCCGTCGTGGGTGCAAAATCTGTTCGCGCCGCTTTGATAAATGCGGCTACATTTGGGACAACGCAGCATTATTAAACTCCAAAAATAAAAATCCGTTATTGCTGATTCGCTGATTGAGCGGCGGTTAATTTTGCCTGCAACTGCGGATTGGCGATGTCAAGCTCAAACGCTTTTTTGAACGCCCGAACCGCGTTAATCGTTTTTTTCTCGCCCAAATAACCGTCTCCGACCAATCCTAAAGCTCCGGCAAGCTGTTTGCGCTCGCTTTCATTAGCGAGCGGCAGAGCTTTTAAGAGCATATTTTCAGCCTTTTCGTATCGTACGGTGCGAAGATAAAGCGAAGCCAGAGCCGTGTAAACCGAAAACGTTTTCGGGCTGACGGCGACGCTTCTGTTGAGAAAATCTTCGGCTTCGACGTAATTTTGTTTGACGAGCAGGGCGCGTCCGAGCAAATAAAGCGCCGCCGGATTAGATTCGTCAACCGTCAAAATTCGCCGCAATAAATTTTCCGATTCTTCATAACGCTGCTCGCTTTGCAGCACTTCTGCGACAAGCGTCAAATTCGTGACATCGTTTGCCAGTTCGACCGCTTTTTTGTAAGCCTTGTTGGCGTCTTTGTTATGTCCTCTTTTTCTGAGCAGACGGGCTAAATGCGCGTAAGCGACTGGATAATCCGGTTTCAGCTCGATTGCGCGGCGATAAGCTTTTTCCGTCTCATCGTTGACGATTCCGCGCGCTTCGAGCGCGACGCCGAGCTGATCAAACGCCGTCGGGTTGTCATTGTCGAGCGCAATGGCGCGCCGCGCCGTCGCTTCGGCGTCAACAAACCGGCTGGCGACGTTTCCGCCGCGATTCGGCTGGACGAGAACATAGCTCAAGGCAATATTGGCTTCGACGTTGATCGGTTCGATCATTACGGCTTGGCGATAATATTTTTCGGCTTCATCCCAACGCTGCTGGTCGGCGTAAACGTTTGCCAAACCGTATGCGCCTCGAATATCGCGCGGCTTCAGACGCAGAGCGCGCTCGTAGGCTCGCTGCGCGTCGGCAAACTTGCGCTCGTCGCGCGCAGAGTTTCCTTCGTCAATCGCGGCTTCAAACAATTCTTCGGCGGTTGCTGCCGCTTTTTCGGGCGGCGCTGAATTTTTGCCGCCGGATTTAACCGAATTGCTTTTCGCCGTCGTTGATTTTTCGATTTTGATTGATTTAGCCGGAGACGGTTTGTTTTTTGCGGCGTTTGCCGAAGACGTTTTGGGTTTTGCCGCCGGAGGCGTTTTGCGAGCGGGTTTCTTTGTTTCGCGCGCAGGTTTCTGCGAACGGAAAACGCCGGAGCTGCTGCCTAAATTTCCGCCGACTTCTTGGGCGCTGGAGGCGACAAAATTAATCAATAGAAATCCGGTCGCCAAAAATAAAACAAATTTGCTGTTTTTCTCGAACATTTTCTCGAATTTAGAATCGTAAAAGGAGAATTGAATACTCTCTCTATTCTAAACTCATAATTCCCGTTTCTTTTCACGAACTTAATTAATCACGAGTCTAATGCCGATCAAATTTGAGCGAGCCGAGGGCGCTGACATGTTTCGGAAGACGGAATTAACCGGATCGGGTTTCCGGTCGCTTTTTTCAAAATAGCTTCCGCCGCGAATCACTTTTCCGGGGTCTTTGCCGCCTGTTTCCATCTCCCTGCCCGGATAAGCCTCAATAGTTGTATTAGTCCATTCCCAAACATTTCCGATTAAATCCTGAACGCCCCACTTGTTGGCTCCATTAGACGCCGAACCAACCGATTTTGCTCTGAAACCGTTCATCACGGCGCGCCCGTCTTCCCATTTGTCGCCCCACGGAAACAAATTTCCGGCAGCGCCGTTTCTCGCCGCATATTCCCATTGGCTCTCGCTCGGCAAAGAATATTCAACCCCATCCTTTTGCGAAAGCCATTTGGCATAAGCTAAAGCATCATCAAACGTCACCGTAGTTACCGGGAAATTTTCTTCGCCGTTTAAATATCTTCCGTTTTCCCAATTGCCCGGCGGCTGATGCCCGGTTTCTTTGATAAATTGTTCGTATTGGGTGTTGGTTATTTCATACTTGCTCATTTGGAAATCTGCCACTGTTACTTTGTGAGCAGGTTCGGCTGCGTCTTGACCCTGGTCAACGCCCATCATAAACGTACCACCCGGTATCGAAACCATTTCAATTTTGGACAAATTCACCGTCGGCGGCGGATTCTCCGGCGGATTTTGAACCGGAGAACTCGACGGCTGCGGAATTTCGGTTTTTTGCGGCGCTACTGCCGGAAACATCAAGCGATAAACGGCAAAACCGCCGCCCGCGACCAGAAGCAGCCCGATGATAAACGCCGCCGCCAAAACCGGAATATTGATCCCCGAACTCGGTTCCGGTTCGATTTCGGCTGCCGGAATCGGGACGCTGATTTTCGACGAATTGCTGAGCGATTTTAAAGTGTTGAGCGGTGCGACTTCCGGGTCGGTTTTAACCGCTTCGCGTTTCGTTTCCGGCTTCGCTTCCGGCTCGCGCGCGTCCGGGTAACTTTTAATCGCAAAGGGCTGAGCCGCGCGTTGTTCGGGTTTTTGAACTGTTTCGGGCGAGGAAAGCGGCATTGATAAATCAAGCTCCGGTGCCGCTGCCGGAACGTTTGTTTTTCCGACGGGTTTTTCCGTTTTTGTCTGCCCCGGAATAAAAGTTTCCTGCGGAACTGCGTTTTTCGGCAAGGGATCGGGCTTGATCTGCGATGGCAAACTTGTCGCCGCCAGATTTTGCAGTTGGGCGACCGTTTGGCAGACTTCGCCGTCGCAGGCGATTTCTGCTTCAAAAGCAGTATGATTATTTTTGACGACCCGCAATTTGTGTTTGCCGCGCCGGATGTTTTCCGCGACGAGCCAGCCGTTTGCTTCCGACGTGCCGAGCTTTTCGCCGTCTAAGAAAACCAGCGATTCGGGCGGATTTGTCAAAACGCGCAGAGTCGCCGACGGCTCGCCCGCCGCCGCGAATGTTTTCGAAGCGCGAACGGGAGCTTTCGGCTGCGGTTCGATTTTTGTTTCTTTGATTGGCTGCTGCGGCGTTTTCGGCTGCGCCGGAACAGCCGCAAGCGGATTTGCCAGAGCTTCGCGGAACTCCTGCGTTAATTCTTCAACCGAAGGCGTCCGCGCAGCCGGGTCTTTTTCGAGCGCGTGGCGCACTACTTTTTCGATGCTCGGCGGCAGATTCAATCCGAAATCAGCCAGCGGCGGCGGCGGTTCCGACAAATGCTTCCGCATAATCGAAGGAATCGAAGAGCCTTTAAACGGCACGTCGCCCGCCAGCATTTGATACAGAATCACGCCCAGAGAATAAACGTCGGCGCGGGCGTCC
>DASWLV010000138.1:0-9531 GCA_036400075.1 Pyrinomonadaceae bacterium
AAATCATCATCGGCATTGATGAAGAGCGGGATAAATCCGAGATCGAGCGTCTCGCTCTTCCGCAGCTTACCGCCGAATATCTCGAAAACATTTTGACTCCCAAATACACTTCTGCGGGCTTTAAAGTGATTGAAAGCGGCGTTTTGTCTCCCGCCGATTGGTCGGGTTTGGAAACGTCTTGGGCGCGAAAGCTGCAAGGAAACGAAAGCCGTAAGGTTGTTTACTTCATCGCAAAAGTAATTTCTTAGCTTTCGCCGCTTACCGTTTAACTCAAACTCGCAATTTTGAAATTTCGTTTGTTTAAAAAACGAATCTGCGTATAATTGCTCTCGCTTCAATACTTTTACTGCAAGTTTATTTCACATTTTGGAGGATTATCACGTGGAACCTATCACTTTAACTGCATTAGCAACTTTACTTGCTCCGTTTTTTACCGAAGCAGGCAAAACGTTGGCGGTCGAAAGCGTTAAGCTGGCTTTGGAAAAACGGCATGACATAGCCGATTCATTTCTCAGTTTGTTTAAGCCGGAAGAATTTATTTCGCTCGAACTGAACGAGAATCAAGAACCGGAAAGAGTTAAAGCCCTGCTCGAATCAGACAATGAAGCAGCAGCACAATTACGGCAAAAAATCGAAGCAAAACAAGATTTGATGTCCGAACTGCGGAAAATTATCGAATCGGAAACCGGCAAAAACGTATCGCAAGTGAATATTAACGCGAAAAATATTGGAGCAGCGGGTAACGTAAATATTGAAAATCAAACCAATACTTTCTCATAACCTCATGGACATTGACTCGAAAAATATCGCCGCGGCGGGAAACGTCACAATCGGAACGCAAATAAATAATTTTGCGTCGGAACAGAAAACATTACCGTCGAATCTACCAACGGTAAGAGATTTTATCGGGCGCGGCGAGGATTTGGACGCTTTGCGCAAGAATTATAAAAACGAAAAGCGCGTGTTTTTGCTACATGGAGTTGGTGGAGTCGGGAAAACGGCTCTTGCATTGGAGTTTGCGCACGAAATTAAAGGCGAATACGCGGCGCATATTTTTGTTGATATGCAGGGCTTGAACCGTCCGGTTTTGGCGGCGGAAGCGGCGATGTATGAAGTCGTCAAGCAGTTTGATCCGAACATTCCCGCCAATCTCAGCCCGAATGAGTTGCAAGGGCTTTACACGCAGTTTCTCACCAAGCATAAAACGTTGCTGGTGTTGGATAACGCTTACGATGAACAGCAAATCGAGCCGCTTAATGTGGTGGAAGACAGTTGTTTGCTGGTCACGTCACGGCGGCGGTTTGATTTGGCGGGCGGGGAGCTTTACGAAGTCGAAAGGATGTCAGAGACTGATGCGAAGGATTTGCTGATTTCAATTTGCCCGCGAATAGGCGAGCGAGCCGACGATTTGGCTGAAAGATGCGGTCGTTTGCCGCTGGCGCTGCGGGCGACGGCGAGCGCGTTGAAGAAAAACCGTTTGATTCCGGTGGAAAAATACATCGCCGATTTACAAGACCGCAAAACACGCCTGCTGTTGGCAGACCCGACGCGCAAGAATCTGACCGTTGAAGCGGCGTTTGATTTGAGCTATGAAATGCTCGACGCGGATTTGCAATTGCGTTGGCGACGGTTGGCGGTTTTTCCGGTGGATTTTGCGGCAGACGGCGCGGCGGCGATATGGGAAATAGACGACGCGACGGACACTTTAAACGATTTGGACGGCTACAGCCTGCTCGAAGTAAACGAAGAAACCGGGCGCCTCTCTTTGCACGATTTGGCGCGGGATTACACGACGGAAAAACTAACCGAAGAAGAATTCACTGCCCTTCAGCGCCTTCACTCCAAACATTACGCCGTGTTTCTGGAATCTATCCAAATCAAGAGGGCATCTGATTATCAAAACGCATTGGATTTGCTTGATATGGAATGGGACAACATTACGGCGGGGCAGAAATTGTCAGTAGAATTAGCAGAAACTGATAACGAATTCACGCAAATTTGTCTTGATTATTCCGATTATGCAAATGAATTTATTTTCATGCGCTTGAACCCAAGAGATTATATCGAATGGCAATCAGCCGGATTGATTGCCGCACAAAAACTTAGAAACCGGCAAGCGGAAAGCAACAGGTTAGGAAGTTTGGGGCTTGCTTATTTAAATTTAGGCGAATACAGAAAAGCCTTCGAGTATCATGAGCAATACTTGCAGATTTCAGGAGAGATCGGCGACCGATACGGTGAGGGCAAAAGTTTAGGAAATCTGGGAAATACTTATCACGATTTAGGCGAATACAGAAAAGCTATTGAGTATTATGAGCAATCTTTGCAAGTTTCCCGCGAGATTGGCGACCGACTTGGCGAAGGAACGAGTTTAGGAAATTTGGGAAATACTTATCACAGTTTAGGCGAATACAGAAAAGCTATTGAGTATCATGAGAAATCTTTGCAGATTAAATGCGAGATAGGCAACCGTTACGGGGAAGGCAAGAGTTTAGGAAATTTGGGAGTTGCTTATTTAAATTTAGGCGAATACAGAAAAGCAATTGATTATCTCGAGCAATCTTTGCAGATTTCACGAGACATTGGCTACGGAATTGGTGAAGGAAAGAGTTTAAGAAATCTGGGAATTGTTTATTTGAATTTAGGAGAGATGGAAAAAGCATGCAGGTTGTTGAGCGAATCTCTGACTATTTTGAAAGCAATCGAATCTCCGGACGCAGATGTTGTCTGGCAGTTGCTCGCAGAATATTGTCAAAACGGCGATTGATAAGAGTTTCGCAGTTCGTCAACGCGGAAAAAAACTTGTCACCGGCTGGATAATACGATTCGGTTCTCGCCTGCGGGAAACAATATAAAAACAAACAATTCAACACAATGAATTAAATTCCACGCTGCTTGACTGAAAACTTGCAACTCGATTTTCAAACTGTGAAACTAAAACTGTTTATGAAAATTGCAGTGGCAATGAGCGGCGGCGTTGATTCTTCGGCTGCCGCAGCGCTTTTAAAAGATGAAGGACACGAGCTTGTTGGTTTCACGATGCAGTTGTGGAATCAGCGGCGCAATATCAGTGTGGACGAAAACGGCGATCCGCTTCCGAGCCGCTGCTGTTCGCTCGACGACGTTTACGACGCGCGGCGGGTTGCCGGAAATCTGGGAATTCCGTTTTACGTTTTAAATCTCGAATCCGATTTCGAGCGCGATGTTGTCGAACCGTTTATTCAAAGCTATTTGTCGGGCGAAACGCCGATTCCGTGCGTCGCGTGCAATTCGCGTCTGAAATTCGCCTCGCTCGATAAGTTGGCGCAAAGTTTGGGCTGCGACAAAGTTGCGACCGGGCATTACGCGCGCGTCGAATACGATGAAACGGCTAATCGTTATCGCTTATTTCGGGGCAAAAATCATTGGAAAGATCAAAGCTATTTTTTGTGGGAATTGACGCAGGAGCAATTGTCTCGCGCCCTGTTTCCGCTTGGCGAAATGCTCAAAAGCGAAGTCCGTGAAATCGCCCGAAAAACGGATTCGTACACCGCCGACAAAAAAGAATCGCAGGAAATCTGTTTTGTCCCTGACGGCAAATATTCCGAATTTATTGACCGATATTTGAGCGTCGAAGAACGCGAATCTGAAATTCCGGCGGGCGGCGAAATCGTCAACACGCGCGGCGAGACAATCGGCGAACACACGGGAATTCACCGTTACACCGTCGGTCAGCGTCGCGGTTTGGGCATTTCAAACGAAAAACCGCTTTACGTCGTGCAAATCGAACGCGCCAAAAATCAAATCATTGTCGGCGAAGCAGAAGATTTGGAAAGTCTCGAATTCATCGCCAAAGGAGTTAATTGGGTGGCTTTCGACACGCCAAACGAGCCTGTTCGCGCTTCGGTTAAAGTGCGTTATCGCCACGAACCCGCTCCGGCGACAATTTATGCGCTGCCGGAAAACCGCGCGCGAATCGTTTTCGACGAGCCGCAGCGCGCTATTACGCCCGGACAAGCGACAATATTTTATAACGGCGACGAAGTTGTCGGCGGCGGCTGGATTTTGAATGAGATGAGTGTCAAAAAATAGGCAAGGTTGTCAAAAGGCGGTAATAGAACTTTATGTCTATCATCACAATAGAAGACATCATAAAATTTGAGACGCTGCCAAATTTTTGGTCGTTTAACTAATTCCGTAAACGGCTCAAATGCTTCTTCGCCGCTTCTCTTACCGGATAAGATGTCGTTCCGCCTTTTGTTGACTGATACAGATCGTTCTCAGAAACCTCTTCCAAAACCTTGACGGCATCGGCATCCTGCAATTTTGCAAGACCGTCAATTGCTGAGAGTCTTACATTATAATCTGCGTCTTTAGCCTTTTTTATAAGTAAGTTTTTGATCTTCTCTCGTGAACCGGGAATCTCTGTTTCAAGACGATTGATATTTGCTGGTTCCAGCATGTGCGAAAGAACTCTTGTTGCAGAATGCCTTGTCAGCGAATCACTGCCGTCAACTTTTTCTGCAATTATATTAAGTGAAAAGGAAGCTATTTCGGCAAGCCCGTTTGTCGCCATATTTCCTGTATTAATTGCGCCGATAAGCGCGTTCACGGCGCGCGAATCTTTCAAATCGGCAACCGTCCCAATCAAATCTCCATGGTAATTGGTGTATTCTTCTGTTAATGTTTCGCCTGTTTGCTCAAACTTTTTCTCATGTCTGCGTATAAAATTATTCTCCGTCTCAAGCAGCCGAATCAGAGTTAAATTAATTTCATCCGCATTTGCCGGATATTTTTTTGAGAGTCTGGCTAACGCCGCAGGGATTTGCCAGTTTTGCCCGTTGAACTCACCTCCAAACGCCAAATCTAAAAGTTCATAAAAAGCATTGCTTCGACTGTTCCAATCGGCAGCTTTCATCTGCTTTAACAAACTTTCTATCTGATTGTTTTGAACATTTGCTTTTGTGGCACTTTCGGACTTGAAAGCATATATAAAACCAGCGACCGAAAGAACAGCTATAACCAAAGCGGTAAGCAATTTATTTAACATAATATTTCTCCTTGCTATTGACGCTCCCCAAAATTTAGTAGCCTCCTGAATGGCTTCGCCAATATGGATGGACGCATCCAAGCACGGTAACTTCCGCAGTTCGTACAAAACTAACTTTGATCTTCCCCGTTAAACCTGACTTTTCTGCCTACTGAGTTGCTCAGAGTCTCGGATTTAGACACACCAAAAGTGTGTCTTTTTATAAAATCTTATAATTTATTGAACAAGAAATTCTAAGGAAAAACTATTCTCACCATTGTAGTTAAACTCATTATATACCCAAACTCCTCGCCCCCGCTTTCTTACAATTTCATTTAATATTTGTCGTAAAGTTCTATCCTTGAATTCCATTTCGGTCGGAGGACGCTTACTCGGAGGTGATTGTAAACCCCCGAACTGCATTCCTCTTCTTAAATGCAACTCCTGAAGCTTCTCCACGACCTCCGGCAGTCTTAAAATTTCATTCAATGCCGGGTCAAGATTAGTATCAAAAGCTATTTTTAGATTGTGAATTTTAACATTTAATAATTCCGGTATGGATTTTGTCGGAACTAGATTAGTTACTCCCTGTTCATCCTCCAACTTATAATTCGGATTCATTTGAGTTATTAATTCCAACCTTTTCCTAAAGGATAGTTCTTCAGGTTTATAGTCAGGAAATACTACGTTCTCAGGGCAAGAATTTTGTATTGCTATTAAACCACCCGGATTATTAGCTAGGATAAAAGCGTCAAGAAAAAACTCGGTTATCTTCTTGCAGTTACCCTTTGCAGCCAAAACAACTGAATTATCTTTTCTTACTGAGATTTGAGCAAATCCAGAGGTGATGCAAATTAAAACGGCGAGAATTATCGCTACGCTGATTTTGTAAAGAATATTCATTTTTCTTCCTTTTTGATTAGAAGTTATGCGATCAAAACATTATTGAATATAGCTGCTATTGAAAACAAATGATTTACTGAAATTAAATTTTAAATCTTAACCTTGTAAATCACTGAGCCGTCAATTCAACCGCATAACTTCTATAAATATAAGATTCAAATTAAGGGGCTGTTTCTGTCACAGTAATTGTCCAGTTTCCCGGAGAATTTCTAGCAACCCCCATCGTGTTCGTCGTACTTAAAGGAAATTCCTTTGTACCAACCATAACCTTGAATTTCTGTGTCTGGGTAAAACTAAATGGCGGCATGCAGGGAGGCGCTTGAAAAGCAGCGATTATGTCTATAAATTCCCCGATATTATTAGTTTCTGGATTCTCTGCCGTAGGAGCGGTAATACCCGACGGATTGCTTTGAAAGTTGGATAAAATTTCAACAATCGAAAGTCCTATATTTTCGTCTACTGTACCTAAATTTAACTCATCATCGTTCTGATCTAACAATTTATACTTAAGGTTCCTATATGCTCCACAGACACCTGTTTGCACGTTCTGTCCATTATAATTCACAATATTTCCGGGTCCGGGATCAACGATAACGGTATCTTTTGTGTCCTTTCTATCTGCTTTTTTAGGAATTTGCACAAAGAAATTTACGGCATTACTAGGCAGATTACCCGCTTTTACCCTGACTTCGTTATCTCCGGCTGTTGCGTTTCCAGAGATAGTAAATGTAGCAACTATTGATGAGCTACCGTAACGATTAGTAATAGAAGCGGTGATTCCGGTAGGAGCAATGATTGTAGTGGTCGGGGTAAAGCCTGTTCCGTCAATTGAAACTGATATTTTGCCTCCGACAGAGCCTTTTTCCGGGCTAATTTCCGTAATTGTAGGTCTAGCACAGTTGCCAATGCTGATATGTTCAGTAGAACCTAAATAGATTTCAGGCTGATCAAGGACTCTAGGGTTTGTTAATGCAGAAAAGAAAATCGAATTGACATAATCTTCTATTTGTCCCTGCTCTGACGAGAAGAGGTAATCAAAAACATCATAGTAACCATCCCGATAGCCTCCATCATAGGGAAAAGCAGTAACGTAATATTGCGTAGTCGTGCGATGTGAACTTAAAATTCTGTATTCGTCGCATCCCCTTCCGGTTGCAAACAAAAGTAAAATTGCCTGGAGATCAGCATTAGCCGTGTTGCTGGCTAACACATTATAATCTGAATCAACGAGGAAGGAAGTTACCTCCGTATTATAGTAACCTGAGTTACCGTAAGTCGCATAAGTGTACGAATGACCCGTAACGTTATTGTTGTTTGCATCATAATTAACCGTCGAATAAACGCTGATTCCTTCTTGCGCCTTAATATTCTGCTCAACCAAAATCAAAGAGAAAACTGCAAGTAAGAGGACGAGGAAGAACTGTTTTTTCATAACTTAAATCTCCTATGACAATCAATCGAGCGCAATCAATCTTGCGGAAATTATATTTTATTTAAGGGTTATTGATTTTGTGATGATGTTTTACCGCCGATTTCATCTTTGACAAAGACATCGAAACGAGCGAATTCCGCTTCACCGAACATCCTTTTCAGTTGCTCGCGATAACGCAGAATCGTTGCTTCGCGCTGTTGTTGTAAAACGTTAATCTGCGGTGGAAGTGGGGGAGGTGCGGCACCGGGCGGCAATCTTCCGGGAGGATATTGCGCGTGGAAAGCGTCAATAATCGCTTTTGCCTGTTCATCCAGCCTGTTTAGCTCGCGTTCGTTATTAGTAGCAATCGAAGTCAGAGCTTGCAATTGCCCGGAATTTAATCCGGCTTTGGCTTGAAATCCGGCTACAGCAGGCGTTTCTTTGATTGCAGATAAATGACGAAAGAGAAAGAAGTATCGAACGTGTTCCGGTAAGCTAGTACGTTGCGGCGCGGTCGAAACTGCGCTCTGTTTCGGTGATATTGAGTTCTGTTTCGGTGATATTGCGCTCTGTTTCGGTGATTCGATGATTACGGATTGCGGAGGTTTAAAAGTTTCAAAAAGATTCTTTGTATTGACGGTTAAACCCAATGCGGTAATTGAAAGACATCCGATTACAAGTAAAATCGGAAAGCGAAGCTTTTTCATAGATACTTCTCCTAAAGCTGAGATTGTTGAGCAATTCAACTTTTAAATTCTGTGTTAGTTTTAAAGACTTTTCGCCGGAATTGAGATTGGAGAAGAATTTCTAATTTGATGTGCCGAAAATTGTCTCTCCCACAAGACGATGACAAAAAGAATCAACTGAGACTTTTACCGAAAATCTAACTTTTTTTGTAATGAGCTATCGGTACGCGGAGGATGTTACGCCCGTTCTTTTGTTATGTCAACATGTTTTTTGTGAATTTGCTGTTAAATTTTAGAAGGGTGAAAAATCCATAAAAAAACGCCTTTACAGCAGATTTATTTATGAATTTCCACGACCAAGAGTTTTCGGCACAACGAAAAAGAGGTGAATTCTCACCTCTTTTTCATCCTTATATTTTCCGTTTTCATTCTTTATTGTCCGGTATAAGCGTTAGGAACGGCGACATCGCCCGGAGAGCCGAATTGGACGGCGCGGAATAGTCCGTTCGAGCTGTTTGAAATGTACCAATTGCCCTCGCGGAAAACTGCTACGTCCGTTTGACAATCGCCGTCGTAATCGGCTGGCACAGGTTGGTCTGTCGGAATTCCCCAGGCTTGCGCGCCGAATCCGGCGGTGCTGCGCTGAAAATACCAAGTCGCGTTCGACGGGCGGAAGACGGCATAATCGGTTCTTCCGTCGGCGTCGTAATCGCCCGGCACAGGTTTGTCTTCGGCAACGCCGAACTGAAAGCCGACGAATTGACCGTTGGAGCTGTTTGAAATGTACCAAGTTCCAACCGAAGGACGATAAACGGCGTAATCGGCTTTGCCGTCGGCGTCAAAATCGCCTTGAACGGGAATGTCACCGGGCGTTCCCCAATTAAAGCCTTTAAACTCATTGTTGGCTAAATTTAAAGTATACCAGGCGCCGTTGCGAAAAACCGCCAGTTCCGAGCGCCCGTCGCCCGTGAAATCACCGACGACCGGAACGTCTCCCGGCGAGCCGAATTGGTGAGCGACAAATTGATTGTTCGAGCTTTGCTGGATGTACCAGTAACCGCTACGGAAAACGGCAAAATCGGTTTTTCCGTCGCCGTCGTAATCGCCCGGCACGATGCGGTCGCCGTTTGCTCCGAACGGAAAAGCGTTAAACAAATTGTCCGTGCTGTTCAAACGATACCAGTAACCGTTTGAAGGGCGGAAAACCGCGATGTCCGATCTGTTGTCGGTGTCGAAATTTGAACCGGCGGCGCTCGAACAAACGGTGGCGGCTGTGCTGTAAATATAATCGCCCGAAGTTCCGCCGTCGCTGTTCGCTCCGTTGCCCGCCGCGTAAAATGTGACGCGCCCTCGCGTCGGTTGAGCGAGCCAGTTAAAAGTCCATGATTTTGTATTAAATTGACCTTGAGCCGGAACAGTTCCTTCGATGGTGTGTTCAACGTAGCGCCGGGTAACGTTTTGACCGTTAACGTTGACTATGCCCTGAACAATCTGCATTTGCGCCGGAGTTTGCAGCGGAAGCT
>DASWLV010000139.1:0-10200 GCA_036400075.1 Pyrinomonadaceae bacterium
GGTTCATAATGAAATTTATACCTTAATCATTCTCAACGGGCAATAAATCTCTAATTTCGGTAATGTCCAAAAGTTGCGGTGCTAGCGGTTTTTCTCAAAACCCGTCGAAAAGCATTAGTTTTGTTACTTTGAAAACTTTACGAACTGGCTGCCCTAAAAAGATGCAATAAGCGACGATTGTGAAGGATCGCTGATGACGGTAATAAAAATGGTCGTTTTTGAGACAAAACAAAAGTATCAAAAACTACAGTTTTTGGACGCCCGGATTTTTATTATCAACCTTAAATGTACGTCTTCCTAAACTTCAAGATTGCTGCGAAGCTTTGCAATGTCGCGCTGCGGGGGTGCACCGAACATCTTTTTGTATTCGCGGCTAAAATACGATGGGTCTTCATAGCCAACGCGGAAGCTGGCACTCGCCACGTCCAGATTTTCGCCAAGCATCAGGCGGCGGGCTTCCTGAAGCCGGATTTGTTTCTGAAACTGCACCGGACTCATTGCCGTGACGCTCTTAAAGTGCTCGTGAAAGCTCGAAACACTCATTCCGAGATTTCGCGCCATACTTTCAATCTTCAGCGGCTCGTCAATATGTTCGCGCAGATGATTGACCGCGCGGGTTATGCGCCGCATGTCTCCTTCCGAAGTTAAAAGATGGTTGAGGCGTGCGCCCTGCTCGCTCCTTAGAAGCCTGTAAATAATTTCGCGGGTAATCAGCGGTGCGAGAAACTCGATTTCGTCCGGCGTGTCGAGCAGTCTAACCAATTTGAGAGCAGCATCCAGCAACTCCGCTTTAATCGAACTGACGTTCATTGCCTTAGCGCTAGCATCACTTTTTTTAGTTTCGATGCCGGATTCCATCAAAACTTCTGCCACCAACGTCGGATCAAGATTTAATTGAAAGCCGAGGTATGGTTTTTCATCTGATGCTTCGATTACATTAGTCACGACCGGCAAAGCTACTGTCGAAATTAAATAATGCCCCGGATCGTAACGGAATGCTTCCTCTCCTAAAAGCACCTGCTTACTGCCCTGCGCGATGATGCAAAAGGAGGGATTGAAAACAGAATACACCCGCTCGGTAGGTTTGGAGAAACGACCGAGAATCACTCCGGGAAACGCCTCCAATAATCCATCTTCGGGAACGGCGCGACTTATTCGCGCCATCAGTTCCTTTCGACTTATTTGTTGTCTTTGCCTCTCAATGTCTGCTTCTTGATTGTTCATAAATTCATATTAATCACATTGTTTTCCTTTATCACGTCGCACCGGGTGATTCTGGAGGATTGTCCGAACATTGACGAGGATTGTCATAACGCCCCTTACTTCTGCCCTCATATAATCAAACTTAAACAAAGATAAGGAGTACAAATAATGAGCAAAGTTTGGTTTATTACAGGTGCAGGGCGCGGCATGGGCGTTGATATTGCTAGGGCGGCTTTGGATGCCGGCTACAACGTTGTCGCGACTGGTCGCAATACTGACAAGGTGTCCCAAGCAATCGGGGAATCGGCGGACTTGTTGGTTGTGAAATTGGACGTTACCGACCCCGCCGACGCTGAGTCTGCGGTTAAAGCCGCAGTTGACCGTTTCGGTCGCATAGATGTGCTGGTCAACAATGCCGCCAGCTTCTATGCAGGATTCTTTGAGGAACTGACGCTGGAGCAGATGGAGCGGCAGCTTTCGACGAGCCTTATCGGGGCAATGAACGTCACCCGTGCTGTCCTGCCAGTCATGCGTAAACAGCGTTCGGGGCAGATTATCTCGATCTCGTCGATTGCGGGTCTTGTCGCCTCCGAGTTCGGCAGCGCCTACTCCGCATCGAAGTTCGGTCTTGAGGGTTGGATGCGCTCGCTGCAAGCCGAGGTCGAATCGTTTGGCATTGATACCATCATTGTCAATCCGGGCTTTTTCCGCACCGAGCTTCTCACGGAGGAGTCAACGAATTATGCCGAGCCTTCTATAGCGGACTATGACGAGCGCAGGGCGCAGCAAATTGAATTTTACAAAGGTATGAACGGTCGGCAGCCCGGCGATCCGGCAAAACTCGCTCAGGCACTGATTACGATCTCAAGTCTGGAGAACCCGCCACGCCGCTTTATTGCCGGTGCCGATGCTATTGGTATAGCAGAGCAAGTGGTCGCCGAGCTTCAACAGCAGATCAACGCCTTCCGTGACCTCTCGACCTCACTCGCGTTCGATGAGATTCCCGCCGATAACGCGAGTTAGTATCGCCTATGCAGATGAACGTCGTTGAAACAGTGGACTGATTGAAGTTTGGTTTGTCATAAAAGCGCACTTAAGAAAAAAAAGAGGGTGTCCAAAAGCTAGTATTTGGGACACCTTTTTTATTCGCTCAAAACTTCTAAATTTATTGAATTCCTTAATGGTTAAATACCACGTCAGCTTGCTGCGCGGAGATTTCATTGATTTCAGTTTTGCAATTTTCTGAAAGGTCTTTGGACATCCTTTCTTTTATAAGGTTTATGAATAGAATTATTTTTCTCACAAACGTTCGTTTGTGAGAATCATAAATTTACAGCACTACAAGATAAGGACACTAACCTAATTTCCGTCAAAAATCGAAAGTCGTCATATTTTTGAAAGGGTTCAACCGTGCCTGCCGTCTTCATCTTGACGTTTTCCTGCGGTTAAAGGCATTCTTAACCGACAAAAATATGTCAATTCCGATTACAGAGCAAGAAAATCCGCGAACGAGGGAAATTGACCGGCTTCCGACGCTCGATGCGGTGCGGCTGATTAACGAAGAAGACAAAACGGTCGCGCTTGCAGTCGAAAAAGTTTTGCCGGAAATTGCTGCCGCGATTGACCGTATTGTCGAACGTTTGAAAAACGGCGGCAGACTTTTTTACGTCGGAACCGGAACCAGCGGGCGTCTCGGCGTTTTGGATGCGAGCGAATGCCCGCCGACTTTCGGCGTTTCGCCGGAATTGGTGCAGGGAATTATCGCGGGCGGTTACGATGCGCTTTACAAAGCCGTCGAAGCCAGCGAGGACGACCAAGCAGCCGGAGCGACGGATTTGCAAATGCGCGGCGTGACGGAAAAAGATGCAGTCGTCGGAATCGCCGCATCCGGCAGGACGCCTTATACAATCGGCGCTGTCGAATATGCGCGGAGTTTGGGTTGTTTTACAGCGGCGATAACCTGCGTGCCTGATTCGGCAATTACGAAAGCGGCGGAGATTGCGATTGTTCCGGTTGTCGGCGCGGAAGTTATCGCCGGTTCTTCGCGAATGAAAGCCGGAACGGCGCAGAAAATGGTTTTGAATATGCTTTCGACCGGGACGATGATTCGGCTTGGCTACGTGACCGGAAACCGGATGACGAATGTCAAATCGTCGAATCAAAAATTAAAAGAACGTTCTTTAAGAATTTTGCAGGCTGAAACAGATTTGGACACAAGCGGTGCAACGGATTTAATGAACCGCGCGGGCGGTGATTTGCGCGTGGCGATTGTAATGCACAAAACCGGAGTCGAGCGCGAACAAGCGGAAAAAGCATTGTCGGCAAATCAAAATGTAATTGAAAAAGCCGTTGAGTTTGCCCGCAGCGAGAGTTAATATAATTTTCAATTTTTCGGCTGCAAAAAAGTCCGGTCGGAATTTGGCTCGAATGAAAACGAGTTCAAAATGATGTCGGCTTTTGGCGGACGTGAATTTTATGTCCGTCAATTGACGCGAAAGATAAATTAAGCTACAAAAGCGCGGGTGTAAAAACCGGCGCTTTTCTTTTTTATAAAAATGCAGACACTCGATTGATTGAAAAGAGTGTAAAATTAGCTTGCTATGAATTCTGTTTCGGAACAAGATTTTGCTCAACTTTCGCGGGCGGAAAAAATGCAAATCCTGCAATGGCTGGTTAAAGATTTGAGCGATGATTTTCCCGGTATTGAAGCGCGCCCGGAGGTTTGTGGCGGCGCGGCTTACATTGTGAGAACGAGAATTCCGGTCTGGGTTTTGGAAAACGCGCGTCGGCTCGGAACAAGCGAAGCTGATTTGCTGCACGATTATCCTTTGTTGACCGCGCAAGATTTAGCAAACACTTGGGCTTATGTTCGCTCGCATCGTGAAGAAATTGAAAATGTGATTAGAGAAAATGAAACCGAAAATTAATGAACTTTTATAACAGCCAAAATTTGAAATTTGATTTAGATGTTTTATGAGAAAAATTCGATCTATTTTTTATTTCTTGATTTTTCTGCTCTGTTTTGGACGTTTTTTGCCTGCGTATAATCCACCGATAGTTGTCAGTGAATTTTTCGGTTCAGGAACGATCTTCTTTGTTTGCGTTTTTATTTTATTTTGTTTGTTATTTTGGCGAATTTTGAAAGCTCTGCATTTAAGCCGAATGAGCTGGAGCGAAAATAAAAGGTTTTTATTTAATTCTATTGCTGTATTTATACTGTTTGCCTCACTCGTCGCACTCGTTCCTGTTCTTCAGAACTTGCAAAATAAATTTGTTATTTGGGCTAATCAAGACCGCGAAATTTCAAATCTAATAAATCCAACCTTGGGGATGACAATGTATAAATTTCCCGCCGAGGAAAATTCTGTTGAAGAGGTCAAGTTTGTCTCTTTTGAGTATTTTTACAATGGCTGTTGGTTTGCGCTTGTTTACACGCCCAATGGAATTGAAAAATCACGTTGGAATGAATACGGCGATGTTGAAAGGTATAACAATCAATGGGGATGGATGAAATCTGACTTACTCACTATAAACAAAAAAGACGGACATTTTACAATTCATTGAAATCAAATTTGTAAATGCAAACACTCGATTTAATTATTATTTTCGGCTATTTGATTGGCGTTACGGCATTCGGCGCATTGTTTGCGAGAAAGCAGGAAACGACTGAAGATTATTTTGTCGGCGACCGCTCGGTTCCGTGGTGGGCGATTGCGGCTTCAATTGTGGCTACGGAAACTTCGACGATTACGTTTATTTCCGTTCCCGGAATCGCTTTTGCCAAAGGCGGGAATTTTCAGTTTTTGCAGCTCGTTTTCGGTTATATGCTCGGTCGCGTCGTGATTTCGCTGCTGTTTATTCCGCGCTATTTTCGCGGCGAATTGCTGACGGTTTATCAGCTTTTAGATCAGCGTTTCGGCGGTAAAATCAAGATGCTCGCCGCCGCCTTGTTCGTCGTGATGCGAAACATCGCCGACGGAATTCGGCTGCTTTTAACCGCAATCGTTCTCGCCGCCGTTTACGCCGCTTTTCAGCCGAATACAGACCCGACGTTTGTCGTCATCGGTTCGATAATTCTGCTCGGCGCGGTGATGATAATTTTCACGTTTTATGGCGGAATGGAAGCCGTCATTTGGGTTGAAGTCGTTCAGCTTGGGATTTATATCGTCGGCGCGATTGCGGCTGCGGTTGTTTTGGCAAATCAAATTCCCGGCGGTTTTGCGGGCGCATCGGCGCTCGGCGAGCAGTTCGGGAAATTCACTTTGTTTGATTTTTCCACCGACGTTACCAAGATTTACACATTTTGGGCTGGACTCATCGGCGGCTGTTTCTTAACGATGTCAACGCACGGAACCGACCAATATCTCGTTCAGCGCTATCTTTGCACGAACAAACCCAGCAGCGCAGCGCTCGCTTTGCTTTCAAGCGGCGCTGTCGTTTTGGGGCAATTTATCGGATTTCTGTTTATCGGCGTGCTGCTGTTCGCTTTTTATCATCCTTTCGACGCGGCGGAATACGCTCAAGCCGGAGTCGCAAATTCGGGCGTTCCGGCGACGTTTCCGTTCGCGGGCGGCGATAAAGTTTTCCCGGATTTTATCACCAAATTTATGCCTTCGGGTTTGAGCGGTCTTGTCGTCGCCGCGATTTTTGCCGCTGCGCTTTCTTCGTCTTTAAATTCGATTGCCGCCACTTTTGTCAACGATTTATACAAACCGTTTCGGCAAAATCTGCCGGACAAGCATTATTTGAAAATTTCGGGAATTTTGACTGTTGTCATCGGCGTTGTTCAAATTGCCGTCGCGCTCGTCGTTCGCAATCAAAATCAATCGGCTTTGAGTTCAGCTTTGTCAATTGCTTCGCTTTTTAACGGTCCGGTTTTGGGCGTATTTTTGGTGGGCGTATTTTTGAAGCGCGCTGGGGAAAAAGCGGCTTTGACCGGAATGGCGGCGAGCGCCGCGTTGATGCTTTACATCTTTTTAGCCACGAAAATCGCCTGGACTTGGTATGTTTTTATCGGCAGTCTGACGACGCTTCTTGTCGCGTGGCTAGCGAGCTTTGTTTTCGCTTCAGACGAAACGAGACGCGAAACTTCCGCGCTTTAATTTCGGGGAACTTTAAACTTGCGGCGGCGTGAGAATCGGTGTTTTAATCTTCCGAAAGAGGAATCCGCCAATGAACAACCGAATAAAATTTTTGCCGCTCGCGGTTTTCGCATCCGTGATTTTTTCCGGCGCGCTGTTTTCCGTTTCAGCTTCGGCGCAGAATAATAAAACCGTTCCGCCCGTGAACTCGCAGGAAATCGTCAACTCCATTTCCGCCAATCCGACCGACGTTTTGGCAAACGAACTGGCGCAACTCAGAAAAACTCTGCAAAGTTTAAATTCGCGTCTGCGCGATTTAAACCCGAATTCTTTAACGCCTTCTGCAAAAACCGAAACCGCAGAAGACCGGCAAAAGAAAATTTTAAAAAGTCTGGACATTTTGAACAGCGCCGAGCAGCGCGCCGAGCTTTTGCGAAAACAGCTTGTCGAATCGGTCGAAAAGGAAAACTCAATCAGAACGCGTGTTATACAGCTTGAAGAAGATTTGCGCCCGGAAAATATTGACCGAAATATAAATTCCGCCGCTTTCGGAACACGTGCGCCTGAACAGCGCGACGCTCGCCGCCGCAGTCTTGAAAATGAACGCGCGGGCTTGCGGAATCTGCTCGCGCAAATTGAACATAGCCGCGCCAGGCTCGAAGAAGATGTGCGTCAAGCCGACACTCTCGTCGTTCGTTTGCGGCTCAGAGTTCTTCCGCTGATTGAACGCGAAGTCGAGGTTTTAACGTCGAATTAAAAACTGCAAGAAAATTGTCAATTGTGAATTATCAACTGTCACTTGTCAGACAATGTAAAGCTGACAAGTGACAATGCACAATTTCACATTTCTGAATTCCGCTCTAATTCGAGTTTGGTTTCGGCGTCGGCTTTTTCGCTGCAGGTTTCGGCTGATTTGGCTTTGCTTTCGGTTTTTCCGGCGTTTTCTCTTGCGCTTCGATGCAATCGCCGACGACGGCTATCACGGCTAAAGTCCGCAAATATTTATCGTCCAAATTTCTGGCTTGGCTGAGCGCGCCCTGAAAATCTTTGCGGCTGACTTGAGCGAAGCTTTTTTCCAGACTGTAGCCGGGAGTGGCAATGCTCATATAATAACCGAAATCTTTGCCTTCGATTTTGCGGTAAATGGACGAAGCCGATAAATCCGGGTTTTCCAGACGATTGACGGTTTTCACGGCTTCGCTCAACACTTCGGCGGCGCGATATTGATTGTATTTCTCGAAAAAGAACGCCGTTCCCAATAAAACCTGCGCCCGCTCGACTCCGTTCGGAGCTTTCAAAGCCGCTTTGACTGCCGTTTCCAAAACAGCCGCTGCCGGTTCTTTCAAATTTTCCTGTTTTAGTTTTGCTTCGGCTATTTTGAAATAAATTATCGCGCGGTGTTCCAGCTCGGAAACTTTCTCGGCGTGTTTTTCCGCATCCGGCAAGCGATTTTCTTTGACGGCAAGCTCTGCGCGTTTGAACCACAGAAAATTCGTCGCGCTTTCGCGCACCGGGTCTTCGCTGATTTTCGATAGCCATTGCGCGCCTCTGCTCAGTTCTGCGTCGGTTTCGGCGTCAAATATCAAATCAACGATTTGCGCGTCGAGTCCTTTTGAATCGGCTTTTTTTTCAAGCTCTTCAATTTTTTTATCAAATGATGAATGTCCCGCTTCGTTGCTTTTTCGCTTTTCGTCAAGCTCAGCCGCATTTTCCGCCGTCATCAAAGAATTGGCGTACGCTTTGGCGGCGACCAGACGCGCCTGCAAATCCGAAAAACGCCCAACGACGATGGTTTCCAGGTCTTGCAAAATGGAAAAAGCGACAAGAGCCTCAGGCATTTGCGATTCGTTCTTTTGCGCTTCGGCATTAGGTTTAAGGGCGAGTGTTTCGCTGATTAAAACATTGAGATATTGCCGCTGTAAATTTGGATTCGGGACGAATGACGCCGGAACGGTCGAGCCGACCATTGAATTGTTAACTCCATAATTGCCTGAATTGCCGAACGGATAACCGGATAAAAAATACAAGGCTTTAATTTTGATGTTTGCTCCGCCGCGCCGCGTCAGTAACTCGCTGTAAAGCGCATCTGCCTGCGATTGGTCAACTTCGGCGGCGCGATACAAAAACGAATGCCAGCGCATTGAATTTTCGTCCATCGGAAATCCCGCCGCGCGCCCGGCAAATTGAAAAGCCGCAGATTTGTTTGATTTCAGCAAAGAAGAAGCTATTTCCAACAACCGATTCGTTTCATTGTCCGACCTGCCGCGTTCCGCATTTTCGCCTCCCTGACGGCTCGCTTTAATATCTTCCAAAACCGCGTCGGTTAATTTATTCGCCCACACTGCGTCGTGTTTTGCAATTGCCGTCAAAACCTGAAAACGAAAATCGTCCTGCCGTTCGGTAAATCGCCCGTTGCCTTTCGCTTCGACTCCTTTTTCCTTAAAACGCTCGCGCGCCAGATCGAGCGCGTCCGAAAAATGCTTGCGCGCCGCCGCTTCCTCAAATTGCCAGAGAAAATCCGCCGCGCGAATCAGGATTTTGATTTGTTTGTCGGTCGCTTCAACCGTTTTGCTGTCGGAAATCTGAGTTTCGACGAGCGACCGGGCGAGCTGCGCGTCACACTGCGGTGCAATTTCAACTTCGCTTTTCTGCGCAAAAGCGAATGAAGCGAGCATTAAAATTGCGGAGGCGATTTGAAGATTGCAAACGATTTTTTTCATTTTCCCTTCTTTCAAACATTCAGACGGGCAAGCTCGATTTTTGCTGCGTTTTTGCCGTTAATACTTTTTTGAGAAGCGGTATTGAGATTTACTGCGCGATTTTCAGTTTTTCCGCCGGGAGCATCGCCGGTTTTCCGATGTGCTGCCAGCAGCGTCCGCCGCCTCGCACTCGGCGAGAACAAGGCGCGCCTTTTTGTGTTCTCGCGCCGCAATAATAAGCGGTTTCCGTTGTTTCGGCAAGGTTTGGCGAAGTTTGCTGCGACGGAGACGAAATTAAAGTTTGCGGCGTTTTTTGCGCGTCGGTTTGTATTGTCGGTTTAGCGGCGCGCGGCGCGTTTGCTATTTGATTTGTATGCGCGATTTGCCGGTTTGCGGTTTGCTGCGGCGCGGACGCGGCTTTATTTTGACTTGAAACAATCGGCGGATTTCGCTGCGGCATCGAATTGGCGATGAGAAAACCGATTCCGGTAAAAACAAACGCTCCGATAAAATATTTTAAAATCCGTTTTGGCAGCTTATCGAAATGGCGTGCGCATTCATGGCAAAACTTGCTGCTTTCCCACCATTTCCGGTTTTCTTTTTCGACCTTTTCGCCGCATTCAGAGCAAAAATTGGGTTTGCGAAGCATCGTTTTGTCAACCTCCCACCGCAGACAAATTTTACGAGTGCGGCAATTATAAACCCGAAAACGCCTTTTCAGTCAACCAAATTGACTTTATTACGTATCAAAGATTGACGCGCTACTTTCCGATTAACGTGCGCTTGATAAAAATGAAATTTCGTTTTGATTTTAAAAAATCCGTTTTAGCTTTATTTTTGCTGGTTGGTTTCGCCGCCGCGTCGTTTGCTCAAGACGATGTGGTGAAAATTGAGACGACGCTGGTTCGGCTTAATGTCGGCGTCGTTGACGCCAAAGGAAACGTCATTACCAATTTAAACAAAGACAGTTTTACGGTTTACGAAGACAACATAAAACAAAATATCTCACGCTTTGAGCCGGTTTCAGCGCCGTTCAGCATCGTGATGATGCTCGACGTTTCCGGTTCGACCAAGAGCTTTCGTCAGCAAATGGCGCAGGCGGCGAGTCGTTTTACCGATGCGCTTTCGGCGGAAGACCGCGTTGCAGTAATGACTTTTAACGAAAAACCGGAGCTTTTGACCGATTTTACGACTAATCAGAAAGACATTAAATACGC
>DASWLV010000140.1:0-4992 GCA_036400075.1 Pyrinomonadaceae bacterium
AATTTTGAATTGTGGGTGTGGAGCAAGGCTAAACTGCATCGAAAAACCGTTTTGCTCAGCGATTTGAATTTCGCCATCTGGGATAAATTTAAAGCGAACAACATCGAAATCCCGTTCCCGCAAAGAGATTTGAACATTCGCAGCGGGCGGCTCGGATTTGATGGAAACGCCGCTGTTTTTAGTCAAAAACAAGAAAACAACTCTCGTCCCAACGGCGTTTACAATAATTAACAATCTAAAAAAATAGATTTGTTCGTTGTTCGTCGTTCATTGTTCGTTGCAAAAAGCAATCTACGACGAGCGACGAACAACGAACGACGAACAAAATGACGGATTTAAAAATTGGAGATAAATTTTCGACGAGTAAGCAAATTACAGATTCGGTCGTGTGTGCTTTTGCCGATTTGTCGGGCGATTACAACCCGATTCACATTGACGAAGAGTTTGCGAAAACTACCCGTTTCGGACGAAGAATAGCGCACGGAATGATTTCCGGCGCGTTGATTTCCGCCGTTTTAGGTTATGAATTTAAAGAACGAAGAGTCGTTTATCTTTCACAAACAATGAAATTTGTCGCGCCCGTATTCATAGACGATACGGTAACGGCTACCGCGACCGTGAAAAATATTCGTGAAGACAAAAACATTGTCACGCTTGAAACGGTTTGCACCAATCAGAACGGCGAAACAACTCTAAAAGGCGAAGCGGTTGTAATGATTCTTTCGTAAATAAAATGTAGGAAATTACCCGGCGCTGTTCATTCTCCGTCTTTTTGTGGCAAACTTTTGTTTAAAAGCAAATGAGCAGTGGGACGGAAATCAGACAAGCCGACGTTTTCGAGCGCATCGCCGCGAGCGATGAGTTTCGCCGTCTGTTTGATGAAATCCGGCGCGGCTCGCCGATTGTTTCGCTTACCGGTTTAACGAGCGGAGCCGCAAAAGCCTGCGTTTTAGCCGCATTGCAAAAAGAAACCGGAAAAACTTTTGTCGTCGTTTCCGAAACAAACAAAGATTTGGAAGATTGGAACGGCGACCTTTGTTTTTTTAGTCAATCGTTCATCGTTCGTCGTTCGTTGCAGGAAAAATCTAACAGCGAACAACGAACAACGAACAACGAACAAATTTTAATATTGCCTTCGTCCGACGCCGATCCGTACGCCGGAGTTTCGCCGCATGCGGAAACTTTGGAGCAGCGCGCTCTGACGCTCTGGCGATTGATTAAAAACGCGCCGGATTTTTTGCTTTTGACGGCTCGCGCGCTTGTTGCCAAAACCGTCGCGCCTGAAGAGTTAAGAAATTTGGGCGCATATCTTCGGCGAGAAGAAGATTTTCCGCCCGAAGAATTAATCGAAAAGCTCGTCGCTTGCGGCTATGTCCGCGAAGAGCCTGTCGCGGGCGTCGGGCAATTTTCTTCGCGCGGCGGAATTGTTGATGTTTGGTCGCCCGATTGCGAATTGCCCGTGCGCGTTGAGTTTTGGGGCGACACGGTTGATTCGATTCGAGAATTCGACCCGGAAACTCAGCTTTCAACCCGACAATTAAAAGAAATCTCCTTTGCGCCGATGCGCGAATTTGCCGCTTTGCCACAGGATTTCCGGGATTGGGCGTTTTTCGCGCGCGAAAGATTTTCGGACGAACGCTTTGCGCGCGCTTTGGCGGATCGCACGCAGTTTGCCGATGAAGGCGAATCTTTTTCCGGCTGGGAATTTCTGCTTCCGGTTTTACACGAACGCAAAGGTGCGGCTTTTGATTATCTGCCGAAAGATTCGGTTTTAATTTTCGACGAACCGGCAAGCGTCGAAAAATATCTCGGCTCGTTTTACCAGAATTTGGAAAACAGTTTTGAGGAAACAAATCGAGCCGATGAATTGGGTTTGCCGCCGAACGATTTGTTTTTGACGCCGGATGAGTTGCGCGAGCGAGTCGGCGAAAAACAGCGATTGGAGCTTCGCGCTTTGGGACGCGCAGCCGCCGCGACCGATGAAAGTCTGGCGTTTGAAAACGAAAATCCGCAGATTAAAATTCCAGATATAAAATCTCAAACTGCAAAACCTTTATTTCTATTCTCGACTGCCGAGAAAGCAGCCGAAATAGAAATCATTTCCCGCTCCGCGCGTCGTTATCACAATCGAATCAGCGAATTGGCGAGCGATTTAAAACGCAGTCAACAGCGAACGATGAGCAGCGAACAGCGAACAATTTTCGTTCTGCAAACGAGCGGAATGCGCGAGCGCGTCAGCGAGCTTTTGCGCGAATCCGAAGTTAATTTGCCGAGCGATTCTTTTGCGCTCGGAAATCTAAGTTCCGGTTTTGAACTTCCCGTTGCCAATTTAATTGTTCACACCGAAGCCGATCTTTTCGATGAAATCGAAAAATATCAGGTTCATCCCGAATTTCAGGCGCAGCAGCAGAGAAACAAGGCTGAAAAGCAGAAGTCGAAAGGCAAAAGTCAAAAAGACAGAACCGGCGCGTTTTTGTCGGATTTCCGGGATTTGAAACCGGGCGATTTTGTCGTTCACGTTGACCACGGAATCGGGCGTTTTGAAGGTCTGAATGCGCTGCAAATGGGCGAGCAGAGCGGCGAATTTATGCTCGTCACTTACGCCGATAACGCCAAGTTGTATGTTCCGGTCGAACGGCTCGATCTGGTTTCGCGTTTTTCGAGCGCCGAAGCGCAGCAGCCGAATCTGGACAAATTGGGCGGAATCGGCTGGCAAGCCAAAAAAGCCAAAGCCAAACGCGCGATGCGCGATATGGCGGACGAGCTTTTGCGGCTTTACGCCGAAAGAAAACTAGTTCAAGGCTACGCTTTTGCCGCCGATTCGCCGTGGCAGGACGAGTTTGAAAACGCTTTTCCATACGAATTGACAATTGATCAGGCGGCTTCTGTCGAAGATGTCAAAAAAGATATGGAAGCGACGACGCCGATGGACAGATTGCTCTGCGGCGATGTCGGTTTCGGCAAAACCGAAGTGGCTATGCGCGCCGCATTTAAAGCCGCGATGGATTCAAAACAAGTCGCGGTTTTAACTCCGACCACCGTTTTGGCTTATCAGCATTACGAAACTTTCAAAAAACGCTTTGCGGCGTTTCCGATTACGGTCGAGCTTTTATCGCGTTTTCGCTCGCCTAAAGAGCAAAAAGAAGCCGTCAAAAAACTCGAATCCGGCGCGGTTGACATCATTATCGGGACGCACCGGATTTTGTCGAAAGATGTTGTGATTCCGAATTTAGGGCTGGTGGTTGTTGACGAAGAACAGCGTTTCGGCGTCGCTCACAAAGAGCGTTTGAAACAACTGAAAAAGAAAGTTGACGTTTTAACTTTGTCGGCGACGCCGATTCCGCGCACTTTGAATATGGCTTTGACCGGAATGCGCGATATGTCGGTGATTGAAACTGCGCCGCGCGACCGTCTGGCGATTAACACGCAGGTCGTTCAATTTTCCGATTCAGTGATTAAATCGGCGATTGAATTGGAAATGTCACGGCAAGGACAAGTCTTTTTTATTCACAACCGCGTCGAGACAATCCAATCAATCGCGGCTTTGATTAAAAAAATCGTGCCGGAAGCCCGAATTATCGTCGCTCACGGGCAAATGAACGAGCAGGAAATGGAAACGGCGATGCTCGATTTTGTTGATTATAAATTTGACGTTCTGGTCGCCACGACGATTATCGAAAACGGCATTGACATTCCGCGCGCGAACACAATTATCATTAACCGCGCCGACAATTACGGTTTATCGCAGCTTTACCAACTGCGCGGTCGCGTTGGACGCTCGAATCGCCGCGCTTACGCTTATTTGCTGATTCCGGGCGAACTGACTCTGACGCCGATTGCGCGTCGTCGTCTTTCGGCAATTCGCGAGTTTTCTGATTTAGGCGCGGGTTTCAGAATCGCCGCGCTCGATTTGGAATTGCGCGGCGCGGGAAATATGCTCGGCGGCGAGCAGTCGGGACATCTCGATGCGCTCGGTTTCGATTTGTACACCAGAATGCTCGAACGCACTGTCGCCGAAATTCGCGGCGACGAAATTGAGGACGAAGCGAGCGTTTCGATAAATTTGGGCGTTGACGTTTCGATTCCGACCGATTATATCGCCGATATGTCGCAGCGTCTGAGAACTTACAAACGCATTTCGTCGGCAAATTCGGAAGAGGTTTTAAATAAACTTTTTGCCGAAATTCAAGACCGTTACGGGCGCGCGCCGGAATCGGTCGAAAATCTTTTTAATTACGCCAAACTGCGCCGCCTTGCAGAAGAAATGCGCGTGCTTTCGATTGATAAAACGCCGCAGGGAATTGCTTTTAAACTGTCGGAACGCGCAATGGTTGAACCGGAAAAATTGATGGATTTGGTTAATTCCGGCGAAGGCATCGGTTTTTCGCCGAACGGCGTTTTAAGAATTCCGATAAATTCCGCAGACGAGAGCCAACAAATTCTCGATTCCGCGCGTCAAATCTTGCACGAAATTCGTTCTAACGGGTAAAGTAATCAGTAATTAGTAATCAGCAATAAGCAATAATAAATATTCGCAAACTGAGCAGAACAATTCCTGCAATCATACTAATTACTAATTACTAATTACTTTTTCCAATTACCAATTACAAAAAATAGGAGTTACAAAGTGAGATTTTCCAAAACTGCTTTTGTGCGGTTGTCAGTTTTATTTGCCGCCGTTTTTTTATTCAATTTTTCCGGTTTAGCGCAGGAAACCGAACAGCGCGTGGTTGACGAAGTCGTCGCGCAGGTCAACGAAGGCGTGATTACTTTGTCGCGAATTAACCGCGAGATTAACAGCCGCACCGATGCGATTCTGGCGCGCGGTCAGACCGATGGAAAAACGCGCGAACAGCTCGTCAGCGAGTTTAACGCCAAGCGCAACGAGTTGATTGTTGATTTGATCAACGAAGAGCTGATCATCCAACAAGGCAAAGAGCTTTCGCTTGAAAATGAAGTCGAACAGGAAATCAATCAGCGTTTCGTGCAGTT
>DASWLV010000141.1:0-36213 GCA_036400075.1 Pyrinomonadaceae bacterium
CGCAAACCGGTCGCCGAAGTGTTTGAGGCTTTTATTGACCCTGCCATCACATCCAGATTCTGGTTCACGAAAGGCAGCGGGCGGTTAGATTCCGGCAAGCAGATTCGATGGGATTGGGAAATGTTCGGGGTTTCCGCAGAAGTCAGCGTTAAAGCAATCGAGGCGAATAAACGAATACTCATCGAATGGTCATCGTCGGGCGGAAATCCGACGGTGGTCGAATGGCTTTTTTCTCCGCAAGCGGGCGACACGACATTCGTTACGATTACGGAATCCGGCTTTAGCGGAGATGGCGATGAAGTCGTCCAAAAAGCCCTTAATTCGCAAGGAGGTTTCACGTTTTTGCTAAGCGGACTAAAAGCATTTCTTGAACACAATATCGAGTTGAATCTCTCGGCGGATCATGCTCCCGATAATATCGAGAAGAATTGAAGGAATTTACGGAAATAAAAATAAAAACGCGGCTGGTGATTTTTTGAGGAGATAAGTATGAACTTATTCGGATTTCTGACAGTTTTATTTATGCTCGGGACTGTTTACCAGGTTTCGGCGCAGGAGACTAAAATAAAATGGTTCGGACACGCGGCTTTTTCGATTACGACGCCGAAAGGCAAAGTTTTATTGATTGACCCGTGGCTCAATAATCCTTTGAACCCGGAAGCCAAAGACCGCAAAGACTCTTTAACAGCCGTTCCGAAAGTTGACTACATTCTTCTCACGCACGGACACCGCGATCACTTGGGCGACGCGGTTGAGATTGCGAAAAAGACCGGCGCGGCTTTGATTTGCAACCCGGAGCTTGCCGGAAACTTAGTCAAGCTGGCTGGCTTTCCCGAAAAGCAGGCTCAGACGGATGCGATTATGGGCATCGGCGGCGAAATAAACATCGCCGACGGCGAAGTAACCGTAGCGATGACTCCGGCTGTTCATTCGAGCAGTGTTTTTAATCCGAAGGCGAGCGCGACTGATGCCGAACGTGCTTACGGCGGAAATCCGGCTGGCTTCGTTGTGATAATCAAAGACGGTCCGACCATTTATCATTCGGGCGACACGGCGTATTTCAAAGATATGGAAACCATCGGCGAGCAATACAAGGTTGATGTAGCGCTCCTTAACATCGGTGGACATTTCGGAATGGAGCCGCGAATGGCTGCAAAAGCCGCGCAATCGGTGCGCGGGCGTCTGGCGATTCCGCAGCACTACGCGACGTTTCCCGGCATCAGCGCGAACGCTGAAGGTTTCGCCGCCGAACTTAAACGGCTGAAAACACCTTTTTACGAAATGAAACCGGGCGAGACGATTACCTATCGCGGCAAGCAAATGCTGAAAAAATAAAGTTACGGCTAATTCGGGCTTTAGTTGCTGTTTTTTAAAAGTAAGAAACCGAAGGCGAATCAAACGTCAAAAATATGATACGAGAAACAGGAAATATTATACGAAGCGCAGTATATACCTTGGGCGCTATCGCCTTTACGTTTCTGATGGCTTGTTCAGCCAATTCGCAGCAAGTCGTTAATATTTGGTCGGGCGCGCCTCCGGGTACGGAAAATTGGACACAGAAGGAAAAAGTTATCGAAAACACTCCGGTCGGAACAGTTGTTTTGAATGTCGTTACGCCGACTCTGACAGCTTATCTGCCGGAAAAAAGCAAGGCGACGGGAACGGGCGTTATTATTGCGCCTGGCGGGTATTGCGTGGCTCTCGCTATCAGTCAGGAAGGCGACGCGGCGCGCTGGCTGCAAAGCAAAGGCATCGCCGCTTTCGTGCTTAAATACCGGATTATAGAAAAGAAAGAAGAAGGCGCTCCGAAGAATATTAACATGGATGAAGCCTGCAAATACGGTATCGCCGACGGAATCCAAGCTCTTAAGGTAGTTCGCCAGCACGCGGCGGAATGGAATGTTTCACCCGATAGAATCGGTTTTATGGGTTTTTCGGCGGGAGGGATGGTAGCAAGCGGAGCTTTGCTTCAGCAGGACGCCGCAGCTCGCCCGAACTTTGTAGCGCCGATTTACGGCGCACCGTTCGGCAAGATGCCGGAAATTCCTGCGAAGCTTCCGCCGATTTTTATGGCGTGGGCGCAGGACGATAATTTAGCAAGTCCTGCGATTAATAGATTTTATGATGCGTTAAAAGCTGCCGGTCACAAACCCGAAGTTCACATTTACAGTTCGGGCGGTCACGGTTTCGGCGTAAAAAAGCAAGGCACCACGAGCGACCATTGGATTGATGAGTTTTATTACTGGCTCGAAGCTCAAGGGTTGACCAAGCAGGCAATAAAATCCAATCCGTAAACGGTTTTTGGGGAAACAATGTTAGAAAAATTCGTCCTTTGGCGACGACTGGATATACCGGGACACGAATTTGCAAGGCTGTTTTTCGATAATTTCTGCTGGCACTTGAACGGAACGGCGATTTTTGTTCAAGACAAAAAGCCTTGTTGTCTTGATTACCGGCTAAAATGCAATTCCGAATGGGAGACTTTATCGGGGCGAGTTTCGGGCTGGGTTGGAGTGAAAGCAGTTGAAATTGAAATATCAGTTGAGCAGAATCGCCGTTGGCGGATAAACGGTCAAGAATGCGCTCAAGCGGCTGATTGCATTGACCTCGATTTAAATTTTAGCCCGCTCACCAATACGCTTCCGATTCGCCGCTTAAATCTTAATATCGGAGAGAAAGCCGAAGTCCGGGCGGCGTGGCTCAAGTTTCCGAGCTTTCAAATCGAGGCGCTCGAACAAAGCTATTACCGAATTGACGCGACGACTTATCGTTACGAAAGCGCCGGAGGAAGATTCGTCGCCGATCTCAAAGTCAACGAAACAGGCTTTGTTACAAGCTATCCGAATTTTTGGCAAATCGAATGTTAGGCGTTATCGTCAGCCGGAGGCGAGAAGAAAAAATAAAAATCCAAAATTAAAAGTCTTTGAGCTGCACAATTAGTAAAAAAAAGGATGAAAAAATCAGACATAAACCCGATGCCCGATTATTACGACCGCTACATTAATCTTGTGGCTGATGTCGAACTCGCAAAGGCTTTCGACGACAGTATCAGGCAGTTGGGTGATTTAGACGCTAATCTTTTGGAGAAAATAAGCGAAAACGAAAACGCTACGGGTAAATGGACGGCGAAAGAAATCTTGCAGCACGTCATTGATTGGGAGCGGATTTTGTCTTACCGCGCTTTATTGTTTGCAAGGCGCGAGGGTTCAATTCCGCAGAGCGTTGACCAAGACCGTATGGCGGCAAATATGAATGCCGAAAAGCGTTCGATTGACGGTTTGATTGCTGAATTAAAAGCTGTCCGCAATACTTCCAAAGCGCTGTTTGATAGTTTCGACGAAGAAACGCTGCTCGACAGTGGAACAAACTGGAAACACGAAATATCAATTCTGGCTTTAGGGTTTGCCATCATCGGTCATCAGATTCATCATCTTAAAATCATCGAAGAGAATTACCTTCAGCCGCTTGACCAAAACAGTTTGAATTTAAATTCATAAAGCCTATTATGCCCATCAATAGAAAAATAAACGCTTCAAACGAACAAAGCGAAAACAGCTTTTTGAGCCGCGTATTTATCACATTCGGGCGCGTCCCGCTTTTCTACTTCGTTCTGCAAATGTTCGTCGCGCACATTTTCGGCATCCTGCTCAGCCTGCTGGCGGGTAAAAGCATTGGCTTTTATTTACGGAAATATTTGAGTTGTGCGTAATGCTTTGGCGACAGTGCAAACTTCAACCCGCCGACAGAAATTTGACAGTTAAATTAAACCAAATAGTATGAGAAAACTAATTGCAGCAATCAATATGACACTTGACGGATTTTGCGACCATACGGCAATAATTCCAGATGAAGAAATACATCAACATTACGCTGACCTGTTAAGTAAGGCAGACACCATTCTATACGGGAGGATAACATATCAACTTATGGAATATTGGCGAACTGTGGTGAAAAATCCAACCGGCAACAAAGCAATGGACGAATTTGCTCTGATAATGGACAAGATTCCGAAAATTGTTTTTTCCCACACGCTGGAAAATGTAGCATGGGAAAGTGCAAAGTTGGCGAACCGAGCCATTGAACTAGAAGTTTTAGCACTCAAGCAGCAATCGGGTAAAGACATTTTAGTCGGCAGTCGGAGTTTAATTATACAATTAATGAAACTTAATTTGATTGATGAACTCCAATTTTGTGTTCACCCTGTTATAGCAGGACACGGTTTACCATTATTTAAAAACATAAACGACCTGACTATTCTTAAACTCGTAAAGACAAAAACATTTGATTGTGGTGCAATTACGCTTTACTATGAGCAGACCAAAAACGACTGCTAATATGACACATAACTTATGACGAAGAGTAGCACTTACGCATAACAAAAGTATTGCTGCAAGTGGGGCGGGACGTTGAAGCAGTCGGCTACAAACCGCTATCAGTAATAGTTTCACTTTGACGAATAAAAAGCTGCGCCGCTTGGGTCAACTCAACAGTTTCCGCACATCGCCGCTCGATACAGAATTTTTTGTCCACTCGAAGCTGCCTTTATTTATCATTTCCAGTCCTGCGCGAATCATAGTGCTTAATGCTGCGCGCGCCAATGCTCCGCCGACGCTGATGCGTTTCGCGCCCGCGTCGGCAAGCTCAGCGACGGTCACATTTTTTATAGACGGCGCGAGAACATTAACCGGTCTATTTAACGCGCCCGTTACCATCCGAACTTCTTCAATTGTTTTAAGAGCAGGCGCGTAAAGAACGTCTGCGCCCGCCGCTTCAAACGCCTGCAGCCGGCGAATCGTATCGTCGAGATCATTTCTGCCGTGAAGCAGATTTTCGGCTCTGGCAGTCAGCGTAAAAGGAAAATCAAGCGAGCGCGCCGCTTCCGCAGCGGCGTGAACGCGCTCGACCGCTAAATCGAATGCATAAATCGGATTTGCCGGATTCTTCGTGTAATCTTCGATTGAACAGCCGACCACGCCAGCCTGCGCCGCCAGCAGAATTGTCGCCGCAGCTTTTTCCGGTTCGTCGGCAAAACAATTTTCCAAATCCGCACTGACGGGCAAATCTGTTGAAGCGCAGAGAAGGCGGCAGTGTTCGATTGTTTCGTCGAGAGTAGCCTCTCCGTCAATGCGTCCGAGAGTTTGAGCAAAACCGCCGCTCGTCGTCGCCAGCGCTTCAAATCCCAAACCCGAAAGCAGCCTCGCCGAACCCGAATCCCAAGGGTTAGGAATAACGAATGCGCCCGCCCGTTCGTGCAGTGCCTTGAATGCTTTTGCCTTTTCCGTTTGAGTAATCATAATTTGCTTTTTAATTCGATTTACGCGTTACCGTTTAAACAACTGACTTACCTTTATTCTCTCAAATGCACTGAGCTAAATAATTATTTTAAAAGAAAATTAGAATCTAACAAGTGCCAATTTTCAACCGACTTTCAAGACCACTTTTTATTCAAGACGATTCAATCGCCGTTTCCGATTGCTTTCGTGAAAAGTGATTGATTTACAACGGATTGGTCTGACATAAAAAGGCAAAATTGGCACTTGTTCAAGCGCCGCTCTACATTAAAATAATAAAAGCAATCGCAGTATAAATTTACAGAGCAAACCAAAAACAACATGAAATTATTTATATTCGCGCGTCTAATGTTGACGCTTTTCGTTCTTTTCATTTCATTTTTAGTTTTCGACTTTGCGCCCGTTGGGGCAGCAAAAAGATTCATCGAGCCGCTGGCAGGCAATTTCACTAACCACCAAGCCGCCGCGAGCGTCCTCGGTCAGCCGAATTTTACAACCAACACGGCAGGCTCGACCGCCTCGAAGCTCAATCAACCTGAAAACGCGATTGTTGACCCGGTGAGTAAAAAGCTTTTTGTTGTCGAATTGCAAAATAACCGTGTGGTGCGGTTCTCATCGGCGGCGGCACTGACAACCGGCGCGGCGGCAGAAGCCGTTTTAGGTCAACCCGATTTTGCAACGACGACGGTCGGCATTACGCAAAGTAAAATGTCGAATCCCGCCGATATCAGCGTTGACGCTGCGGGACGCTTGTGGGTGGCGGACTACAACAACAATCGCGTTCTCAGATTCGACAACGCGGCGAGCAAAGCGAGCGGCGCGAATGCCGACGGCGTTTTAGGTCAAACGGATTTTATCACCAGAACCACCGGCGCGGGAGCGAATAAAATGTGGAGTCCGGCGAGCGTCTTTGCCGATTCGAGCGGGCGTTTGTGGGTTGCCGATATTAATAACAATCGCGTTCTCAGGTTCGACAATGCGGCGGCAAAGGCAAATGGCGCAAATGCAGATGCGGTTCTCGGTCAAACAGATTTTGCGACCGTAACGAGCGGCGCGGGAGCAAATAAAATGAACAATCCCGCCGGCGTTGCGCTTGACACAGGCGGGAGGCTTTATGTCGCCGATGCAAATAACAACCGTGTTCTGCGCTTTGACGCGGCAGCAACCAGGGCGAACGGCGCAAACGCCGATGCCGTTTTCGGTCAGCCCGATTTTGCCACCGTCACAAGCGGCACTACGCAAAGTAAACTTAAACTACCGCAGGGCGTAGCGACTGATGCCAACAACCGGCTTTACGTCGCTGACTTAAGCAACAGCCGCGTGCTGATTTTCAACAACGCCGGAACTGCCGCCAACGGCGCCCCCGCTTCGGTCGTTTTGGGACAGCCTGATTTTACGACCGGCACGGCAAACACCGGCGGCGTCTCGGCTATGTCGCTGTCAAATCCGGTAAGTATGTCCTTCGACGAAAGCTCAAGCAGCTTATTCGTCGCCGACTATGGCAACAATCGCGTTTTGAGATTCTCCGCCGCCTCGCCGACCGCCGCTTCTGTTTCCATCTCCGGCAGAGTTTTAACCGACAAGGGGCGTGGTTTAGCAAATGCTATGGTTTATTTGACTAATTCTGAGGGAAACACTCTCTCCGCTAAAACAAATCCGTTCGGTTATTATCATTTTGAAGACGTTCAGGCAGGGCAAACTGTAGTAGTGACAGTCGTTTCAAAACGCTTTCAGTATTCTCCCCAGATTCTCAATCTAACCGAAGAAGTGACGCAACTCGACTTCATTGCTGAAGAACAAATGAAAATTTTTCGATAAGAATCAACCAATCAATTCAAAAACAAAAGCATCAATCTAAAACGTTAGGTGAGCGGCATAGTCGGCAAAAGTGTTTGCAGGTTGCAAGCTATTAATTGAGAAATCTAATGATGGATAAGTATATGAATAAATTACAAAAGGCAATTATTGGAGCTTTTCTGCTCTTTTCGGCATTCTGCGCAACGGGGATTGCTCAGAACACGGCTTCGCCATTAGTCATCGGCGATACTTTTACGATTGATTCCAAGATTTTGGGCGAGAAAAGAGTCATTAATGTTTATCTGCCGCCCGGCTATAAGGAATCTCCAAACTCTCGCGTTCCGGTTCTCTATATGCCTGACGGAGGCATTGCGGAAGATTTTCTGCACGTAGCGGGTCTTGTTCAGGTATCGGTCGGCAACGAAACGATGCGCCCGTTTTTGCTGGTCGGAATTGAAAATACAGAACGGCGGCGCGATATGACCGGTCCGACCGAAAATGAGAACGATAAAAAAATTGCCAGGCGTGTCGGCGGTTCTGCCCCGTTTAGAAAGTTCATTCGCAATGAGTTGATGCCGCAAATAAAAACGCGCTATCGCACGACCGACGAAACGGCGATTGTCGGCGAGTCGCTTGCCGGTTTGTTTGTAGTCGAGACTTTTCTGCTTGAACCTGATTTATTTGATACTTATATCGCCTTTGATCCAAGCCTTTATTGGAACAATCAAAAACTGGTTAATGATGCCGCCGAGCGTTTGCGAGCGAATCCGAAACTGAATAAGACGTTTTATTTTGCCAATAGCAGCGATGCGGTTGAAGGAGTCGCGCAGAAATTTGCCGATGTTCTCGGCAAAAACGCGCCTGCCGGTGTTCAATGGCATTTCGAGAAAATGCCGGACGAAAAACATTCGACCATTTATCACCCAGCCGCACTCAAAGCTTTTCGGACTTTGTTTAAACCGCCGGTTAAAAAATAGCCGGGAAAGCGACATTTTTATTCCGAAAATAAAATGGTGTTTGAAGTCAGGGATTTATTTTTAAAACGAATTTTCCAATACTTTGGTTAATTGCTTGACTCCGTTTTTGATTTGTTTTTCATTGACTGCCGTGTAACCGAGAATCAAACCGCCGCGCTGCCATTTTGTGAGTGAATGCGCGGAAAGGGCTGCCGTTTTAATGCCGGACAAAGCGGCTTGTTTGGCGATGTATTTATCATCAACGCCGTCGGGCAGCCAGCCGATGACGTGCATTCCCGAAGTCGAATTTTTAACATCGAGTTTGCCCGCCAAGTGCTTTTCAATCTCCGATACTAGAATTCCCTGTCTCTCTTCATATAAACGGCGCATTCGGCGGATATGTCGCCCGAAATGTCCTTCCGCGATAAATTCGGCAAGCGTCGCCTGGTCAATTAAAGGAGATTGCGAGCCGGAAAGCGAGCGAGCCGCCGTAAACGTCTCGATCAAATCAGGCGGCACAACCACACAGCCGAGCCTGAGAGCCGGAAAAAGAGTTTTGCTGAACGTCCCGATATAAAGAACGCGCCCGTCGCGGTCGAGTCCCTGCAAAGATGGAAGCGGGCGACCTTCGTAGCGAAATTCGCTGTCGTAATCGTCTTCAACGATCCAGCAGTCGTTTTTTTTCGCCCATTCAAGCAAGTTCAACCGACGCGCTAAACTCATCGTTGCTCCAAGCGGGAATTGGTGCGACGGCGTAACGTAGGCGAGGCGCGCATTGCGGCTTTGCCTTAAAACCGCATTCAAGTTGAAACCTTCTTCATCAACCGGAACGGGAACAAATTTAGCGTCAAAAGTTTGCAGTATCTGTTTTGCGCCGAAATAGCCTGGATTTTCAATTAAAACTTTCGACCTCGGCTCGATAAAAATCCTGCCGATTAAATCCAGCGCCTGCTGCGCTCCGCCGGTGATAATAACCTGTTCCGGCGCACAGACCACGCCCCGAACCGATTTCAGATGCGCCGATATTGCTTCGCGCAGGTGAGTAAAGCCAGAGGGTTGACCATAGCCGAACGCTTCACGCTCAAGCGTTCTATATTTTTTGTTCGCTATTTTTGTCCAGACATCGAACGGGAATTGGTCTATCGCCGGAAGCCCGTGCTGGAAAGGAACGGGCGGCGTGGTCTGGTTAGACTGTAAAATCGTGCGATTTTCGCGCAGAATGTTTTTTCCGTATCTTGAAAGTATTAGCTGCCGATCTGAAATTTTTCCGCCGCTTTTTTGCCCCTTGACGGGCGCAGTTTGCAGAAATTCTTCGGGCAGATGCCGCGCGACGAAAGTTCCAGCGCCCGTTTTCCCTTCAAGATAGCCTTCCGCCAGAAGCTGGTCGAAAGCGTTAAGAACAGTCATTCTGGACACGCCCAATTGCTTTGCGAGATGGCGCGAAGCGGGCAACTGTTTCCCCGAATAAAATTCGCCGGTCAAGATCGAACGTCGGATTGTTTCGTAAATCTGGCGATAAAGCGGAACTTTGGATTTTACGTCGAGAATTATAAACGGCGGATGCGGCATATCCGATGATTATAAATTGGTCTATGCATATTGTCTAAAACTGGCTCTTGTTCAGGAGCCGATTTTATTTACTCTGTTCTATAAGAAAAAGAAGTTTCATTCAGAAGAATAACTACGGGAAGAGATAAAGTCGCTTTGAAGTTGAATCTCGCCCACCGATTTTACGGCGAAATTTGCCGGAACAATACGATAAAACTCAAATCAATTAAAAGAGAAAATGCGATGACTGCCTTTAAATCAAATAAAATGCTTCTCGTTTTGCTCATTTTATTTTGCGTTTGCGGCACGATAAGCGCCCAAGCCCAAAGCAATCCCAATATACGCGGTACGATAACAAAGCTGAGCCGTTTCGATTCCGAAGCGCAATCGAATAAATTGCTGGGGTCAATCTTAGTTGAACGCGACCGGAACGGAGGCGGCGATCACGATAAAGCCGATGTCAAAATTACTAAGGAGACTCGCATTTTCGTTCAAGCGGATAAAGACAAACGCGCTCCGCTCAAAATTGACGCGCTCGAATTAAACCAGCGCGTCGAAGTTCGATTCACGTCCGAGCCTGCGCTGCTGACTTACCCGATACAAATCAGCGCAGCGGAGATAATAATACTGTCCGGCTCTTCACAAAACTCCGGCAAATCGTTGCCGAACGCCGCGCCGCAATATTCGAATTCCGAAATGAACCGCTTGCGACGAGAGATTGATGCCGGAAACTCTCTCTGGGTCGAAGCGTGGGCAAAAGGCGATGCTGCAATGTTACCCGCGACATTTACCGCCGACGGAATGGAGTTTCTGCCGGGCGGCAAGATTTATAAAGGTCGCAAGCAGATTCTCGCCCTGATACGCGAGGTAATGCAAAAGCGCGGAGGAAGAGCGAAACTCACGGTTACGACAACGGACGTTTGGCTCGACGGCAATACCGCCTACGAAACCGGCACGTCGGTTTATGAATTTACCCTTGAAAATCAGCCCCAAAAGATGGAGCGGCGATATTTTACCGTTTGGAAAAGGCAGTCGAAGCGTGGCGCTTGGAAAATCTATTCAAATATGGGCATCGGCAAAGAATAAATAATTCGGGGCGGATATTTGACTTGTTTTTTCGACGAATTCTAAAAAAGCCTTTCAAAAAGCATAGATTTTGGATATTAAATCTTCCAATTGAGAAACGCTTTTTACAACTTTGATTAATATACGGAAATGCAAATTTCATATCGAAAATTAATTCCCGGAGATGAAAAAAGCTACCGATCTCTCAGGCTGGAATGCTTGAAAAACTTTCCCGACCGGTTCGGCTCCAGTTATGAAGAAGAAGCTAAATCGCCCAAATTAAAATTTGAAATTTTTATCGAAAACCAATCAACCGGAAATTTTATGTTTGGAGCTTTCACTAACGACGGAAATCTAATCGGAATTGCCGGTTTTAGCCGCGGCGACCGGACAAAAACAAAACACCGCGGCGAAGTGGTGCAAATGTATGTTGACCCTAAATTCGGCAGTCAGGGAATCGGCGAGGCTTTATTGCGTGAATTAATCGAAGCGGCATTCGAAACCAATGATATTGAATCGTTGGAACTGAGCGTTGTGGCGGATAATCCGTCTGCTATCAAGCTCTATGAAAAACTCGGTTTTAAGGTTTTCTGTCTGCGAAACAATTATTTCAAAGACGGAGACAAATACTGGAATCAAATGTTTATGCAGTTATTGCGGAAAGATTTTTACGAAAACCGTTTTTAGTTTCTTAATTTGACGCAAATTTTTCTGTACTGTCATCGAGAGTAAAATTTTATGCGAATTACAGAGTGCGCCCCGGAAGACATTCAGGCAATTTTTGATTTATATGATAAAGCCGTTGAATTTCAAAAAACGAAATCCCAAAAACACTGGCAGAAATTCGACGAATCTTTAATCGAAAAGGAAATCAGCGAAAACAGGCTATGGAAAATTCTTGAAGGCGAAGAAATCGCCTGTATATTCACGATTGCCCATTCCGACCCGTTGATTTGGGGCAAGCGAGCGGACGAAGAGCCGGCTTTATACATTCACCGCATCGTGACCAACCCATTGTTCAGAGGTCGCGGCTATGTCAAAACGATAATCCAATGGGCTAAAGAATATGGCTTGCGACTGGGTAAAAAGTTTATCCGAATTGACACTTGGGGAGACAATCAAAAACTGAATGATTATTACCTCGGCTGCGGTTTTACTTTTATCAAAACGGTAACGCCGCAAGAGACTAACAAATTACCGAAACATTACGACGGCATCAGTTTGAGTTTGTTTGAAATTAGAATCGCTTGATAACAACGATGAAGGAGAGTTTTATGAAATTTACTTCGGAGGAATATAAAAATGAACCCGTCAGATTCCAGGCGCTTGAAGTAGTAGATTTGGCGGCAGAAGGAAAATCGGTGATGGATTCATATCGAAATATCGTTGTAAGCAAAGTAAACGATAGCTGCTTACGACTCGCCGTCTTCAACGAAGAGTATCAATGGCATTATCATCCGTCGTCCGATGAGTTATTCGTTGTAATTGACGGATGTTTGGTTATTGATTTAGAGGATGGACGAGAATTAAAATTAACCGCCTGGCAAAGCGTTACCGTTCCTGCCGGAATGCGGCATCGCACCCGTGCTGAAGGGCGAACGGTAAATCTTTGTTTTGAGAAATTAGAAGCCGAAACTGTTTTTGTCGAAATTTAAGAAAATCCGGTAAACAGCGCCCGATAAGTTGTTCGAGCTAACAACGGAATGATTGATTTTGAAAGTTAACGAAGTTCTTTGACATATTTCATAATGTCTTCGCCGTAGCCGAACCGCACGATTGGTTTATCCATTCAATTGGCTGGCAAAAGAATAATAAAAGTGGCACTTGTCGAGAAATTTAGCGTTTATATAATTGTCTTTTTGAATTCAAAGTTAGGGTTTGGTAAAAGGAGCAAAGTTTGTAAATGGCTATTAAACTTGGATTGATCGGTGATTATTCGCCGGATGTAGTGGCGCACATTGCGATTCCAAAGGCTCTTTCGTTAGCTGCTGAAGTAATCAAAGATGAGGTCAACGCTGTTTGGCTCGGAACTGAAACAGTTGCCGAAAAAATTAACGAGCTTTCCGAATTTGACGCTTTGTGGTGCGTTCCCGCGAGTCCTTACAAAAATATGGATGGTGCGCTGTCCGCAATTCGATATGCCAGAGAGAGCAAAGTCCCTTTCTTGGGCACGTGCGGCGGCTTTCAGCACGCTTTGATTGAATATGCTAGAAACGTGCTTAATCTTAAAAAAGCCGACCACGGCGAGTCGAATCCGCAAACGGAAATGCCGCTAATTGCGCCGCTCGCCTGTTCTTTAGTCGAAGCCAGAGGCGTTATCAAACTCGAAGAAGATTCCAGAATTAACCGAATCTACGGCTGCCGCGAAATATATGAAAGTTACCATTGCAGTTACGGCTTTAATCCGCGATACAAATCAATTCTCGAACAAAGCGAAATGGAAATAACCGGCGTGGACGAAAACGGCGACCCGCGCGTTCTGGAGATAAAATCACATCCGTTTTTTATCTCCACGCTCTTTCAGCCTGAACGCTCCTCGCTTACTAATTCGTCTGCTGCGCATCCGCTTGTCCGTGCGTTCCTCGAAGCCGCCGCTTCAAATCTGTAATGCTTGCGGGAAACTTGTCCCACCGACCATTTTTCTTTGCCCGGTTTATTGTTGAATTGCTTTTGGTCAAATGATGAAAGAAGATTTAACAATTCCGTAAAAGCTGTGGCGAATTCTGCTTGAATTTATTTCGTTTGCCTTATTTCGTTCTGCATATAAACTTTAAATGTCTGTTACCAAGACGATTTTGCGACTAAAAGCGATTTATAATTTCCCCGGTGCGCGTAAGCCAGAAACAGAATCCCGAGAAAAAGCGGTATCGCAATCGGCAAACCGCTCGGCATTAAAAAGATGTTGATTAATAAAATATTGAGCGCAATCGGAAATATTAAAACAACCGCTAAAGAAACGAATCTGCCCGAAATGAAAGCCAAACCACAAAGAAATTCAAAGACTTTTGCGACGGGCATAATATAGCCCGAAGCTGCAATTCCATCCATAAAAGTTTTGATGTTGCCGGTTAAATCGGGCTGCGGAACGAGATTTAGAAAATAAGTTAACGATGAAAAAAGAAACATCAATCCGATTAACGTACGAACGATAATTACTGCGGCTTTCATAATGTTTGTTTTCACTAGATTTTGGCACCAAGCCCGTCTAAGGGTAACGGATAACGTGAATAACAAAGTAGATGTTTCGCGCTCACGTCCATTGATTTGTTGGGCGCGTGTTTATTTTCACCACGCCCAACTTCCCCAACCGTCAAATTTGTTTTCAATGAAGTTCCCGCGCGCTTTCTACGAAGCGATTATGGTTAATCATTTTTTGGTTTGTAACTCAAAACAGTTTTGCCGCCGGAATAGAGCTTTGATTCTATGGGAGAAAATTTCTGTATTCTGTCAAGCGAATTAAAAATAGTCATGCCGTTACCGATAGCTGTTGGATTTACAATAAGATGATACTCGTCAATCAGCCCTTCTTTTATTAGTGATGAAACAAAACCTGCTCCGCCAAAAACAATAATGTCTTTACCGTTTTGTTTTTTTAAGTCGGCAATCTCTTCTGCAAGATTTCCTTTTGCCAAAGTGGAGTTGTTCCAGGTTGACTTGTCAAGTGTTTTGGTAAAAACAACTTTTGGCATATCAACTATTTTTTTCGCAAATGGGGGGGCAGGATTCATTTCCAATGCATTCTCCCAATGCTTTATAAAGCCGTCTGCCAGTTTTCTGCCAAGTAACATGGTGTCTGAAGAATCAAAATGGGAATTGATAAACTGCAAAAATTCGTCATCAGGATTCCAGGTCATCCAGTCATTTTCTCCATTTGGTCCGGCAACATATCCGTTTATGGTCATTTGCATTGATAATTTTACTTTTCTCATTTTTTTATTCTCCCCAACCGTTGTAAAAGCTTGCCTTATCACAAGAGTATTTTATTGATGAGGCATTTTGCCGAAATCCATATACAGCATGTTCCAACGATGCCCGTCCAAATCGGCGAAACCGCAGCCATACATCCAGCCCTGTTTTTCTCCGGGTTCGCCGAAGATTCTGCCGCCCGCCTCGAACGCTTTTCTTGCCAATTCATCTACTTCTTCACGAGTTTCAACGCCTATCGAAATCAAAACTTCCGTACCTTTTCCGGTGTCGGCGATTTCGTTTTGAGTAAAACCTTTAAAGGTTTTTTCGGGAAAAAGCAGCACGTTAAATTTATCTTCTCCGACGACGAAGCAAGCCGAATGCTCGCTGTTTCCGTGTTCGGTATCGAAAGAAAAACCGAGCTTGCGAAAGAATTCTTTCGATTTATTTAAATCTTTGACCGGCAGATTGAGCCAAACTGTTTTTATCATTGTTATCTCTCCTTATTTAAAAAAAATTATTTGCCGTCGAAATTAACCATCCACAGAATGCCGAATTTATCGCTGCACATTCCGAAATACTCGCTCCAAAAAGTTTTGGCGAGCGGCATCGTAACTTTGCCGTCCGTTGAAAGCCCGTTGAAAATCCTTTCTGTTTCTTCTCTGCTATCGGTGCTGATGGAAATGGAAAAATTATTGCCGGGTTTTATCTCGTGCCGCATAGATTCCAGAGTGTCGGCGCCCATCAAAGTGTTGCCGTTGCCGATTGGCAGCGCGACGTGCATAATTTTCGCTTTTTCGCTTTCCGAAACCTTGCCGAAACCGGACTGGTCGGGCATATCGCTGTAACGTAGAAAAGTACAGAATTCACCGCCGAAAACTGATTTGTAAAAATTAAACGCTTCTTCCGTTTTTCCCTCTGAATGCAGATAAATATTGATTATTGCCATCGTTTTTGATCTCCTTAATTTGTGTTTCACGAATAAGACAATTTCTTATCGTCTTTACACTATACCTGCGGAGATGAGATAATGCGCGGTGTATAAATGACATTTTTAAGGGCTGTTTGCGACAAAATTTTCGATTTATTTTAATTTATGAAACACGTTTCGATACTCGTGCCGGAAGCGGCGGTTTTAGCGGCGATTGACGACCCTCGCCACGTCTTTTCGCAGGTCAACAGCTTTTACAAACAAGCCGGAAACTTTGCGGTTTTCGATATAAAATTCGTCGGTTTGAAAAGAGAAATCAAACTTCACGACAGTGCGTTCACCGTTCACGCGGATTTTCTATTGGACGAAGTAGAAAAGACTGATTTAATTTTCATACCGGCGTTTGTCGGCGATTTGAAAGCCGCCGTCGAAATGAATAAGGATTTTATCCCTTGGCTCATCAAACAGCGTGAAAGTGGCGCTGAAATCGTCAGTCTTTGCGTCGGCGCGTTTCTTCTGGCAAAGACGGGACTGCTCGACGGAAAACAATGTTCGACGCACTGGCGGGCGGCTGACGAATTCAGACGAACATTTCCCGGTGTTGATCTCGTGACGGACAAAATAATCACCGAAGAAAACGGCATTTATACGAGCGGCGGCGCAACTTCTTACTATAATTTGCTGATTTATTTAGTTGAAAAATTCACAAATCGGGAAATGGCGATTCGCACCGCTAAAGTCTTTGCCATAGATTTCGAGCGCGACAGTCAATCCTCTTTCATTATCTTTAAGGGTCAAAATCAACATTCGGACGAAGAAGTAAAAAAAGCACAGGATTTTATCGAAAATAACTTGCCGAATAAAATCACTATTGACGAGTTGTCTTCACAAGTCGCGCTTGGTCGCCGCAGTCTGGAACGCAGATTCAAGGAAGCGACCAACAACACCGTGGCTGAATACGTTCAGCGAGTAAAAGTAGAAGCTGCGAAAAAGCGGTTTGAAACCAGCCGCAAAAGTATTACCGATGTGATGTATGACGTGGGTTATTCGGATACAAAGGCTTTCCGAAGCGTGTTTAAAAAAATCACTGGAATGACTCCGATTGATTACCGGAAAAGATACAACAAAGAGTTGTAATCTTCACTCATTCGGGAAACTGACTGGAATTTACTTCCGGCAGACTTCACAATTATTAATTCTCCTATAATTGAAAGGCTGTCTTTTCAGACAGCAATCACGATTGCTCTGCTTTAAACTCATCACTTTGATTTGCGGTCGTTTTATAAAACTGTGTCCCAAAACTATTTTGAAACATATAAATCGGGAAACTGTTTGCGCAGGTTTTCCAGTTTTGGCTTGTCATTGATGACGATATAAGCATCATCGGGATGTTTAGCCATATAATCCTGATGATCGTCTCCGGCTTGATTAAATTTATCGAGCGCGGTGATTTGAGTGACGATTGGACGTGCAAAAGTTTTTGCCTTTGTTAATTCCGCGACATAATTTTCAGCAAGCCGTTTTTGCTCGTCGCTAGCGTAAAAAATTGCTGAACGATATTCCATTCCGACATCTGGTCCTTGCCGATTGAGTTCAGTTGGGTCGTGCGCCACCAAAAAGAAAATTTTGAGTAGCTGTTCGTAAGTGATTTTGGACGGATCATAAGTGACTTTTACGGCTTCGGCGTATCTGTTTTTAGTCTCTTTCACCATGTCGTTATCAGCCATTGTTGCCCTTGCGTACGAGAATCCACTGGTTACGTCGCTGATTCCTTTAACGTGTTCAAAAACGGCTTCCACACCCCAAAAACAGCCTCCCGCAAAAACGGCGTTCTGTTCGCCTTTTGCAGTCGCCTCCGGTGTCGGACTTGAAACTGGTTTTGAGGCTGCGATGCCGTCCGCGTTCGGCGGCGCGGAAATAGTTTTTATGGGATTATTCACACCGCCGCAAGCTGCCAGCACAACTCCTCCCAAAATTAGAACCGAAAGAAATCTAAAAGAATGAATCAACATAAATAATCCCCTTTCAAAACAAAAGCAGAACTGGTTTTCTGCTAATTTCAAAATCTATATGACTATCGTTAAACTTGTTTTCCGCATAGTTATGTTCGCAGATGTTTTCGCATTGAATTGCCTTTGTGTTATTCCGCTTAAACGCACTATTTTTCTCAAATAATCAGAGCGGTCACGCGCCAATATATAGCGTCCCTGCTAGTAAAAATCGCGACTTCAAAACCGCTTCATTCGTTCATTCAATAATAGACATTAAATGATAGACATTAAATAAAACGAATAAAGAGCCAATGTGAGAAATATCAAACAGTCCAATTGAGAAAAAACAGCAGACCGGAAATTTCTCATGCGCCTTCATTTAGGATTCTGATTTTAATGTCGGCGACCGCATTAATATTTAACCGTTGAAAAACATTTGGGCGGTTACACTGCATTCGCCTGAGAACAATTAAAGATTTCAAATCGGTATTATAGAAAATACAGTAATTGGATATTGTTTTAACGCCATTACCGGACATTATAAAAATAATATCGAACATTTCGATAAATTTAATTCAATGGATTTGCGATTATGCAGTTTTATAATTCCGGTAGTTCCGAAGATATTTTAAAACAAAATCAACTCGAAGCCCTCAAATCGTTGTCATTACTTCTCGTCAGGGAAATCAATTCATTAGATGAGACGCAGACGGCGCTCGAAAAGCAAATCGAAAGCGAAAAGCCGATTTGCCTGCTCAAGGAAATTGAGCGTTTTGAAGCCAATATGATTCGCTGCGCGCTGATTCGCTCAATGGGAAAACAAAATAAAGCCGCCGCGCTGCTCGGACTGAAAGTCACGACGCTGAATATGAAAATTAAACGTTACAAAATTGATTTGAGCAAAATGGTTTGAGCTTTAAGTATTACAACCGTTGCCGATTGACGCCGGAAACTCTTAATCCGGCGGGGGGCTATGCTCATCCGGCAACTCCTTCCTTCCCCGTCTGATCGCTAGTCTGAAAAATTTAAAGTTATTTGCCTGCGATTTAATCTCCAAAACAGGTGTAAAGAGCGGGGCGCTTTAAATATTCTCAGGTCTGATTTCATCGGGCGATTCTCAATATAAACATAATAAAAACCAAGCTCGTGAAGAAAAGCCAACGTATTGATTTTGCTCGAAAAACAGATTTATCCAAATTTTTAGATTTTGCCCGAAATAGCTTGAGCAAATCTAAAAATCTGGCTTTTTAGTTTTTCAGACCACTCCCAAAATTCTCCTGCAAATCAATATAACCCAGTAAAAATCGGCGTTTTGCAATACAAGGAGGAACGTCTTTTGCATTTTTAAAGGCGGGACTATGAATCGGCAAATTTTATTTTTCAAGGCTTTGAAGTTTATTCAACGAAATGAATTTCGGTTTTTTAGCCGTTATGAATTCCCGGACGCAAACCGTTTCATAAGTTCCCGAATTCTTATTTCTGCGCCGGATACATCAAGTCGCTTGAAGCGGCTAATTCATCGCCTTGGAAAAAATAAAATAAGGAGCAAAAAATGAAAAGTAAATTTAGATTGATAACGCTACTGTCGTTGATCGTTTGTTTGCCCGCGCTCACAGCGTTCGGGCAGGAAACGACGGGCAGCATCGAGGGAACTGTTAAGGATTCGACCGGCGCGGTCGTGCCTAACGTCTCGATAACGATTACCAGTGCTAAAGGAGCAGCAAGCGGCACGACGACAACCGGTATAACTACCGGATTCAGACGCACGATTACGACCGACAATGACGGTTTTTTCCGCGTACTGCAAATTCCGCCCGGCGCATATGATGTAATCACAGCCGCCACGAGCGGATTTGGAGAGGCGAGATATGAAAACGTCACCGTCGCAATCGGGCAAAACACGCAGTTGGATGTAACCGTAAATCCGGGAACGACGGCGACGACGGTTGATGTTTCCGTTTCTGACGCGCCGCCGGTTGATACAACAAATAATGCTATTTCGACCAGCATTAACGCTCAAAAAATCGAATTATTGCCGAAAGGCGTTGATTTTATGAGCGTTCTGAAAACCGTTCCGGGCGTGCGCCCCGAAATGAAGTCAGGCGGATTCTCGGTTGACGGCGCGTCGGGTTCGGAAAACGTCTTCGTGATTGACGGTCAGGAAGTAACGAACTTCCGCACCGGAACTTTAAATCGTAATAACAACATTCCAACTCAGTTCGTGCAGGAAGTGCAGGTGAAATCGAGCGGTTTTGATGCAGAATTCGGCGGCGCGACCGGCGGCGTTATCAGCGTCGTGACCAAAGGCGGCAGCAATGATTTTCGCGGCGAATTCGGGATGCAGTTCGACACGCCGAAATTCAGCGGCAGTCCCCGTCCTATTCTGCAACGCTTTACGAGCGGTTCCGGTGCGAACTTCGTGCAGCCGACCGAGTATATCAACCCGCCGAAAGCGAGCGGCTTAAATAATTTTCCGACGGCAAATCTGGGCGGTCCGATTATCAAAGATAAACTTTACTTTTTCGGAAGCTACTCGCCGCAGATATTCGATGTCCAAACGACCACTAATTACTTTACCAACGCTCCGGCGTCAACCAGACAACTGACAGCGACTGAAACGTTCAGGTTAAAGCGCAAATATGAGTATGCCTTTGCCCGTCTTGACGCGACACCGTTTAATAATCTGCGTTTGAGCGGCACATACACTTGGAGTCCGATTGTTGACCGAGGCGCTTTACCGACTGCCACCTTTGGTGTCGGTTCGGCTCCGCCGTCATTCGGCGGTGCTATCCCGTCGGCAAATTTAGGCGGGTCTGTCGGGTTTGTGAGCGGACGACAATTGACCGACCATCAGGGTGGTCGCCAGAATAACAATAACGTAACCTTTCAAGCGGTTTATACCCCAACCAGCAATTTAGTTCTTAGCGGACGTTTCTCGCGCGGTTTTTTGAATGAAAAATTAGGCAACTATGGTGTTCCGCCTGAAACTAGAATCAGGTGCCTTTTGGGTTCGACTTCTTCCAATCCGATTCCGGGCGCTTGCACGCAGGGTCTCCTTACACCCGCTAATACGGAAATATTCAGAGATGTCTCAATCCGCACAAATTACGAAGCGGACGCAACTTATATCATTGGAAATTTCGGCGGCAGACACGAACTCAAAGGCGGTTATCAACGCTTCAAAATCTTCAACGACGCATTTAGCGGGTATTTGACCAAAGGCAGAATCGATTTTGAATACGGTGTTTTGATTGATGATGCCGGAGCGACGGGTGTTGTGCCGTCGGGACCGATTTGCGCGTCGGGACAAACGACGAATTGCGTTCTCGGAACGGGTATTCTTGTTCGCGTCGGCACGTTTGGAGTAGGACAGAATCTCAATCAATCCTTTTATATTCAAGATAAATACCAGCCGTTCAAAAATCTGACGATTAACGCCGGCGTTCGTTTTGAAAAAGAGGATTTGCCATCATTTAACGGTTTTGCGCCGCCGATTAACTTCGGCTTCGGCGACAAAATCGCTCCGCGTCTCGGTTTTGCCTATGACATTTTCGGAGACGGCAAGACCAAACTTTTCGCCAGTTACGGACGATTCTACGACCGCCTGAAATTCGAGCTGCCGCGCGGTTCGTTCGGCGGCGAATCTTTCTATCAGGATTTCTTTGAAATTTTTCCGGGCGAAACTTACACGCAATTTACGCTGCAAAAGATTGTCGGCGGATTTACGGGTTCGAGCGTCTGCCCGTCCACAGGCTTTATTACGAGCGGCGCGCGCAGCCGCTGCCAGCAGAATCTGCGAGTCGCGTCAAACGATCCGAACGCGTCTATTTTTGAAGGCGGCAAGGTTGACCCTAATCTGAAACCTTTCCGTCAGACGGAATTTACGGTTGGCGCGGAACGACAGTTGAGCCGCGATTATGTTTTTCGCGCGCGTTACACATTTAAAAATGTCGACAGCGCGGTCGAAGATGCCGGTATCAGAAACGCGCAGGACAGCGAAGCCTATATCATCGGAAATCCGGGGTCGGGCTTGCACCTCGACTTTTTGAAACAACTCGGCTACGCCAAATCAGTCGAACCGCAGCGTCGCTACGATGCCGCCGAATTCGTCGTGGAAAAACGTTTGTCGAATAACTATTACTTCAACGTCAATTACACTTACAGCCGTTTATACGGTAACTATTCGGGTCTGGCAAGTTCGGATGAAGACGGGCGCACAAGCCCGGGCGTAAACCGTTTCTTCGATTTGCCGTATATCGGATTTACCGCAACCGGCGAACCCGATAACGGGCGTTTGGAAACGGATCGCCCGCACGTCTTTAACGCTTACGGCGCTTATATTCTCGACTGGGGAGCAAGCAAAACCAACTCGACCGAGTTGTCGTTTTTTCAAACCTTTGCGTCCGGAACACCCCAAACGACGAGATTCTATGTCGTTTCCAACATCACGCCGACCATCTTTACGAAACGCGGCGATCTGGGGCGAACGCCGACTTTCAGCCAAACTGATTTCAACGTCACTCATCGCTATCGTTTCGGTCGGGACAATCGTTTTACTTTAGCGGCTGATTTGAATATTCTCAACCTGTTAGACCAGGATACGGTAACGGGACTTTTTACTGCTATTTCTACGACGGGAAGCGTTATTACGGGTCCAACCTTCGGTTTCCCGGATAACGCCGCGGGATTTACAAACGCTTTAACTTCCGGGTCGTTGCTCACTCAAATAAACAATTATTTGAATGGAACGCCAACTGTTCTTAACCGCAAGGATTCGCGTTACAAACAACCCAACGCTTTTCAAAATCCGCGCTCGGTTCGTTTCGGTTTTCGACTTCTCTTCTAATCTGAAGAATTAGCTCAACCGCTTTGAACTCGTCTAAGTTTAACTTAGACGAGTTCTTTTTTGATTCTGCATTTATACAGGGAAAATGAGTTTCTTAACGAATGAAAAAGGCGAGGTCAGAAATTACCGATAAAAAACATCAATTATCAAATCCGAGATAATAGCTTGAAAGCTGATTTTTGTATGAAATTTCGCCAGATTCTATTTCATTAATGCGGCTCATATTAACTCTCGCATAGCAGATAATCCTTCAAAGGGTTCGGCACTATCTTTAATATTATAAATGGGCTGCTAAGAAAAACTTAAAGTGGCACTTGTTTGCATTTCGTTTCTCTTTATCATCGTTTTATCAATTGAAAACGAAAGAAGCGAAAGTCTTTAGCCAAAACGAGAAACTAACCCGCTCTCGCTGGTGCTGATTTGTCAGTCCTTTGGTGTGCGCTCGCCGCCAAGCGTGTCATTTGATTTTATTTATAGGAAATTCTTTTTATGCCAACCAAACAAATTCGCGGGATTAAAATGAGCTATGAAGATACGGGTGGTGAAGGTGTTCCGCTTGTTTTCATTCACGGGCATCCGTTCGACCGTTCCATGTGGCGCGAGCAGATGGCATTTTTTAATCCGAAATATCGAACTATCGCGCCAGATTTGCGAGGTTACGGTGAAAGCGAAGCCGTCGCTGATAAGACGATGCTCGAAGAGTTTGCCCGCGACGTTGCAGCGCTGCTCGATGAATTAAAAGCGGATAACATCATTTTGTGCGGTCTTTCAATGGGCGGGCAGATTTTGTTCGAGTTTTACAGGTTGTTCCCGCGGCGAGTTCGCGTGCTCGTTCTCGCCGACACCTTCGCCCAACTTGACGACGCGGATCGAAAACAAGCGCGTTACGATACGGCAGAACGGCTTTTGCGCGACGGAATGGATGATTACGCGGATGAGGTTTTGCCGAAAATGATTGCGCCGGAAACTATCGAAGAGCAGCCCGAAGTCGCCGCGCACGTGCTTTTGATGATGCGCGGCGCGTTGCCCAAAGGCGCGGCAGCCGCTTTGCGCGGGCGAGCAGAGCGACCTGATTACACGCCTCTGCTTTCGGAGATAAATGTTCCAACGCTCATCGTCGTCGGAAGCGGCGACCGGTTTACGCCAATTGCAGACGCCGAATTTATGCACGATAGGATTCGCGGCTCAAAAATGGCAGTGATTGAAGGCGCCGGACATATGCCAAACCTGGAAAATCCGGTAGAGTTTAACCGAGTTGTTGAAGAATTTCTGAAGACGCTTCAATAAACAACGGGAAAAAACTGCTGTCTTCGCTTTCGTTTGAAATAAAAATTAAATTTCGGATTTTTCGCCGCGTTTGATTTCGCGAGATGCTAAAAACCGTTGTTTGCTTTACGCCTAAAAGAAGCAAATTACTGATTTATGTCCCGCCCGGATTCAAGTTCCTTCAGCGACTCATTTAGATCGCTTTTCTGATTAACCGGAGCGATTGCGAGCGCCGCTCTGATCTCCTTTTTTGCGTCATCGAATCTGCCCTGCGCGCTGTACATCTGAGCGAGTCCTTCATGTACGAACCATTGGTCTGGATGTTTTTTAGCGTTTTCGCGGAAAATCGCGAACGCCTCATCTTTGCGTTTTGCAGCAAGCAGCTCGCGGGCAAATTGATGAATTTGAAGGGGCGTGCCGAGGTCTAACGCTTTTTTCTGCGCCGCAATAGCTTCGCTCTGGCGATTGAGCGCGGTTAAGACTTTCGACTTCGTTATTTCGTTCTCAAAACGGTCTTCATTTTCGATTGACTTTTCTGCATACGCCAGCGCGTCATTGAGGTCAATTTTTTCCGCGAGCAGATAATTAGCCGCATCGTTCCAGCTTATCCAGGTATAGCGCGAAAGCGTGCGAAACTGTTTCCTGAGGCTCGCCCGTACCGCTTCATGGACATCTACCGCAACCGTGAAAGGAACTTCGATTTTCTCCCATTTCAACGCAACTTTTGCCCGATTTGGTTGAAGGTCGTCAAATTCAAAGGTAAGCGCGTTATGCACGTCCGCCGGTTTGGGCTTAACGTTTACGCGGAGTGCGTCTTCCGCCGGATCATAGGTGAAAGAACCCCAGGATGTTGAATTCTTCGAGAAAATGATAGTCCACTCATTGGCATTCGGGATTGTGTGCAATCCGTAAGTTCCTCGTTCAAGCGGCTTGCCTTCGATTGTTACCGGATCGCTGAACGAAATCGTCGTGTTGGTATTTGCGCCCGTTCGCCACACCTTTCCGTAGGGAACCAAGCCGTCCCAAATCTTACGCTCATTTACGAGCGGTCGGGAATACTTGATTGTAATACTGGTGACTCCAATCCTTTGTGTAACCTCTGCGTATTGGCTCCGTAGCGGCAGGTCAAGCACTAACGATTGCGCCTGGGCTGCGCTAAACGCGGCTGTCACTATTAGGCAGAATAAAAATAACTGAAAAACTGCTTTATACATAGGATAATATTCTCCGCTATGGATCAATCGATTCGCGCTTCAATTATCTTTGCGGGCTTGCATAATCGAAGAGAATTTTCGTGCGTTTTTACCAGATTATTCTTTCACGCGCGTGTCTGTCGCAATCCAGTTCACTTCCCAGGTTTTGCCGCCGTCGTCTGAGAAAGCTTGTTCAAAATGGCAGGAATTTGGAGTGATGTCAGAGATAACGAATCGAACGAAGATGGCTCGTCCGTTTAATGTTTCCTGATTGTAAAACTCGCCGCGCCCGTTTTTGAACTCGCCGATTGTCGGCACAGCCATCACGCCGCCTTTGATGTTGGCAAAATTAAGACTCCACTGGCGAGATTCGGGATTATATAAACGCAGACTCAAGGCTTTGATATTGCCCGCCGAACCGGAAACATCGAGTTCTACCAGATTGGCGTTTCCATCCCATACCTTCCTGACAACCGTAGTTCCTTCATATTCGACCCATTTAGTCGAGCCGGTTAAAGGATTCAGCAGACGCTTTAAGCTCGTTTTCCAAGTTCCGATTTCAAAATCGAAATCACGTTGTCCGTCCCGCGATGAGTTTGAAATTTGAGGTGTATTTTTTGTTGCGTCTGCTTTTTGCTGGGCGATTGCGCCACAGGGCAATAAAATAACTGCCAGAATACCAGCCAGCAACGGAAACGAAGTCTTTGATAAAATTGTTTTTTTCATAACCAATTGTTTTGAATTATCCCGGTAACCTTCCTATTTTTTCTGCAGCAAAAAGGATTTCTCGGTCGGATAAATGACGAGCGTGTTTTTAATCGTTACCAGATCAGCCCACTCGCTTTTTATTTCATCATTCATTTTGGAATCAACTTCCTTCAGCTTGTTTTGGTATTCCAATTCATTTTTATAAAAAGTTATTTGAACCAGAAGGTTTTTATCCTGAAAAACGGGCAAACCCGTAAAGTCATTCGGAGCCGTTTCGCTCGTCCAGAATGATGTGTTTTCTATTTTTGAAGCGTTTAAAATCGCGGCGTATTTCTTTTTGACAAAATCTATCAACTTGTCTCGCTTCGTATTTGAAGTATAAAAATCGGCAACGGCAATGCCTTTCTCCTGCCCGAACCAATTAGTATTAAAACCCGATTCAGCGTCGGTTGAGCTATCCTTTAAATTTAACGGCTGCAAAAGATAAACATTGTCATTATTCAGAAGCATCGAATTGGCTTCGCTTTTATGCTGCTTCCAGGCAGGTGAGCCGAAATAAAAATCATTTAAGAATTTATATCTGGCAGGCATATCACGAAAACCGCGAATCCAAAAGAAATTATCGTCCGCGCCTTTTATCCTGTACTGACCCAAAATATATCCGCCAAGTATGTTTTGCGATTGAACGAAGTTTTCTTCAAACAAATTGATAAATTCATCGCGCCGTCCGTGCCTGACGAGGTAATTACGCAGTTCGAGGACTTTAATATTTTGATTGGCGTTTAGATTTGGCACGGTATTTTTTGGTTGAGAAAATGATGTAATCGGAATAACGGCGACTATCAGAAATAACAGTATGTATTTCAGGGTATTCATAGGATTAATTTGTAGTTCATCGTCTTTAAAAATTAGAACGCCCATTACTGAAATTCAGCCGTACGTTTGCTGAAAGCCATATTTCAGAAGACAAAACATACAAGTAATTTCTTAAAGTGATGATTAAATTATGAATTATTTTACAGCTAAGGGGACTCCCGACAAGTGCCAATTTCAAACAAAATTAGCATACCGCTTTAATGTATTAGTTAGGGAAATGGGAAGAATTCCGTTTGTAGCACTGTTAAGTATCAGACTGGGATGAAACGGCTTCGGACAAACTATTTTTCAATGCAAATCCGTTGATGCGGAGCTAAGACTTGATAATTCTGACTAAATCTATTTCGGGAAATAAAAAAAGACACGATATTTGTCGTGTCTTACGAACTATAGTGTACTGTTGCCGAATTCAAAATGCGGGTTACATTTGCGTCTATTCACGTATTATTTCAATTTCCATTTTTCGACCTGTTGAGTTTCAAAGCTCCCTTCTTCATCTTTGGGGATCGGTTGCCCTTTACCTGTCGCAATCAAGCTTTGCAAACTATCGTGTATATAGTGGCTCCATGCTTCATTGCAAACTGGATAACATTCATATTGTGGAACTAAACCCTGATGAGTGAAGCGAATTTCCGTCTTATCATTTTGGGGGATAATTTCGAAAATGACTTTTGTGTCTATCCACTCGCTTTTATCTTTTGTGAAATTGAAATAGTTGTCCGTCACTAGCCACACCATCTTTTGTTCGGGAATCAGCTCAATGATTTTCATCTTGCAGCGGTGAACATCTTTGTAATGGTATTCAAATTCGCTACCGAGTTGGTCCGTTCTTCCTTCAATATTTTCGGACCACCATCCACGAACATTTTTGATGGCATTAAAAGCTTCTTGCGGTGTTTGGTCTACCGAAATGGTAGTAGTAAAATCTTGATTTTTCATGTTCATATTTTTTAATCCTTAAAATGGCTAATCTATTATTTGGCTTTGGTTTTTGATGCGTTTCGGCATCTAGGCTAACCGAAAACCGTCTCAGTTTTATTTCGTTAGCTGATTCCGTAGATTAGGCTTACAAGCCCATTTTGAAACTGCTGAACCTTCCTTAGTTCAAGGCGACGACGATATTCCGTCGTTGCAAAGAGCGCTTTTCCCTGACCGGCAATTAGTGGATAAACAATAAGACGGAGTTCATCTACCAGTCCGGCATCAATAAGGCTCGCCGTAGTTCGAGCTCCGCCAATGAGATAAATGTCTTTGCCCGGCTCATGCTTGAGGGCAGCGACTTCTTCGAATCCCCGAACGAAGCTCGTGTTCTGCCACAGCGCCGAAATCAAAGTGTTCGACAGTACATAATGCGGGGTTTGAGCGACGAAGCACGACCATTCGATTTCAGCCGGCGTCGGCGCTTTGCCGGTAATCCAGATGGGCTTTTCCGGCTCATTCTGTATCGCTGTCCAATACTGTTCGTAGCCGGGATACATACCTCCTCCAAGCAAGCACGCATCTATTTGCGGCGTCAGTCCATAATCTTCCGACCAGGCTTCTACCCAATCCGCGCCATGTTCAGCCCCCTCTATCTTCCCGTCAACAGAAATCTTCATTCCGGCAATTAACTTCCGCATACCAACCTCCACTTCGCTTCCCCGCCTACTTTTGCACGGGCTTTTGCAATGGCGTCGCCTGCCGTGTCGTCGCTTTCAACGACGGCAATTTTGTTTTTTAGTCTTTGCATCTTTTTATCTTTTTATTTTTTGAAATGTTTACGAGTCAGTCTTCTTTCGCTTACTCTTTTCGACATCATCCTTAATTCGCAACAGCGTGCTCGACCAAAGTTCCGCGAAAGGGCTAACCCAGCGCTCGTAAATTTGCCGGATCGGGACGACATTCAGCGAATTTATCCGCTCCCTTCCGTCTTTACGGGTATTAATAAGGTTCGCACTTCTGAGCACGTCGATATGCTTCATCACCGCAAAACGCGTCGAATCGGGAAAATTTTCGACGATTTCGGTAGTCTTTTTAGGTCCTTTCCGAAGCATGTCGAGAATCGCACGGCGCGTCGGGTCTGACAGTGCCTTCCAAATCGGGTCGAGTTCTTCTGCCATTTCTTATCCCCTAGTGCTGGTCGCTTGCAAAAAATCGTTCTTTATCCGGTCAAGCATCGACCGCCAGCCTTGCCCAAAGCCTTCGCGATGGGCTGGTTCAATCATCCCCACTGCTCGGTGACGAAGCGTTACCTTTGTTGTCTCCCCAACGGGTTCGAGTTTTACCTCAATATGGTTGATGACCGGGTAAGACATAAATAGCGGTCCGCTAAGCTCAAGCAAAACCGGCGGTTTAATGACTTGGACGTGCGCCCAAAGATGCTGCACACCGTCTTTCCGGTTACGAAACCATCGTCCGCCGGCAAACGGCTCGATCTGCAAATCCAATGATTCCCCGTTCGGCGCAGTATTACCTTCGCCTAAACGATGCAAAACACTCTTAAAAACCTGGCGAGCAGAGCCGTTGATTTCAACGCTTTGTTCAATATCCAATGTTAAATCTTCAATTTTCATTTAATTCCTCCCAAAATGTAGCTCAATAGTAACGTGACTGAAAAGTTACGTCAAGAACAAAAATACATCAGATGAAAATTACGGCTTTTAAGTAAGTAGGTTGAAGGATTTAATCTCTAAAATGGTTTAATTTAACGCGTATTTCTTGTTAGCAGATCTGACAAAACTCGCTTTCGCCGTCCGAAAGGCACCTGTTGAACGACACTCAAAGTGCAATCCCGACCCTCTCATTGTAAAAGTCCTTATTGAGTTGGATATAGATAGTAGTAAAAGTGCCTCAATTTATGATGTAACTTATTTTACATAAACCGAACTATCAGAAACCAAGGGAGCTTAGTTTATTCGATAACTACTTGAATAATCTTTTCATCATCAATCAATCCATTTACCGCCTGTTGTTTGATTAAACTTTCACTGAAAGGGCGTTTCATTCCCTAGGAAAAAGGTAAGACCATAGCAATTGTTGTAAAAACAAATTGGAGTGTGTCGGAATCTGATAAACAATCCAAGAAGTAACCGTACTTACTATCCATTTCGGTGTAATCCATTTTGCCCGACCAAACTGCCTCAAGTGATTTTGTCCTGAGTAATTTGTTATTTAGTAATGCAACGTTAAAAATTTAACCAAATCTCCAGCAGTCGAGTAGCCGAGACCGAAGGGCAATCCTTTGACGGGAAGCTTAAAAATATTGCTGAGGCGCAAGCTGTTCGTGCCCTCCGTATATCCTGTAGCTAAATTCAGCGGCTCGGTATCGAGTTCATAATTGTTGGTGTTAATCATTCCGCCGGTTTAAAGATATGTTCGTACACATAAAAGTAATAATCTGGAACAGACTTTTCTCAGTTTTATACCTTCTACAAGTTTTCCCCAGCATTTTGATTTGTCTGATTCTCGGAATTTACTCTGCACATGATTTTGTGTTTAGCGGTATCCACACTGAGTGCATCTGAAAGCTTTATTTGTGCAACGAGCCTGCTCAGAAACAAACTTAGGATTGGAATAAAGATGTGACTTAAAACTTGAATGTGGGACTGAAAGTGTGACTAAATACAAAAACGACCTACAGCGCATTTCACAGGTATGCTGTAAGTCGGTAATTGTACTAAGGTTTTATGGAGCCACCTGTCGGAGTCGAACCGACGACCTTTCGATTACGAATCGAATGCTCTACCAACTGAGCTAAGGTGGCAAATTATTCTATTTATAGCCTTTACGGTTTTGATTTATTTACCAAACGGCATTAAAATCCGCTTTCACAACCCAAACGCCTCGAAAGAAGAAATACTAACAAATATTTCCTATTTTGGAAACCGACATAAACTTATTATCAGATTTTTTTAAGCTGCTTAATTCTAAAAGCTCTTGCGGAAAAGATACGACGCTTTGATGAAAAACGTGCGACCGTTGCCGCGAAATCCCGGTTTATTCGCTCCCGTGAAAGGATTGCAGCCGTGATAATCTAAATCGTCCCGGCGGGGCTGCGGGAACAGGCACTTCTCTCGCAGTTGTTTGGGCGAAAGAATTTAACAGACACAGAAAAATAAAGCTTACGGCAGTTGTGATTTTCATAAAATAGGCGCACGGAAATTCTTCGACTCCCTTACAATCACGTTAAAACGATGATTTTATTTAAAGATTAATGTTTGAGACGCGGAGAAAGCTTCAATTCTAAAACACAGTTCTAATGAGTTTTAGGGCAAACGTTTCTCGAATTTTAAGGTTTTGAGCCGGAGCGCACGGACGAGCAAACGCTCCGGCTGTTTAAGCAAAGATAGAAATTATTGGACAATATTATGGTTGCGAAGCCGGATAATTTGCTCCAGGCTGATGTCCGTAAAGCCTTTGGCTTTGACGCGGCGGATAAAATCTCGGTCAACATTATGATTTTTGAGCCGCACAGCCGTTTCCGGGGAGATTTGAGCGTAACCTTCGGCTTTCACGTCGTTAACAAAATCCGCTGTGATGTTGTGGTTTTTGAGCCGTATTAATTGTTCAATCGAAAGATTTTCAAAACCGGCGGAGCGCATCTGGTTAATAAATTCCTGCGTAATTTCGTGATTCCGCAAACGAATAAGCTTCTCCAGCGGTTGTTTGTCGAAACCCATTGCCCGCACATCTTTGACGTATTCTCCGTTAATATTGTGATTCCGCGCGCGTATCAACTCATCCATTGTTAAGCCTTGATAACCGGCAGATTGCATCTCGCGGATGAATTGCGGGGTGATGTTATGCGTGGCTGCCCGGTTGAGCTGTTTAAAATCCAAGCGCTCATAACCCGCAGATTTCAAGTCGTCAACATATTTTGTCGTCAGATTATGCAAAGCCGCTCTTAACAAATCTTCATCCGTCAAGCTCTCGTATCCGCGACTTCGCATCGCCGAAACGAAACTTTGATTCGGAGTCAGCGTCCAGAATCCAGCGCCTTTGCCTTCGCGGAAAAAGCCTTCGCAGGCAAACGTTCCGGCTTCGCGGACGATATTGAAGTTGACGTTTGCCCTCGCGGAAGATGCGGTTTCCTGAGTTAGACCTTGAAACTCATTGAGCGAAAGAGTATTGCCCGTCATACTAATGCCGCCTTTTTCGGAGCGGCGGTGAAATGTAAAGTGTATTTCACCAATCTTGCTTCTTTTGAATTCGGCAGTCCATTCGCCGGAAAGCGCATTTTGCGCCGTTTGCGCCGTCATCAAATCGCTTTCGCCGCTTGCGGTGACAAAACCCTGAGCGGAAATGCTTAGTGCTGTGACAATAAATGCCAAGGACATCGCTGTTTTTTTGAAGAGCCGATACGCCGTTGTTTGAATGTTTTTCATAAAACTGTCTCCCCGATTTATGTTTATTGTGATTTATCAGTTATTTAACGATGTCGTGAATCCGAAGATTGACAAGCTGCTTTAACGTCACATCCGCATAGCCTTTTGCCTTTACGCGGCGGATGAATTCTCCGTCAACTCCGTGAATTTTCAGCTCTACCGCCTGGCGCGGCGAGATTGAAGAAAAGCCTTCGGCTTTAATAGCATTGATGAATTCGGGCGTGACGCTGTGAACGCTGAGGTCCATTAGTTCCCTGTGCGAAAGATTTTCAAAACCGATAGAGCGCATCCGGCTGATGAATTCCGGCGTGATATTGAAAATCCGCATTTCCACCAGCACTTTCAACGGTTGGCGTCCAAAACCCATCGCCTCGACTTCCTTGACGAATTGGCTGTCAACTTTAAAAATGCGAGCTTCGACGAGTTGTTTGAGAGTTAAATTTTCAAATCCGGCTGATTTCATCTCCCGGATGAATTCCGGCGTGACATCGAAGATGTTCGCCTCAACCAGTTCTTTGAACGAAAGGCGGTCGTATCCGGCGGATTTTAAATCGTCAATGGATTTAGTTGTAATGTCGAAACGGGCGGCGGAGTACAGATTGTCTTCGGTCAGATTATCGTATCCGCGGCTGCGCATTGCCGACACGAAGCTCTGATTGGGCGTTAAAGTCCAATGCCCGGCTCCTTTGCCCGCCCGGAAAAAGCCTTCGCAAATGAAAGTTCCGGCTTCGCGCACGATCCTAAAATTAACGTCCGTTCTCGCACCGAGCGCTTGTTCGCGCGTTAGACCTTGCAGTTCACTGAGCAAAATGCCGTCGCTCGTGTTGTTCTGACCGCCACGCTCCGAACGGCGCGTGGTTGTGAATTGAACTTCGTCCTGATTCTTGCGGCTGAAATCTGCGAGCCATTCTCCCGAAATCGCAGTCTGTGCGGAGTTATTTGCACCGATAAAACTTGCCTCTTCCGCGTTAACAACGACGAGGGATGAAAAGACAACAAAGGTGATTATCAGTAACCAGCCCGCATAACGTCTGAACTGCGGATTCCTGCTAAAAAACTTATCAATGTTTGCTTGAACTTTCTGCATAATTAAACTCCTTCGATTCCAATATTTATCCTTGGTCTTTATCTTTATCTTTGTCTTTATCCTTGTCTTTATCGTCGTCAATACCGCCTACATTTTTGAGAGAGATAATTTGTTTCAGAGTAAGCTCTCCCAAACGGCTTCGAGCTTTGCGAATAAATTCAGGATTAACGTCGTAAACTCGCAAAGAGACGAGTTCTTTAGGAGACAAATTGCCGTAGCCTGCCGCACGAATTCCGCCGATGAAAGCGGGCGTAACTCCGTGAACCGCAAACTGAATCAGTTGTCTCGCATCCAGATTGCCGTAGCCCGCATCGCGCAGGGTTCTGATGTATTCGGGCTTAATATTATGAGTGCGGAAGGTGGTTAAACCTCTCGCGGACAAATTGTTGTAACCTGATGAGCGGATTGCCTGAATGTAAGCCGGCGTGACCTCGTGAACTCCCATTGACGCAAGCTCTTTGACCGTAAGATTGGCAAAACCAAGCGCCCGCAAATTTTTAACATAATCCGCCGTGACGCCTGACGTTTTCAGTTTTATCAGTTCGTCAACCGTCAGATTCGTATAGCCGACGGAAGCCATTTCATCTATAAAATCGCCCGATTTTTCCTGCGCTTCAGGTTTTCGTTTCTCTTCAAATTTGGCATTTGTAAAAGGATTGGATACTAAGCCGTTTTGAGAATTAACCTCCGGCGTTTGCGCGCCGGCGACGTTTTGCTGTGCGGTATCTTCCGAAACGTCTCGCTCGACATCACGTTCAATGTCGTCCTGTGCGAGATCGCGTTTCGTGCCGCCTTCAATTTGTGAATTAGTTAAACTTGGTTCTGCCTGCTGATTATTATTCGCGACAATGCTGTTTTCTTGCTTTTTAACTGTTTCCCGTGATACCGCTTCATCATTAAAATCGGATGATGGAAACGAATTAAGAGGCGTTAGCTCTGCGAAACCTGTTTTAGAGTTTGAAGCATTTTCAGATAATTGGGGATTCTGCGCGCTAATCGCTGTCGGGCGAATCACCGCCAACGGCAGAAGCAAAACGCAGATTAATGTGATGACAGTCACGGTCGTCGTGCGGGACATCGCCTGACGGTTCCCTTCCTTTCTGAGAATTGCGAGAAGACGCCCTTCCAATTGAGATTGTCGCGCCATCGCAACCGTCGCTGTTTGTGACCATTCGAAAACGGAATTCTCCTTTATCGAACGCGCGATCTCCAACAGATGGTGCGCGTAATCCGAAGGTTTTGCTCCAATGCTCAGCACGTAATCGTCACAGGCTTGCTCGCGTTCAACGCGCAACCGACGCGCCGCATACCAAACGAGCGGGTTGAACCAGTAAAACGCGCAAGCGGTTTGCGCCAGCAGTTGCGCCAAACAATCTCGCCGCGCAACGTGCGTCAACTCGTGAAGCAAGACCATTCTTTGCCGCTCTTTCGACCAATCATCGGCGTTCGCGGGCAACAACACTGCCGGACGAAAAACCCCGCAAACAACCGGCATCAACGTGCGCTCGCTGCGAAGAAGCCGAACTTTACTTTTCAAGTTCAGTTCAATTAGAAGGGACGAAAACAACTCGTTTAATGCAGCATCTTTAAAATCGGCGGCTCGGCTTGCAAGAAAATTTGTAGCAGTCAATCCGACTAACAATCTGAATAAAAGCAGCAGCATCCCGGCAAACCAAACAATCAAAATCCAGTTCACCGATTGCTGAAAAAGCGATGTCACATTTTCTTGCGGCTGTGCTTCCAATTCCGATGTGTTCGGTATAAGCTGAATCCCTTCTGAAAATTCTGCATTCGTTTTAAATTCAGATTTCTTTTTTATACCGTCGCCTGCCTCTAATGAATTTGATAATTTTTGCGGCAATTGCGCCTCCGGCATAATAAGCAGTGGCTCATTTACCTTTGATTCTCTCGCTTCCGTTGCGCTCTGCGCTAATGTTTGAGCCGGCAAAATCGGCAGCTCCCAACTCTTTACATAAGAGATGAATGGTATTAGAAGCGAAGCACACAGCATCAGCGTCCAAAGCAGATGACGAGTTGCGGCTGAAGAGCGACGAAAAGCCAAACAAAGCAGGGCGACAAAAGCAAGCAGGATAGTCGCCTTCCCCGCCGCTAATGCAAGCAGCGTTAGGAATTCAAAACTGTCATATTGCGTTAACAGATTCCAAAAGCCATTCATCACACTAGCGCCCTTCCTTTCTGGCTTGCTTGATGAGCTGCTCAAGGCGCTCTAATTCGTCATCGGAAAGACGCTCCTGCGAGATGTCGAGCAAAGCAGCCACAGCTTCTTCCGCCGAATCGTCAAAAAAAGTTTTCAGCACTCGCCGCAAAGCCGAATGTTTTGCCCGCTCACGCGCTACGATCGGCGAATAAACATAACGCTGCCCGTCCTGCGTATGCCGCAAATGCCCCTTTTCTTCGAGCACGCGCAGCAGAGCGCGCACAGCCGAGTAGCTCGGCGGATCCGGCAAACTCTCCATTACTTCGCTTGCAGTAGCTGTTCCGCGACTGTAAATAATGTCCATAATCTGCTGCTCGCGCCGCGAAAGAGTATATTGTGCTTTGTGGTTCATCAAATTATCGCTTACCGAAGAAATCTGCTTAAGACCGTGCTGTTTTTTTAGCATGTGCTATTTTTTTAGCACCAACAAAAAAGAAAGTCAAGAACAATTAATTAAGAATCAAAGATAAAGAGATTTTTATCGTTTTTTATCGTAATGCTTATATGGGAAGAACAAAATAGAGACTATTTAAAATATAAGAGTTCGCTTTAGTTGGCTTTTCTTATTTGTCTTTGTTTTGTTTTAATAAAAATATGCAAGGCACTTATCCGCAAAAATCCGCATCGCTCGAACAGTTTTATTTCTCTGTGAGAAAACATTCGGAAGCGATCTGCGCGCCGCTCGAAACGGAAGATTACATTCCGCAGCCAATCGTTGACGTAAGCCCGCCGAAATGGAACATCGCTCATACAACCTGGTTTTTCGAGGAAATGATTTTAAAGAAATTCGTAGAAGGTTACAGCGAGTTCAATCCCGATTTCGGTTTTCTTTTCAACAGCTATTACAATTCAATCGGCGAGCGAACCGCGCGGAATAATCGCGGCGATTTGCCACGCCCGACCGTGCGGGAAGTTTTTCAATATCGAAAATACGTTGACGAGCAAATGCTCGAATTTCTCAGGCATGATTTATCCGAAGAAATCAAAGATTTAATCATTCTCGGCTTGAATCACGAGCAGCAGCATCAGGAATTGCTGCTCACCGATTTGAAATATATTTTTAGCTGCAATCCGCTTTCTCCCGCTTATCGAGAAAATTTTTACCCGGAGGAAACGGGCGAAATCCATCCTTCGGAAACAAACGTATATATAAATATTCCGGCGGGAATTT